>NZ_JBFRHB010000002.1:0-355411 GCF_052115645.1 Arthrobacter sp. 2MCAF14 | reverse complement strand
ATTGATGTGCCAGATGCTCACCCTGAGACCGACGGCCGCCTGGGCCTCGGACGAGTCAGGCCAGAGAAGTCCGGAGAGGAACGTCCGCGGCCGCTCGCCGAGCAGGGCCAGCGCGGTGATAAGGCGTTGCTGCCGATGTGCTACCTTCTGCCGTACGCCATCCCGGCTCAAGGTCCAACCGTTGAGCAAGCTCAGGGACCACTGGGGATCTGGTGATGAAACCACGTCTCGTACCCCAATCTAAAGTCGGATTCCTCGTGGGCAAACGCTACGTCGTCCGACACTAGTCAGTTTTGACAAGGCCGGTCACGAGTGGCCACTACTTGAATCAAGGAACCCCGAAGGAAGTCCTACTTACTCGTAATCGATAATTCCCTCGGCTGGCCACGCAGGCCTCCCCCGGCTGAAATCCTCACAACACGAGTCACGCCTCCTTGTAACGGTGCTGTAACGCGCCCGGTCCCATGCTCATGCCAACATCCACTTGACCTGGTGCATGTAATCGCGAGCGAAATGGAGGTGCCGTCATGAACCATCGAGGCCCCCTTTTCCGGCGACCGTCCAAAAGAGGGCGCCGGATGCTTCCCAGTTGGTATTCCGCATTCGCGCGGATAGATCGACGGGGGTGAGATCTGTGTCCATTGGACAGTTGGAGCCTGCCAGCGGCCGGACCCCTGCTGCTTCAGCTCCCGGGGCTTCGCTCCCGGCGGCTTCGATCAGCGTGGTGATTCCTACTCTGAACGAGGCGTTGAATTTGCCGTGGGTGCTCAGGCGGATGCCGTCATACGTTGACGAAGTCATCGTCGTGGACGGTCGATCCGAAGACCTCACCGTGGATGTGGCGCGCGCGCTTCGCTTCGACGTCGTCGTGGTGAACGAGCTGCATGCCGGGAAGGGCGCCGCCATGCGGGCAGGGTTCGCGGCGGCCACCGGGGACATCATCGTCATGCTCGATGCGGACGGGAGCATGGACCCGAGGGAGATCGGTTGGTTTGTTTCACCCCTTCAGCACGACCACGATTTCGTCAAGGGCTCCCGATATGTCACCGGCGGCGGTTCCGACGACTTGACGCGTTTGCGTAATCTCGGGAACCGTGCGCTCACAGGGCTGGCAAACAAGGCCCTGCACTGCAACTTCTCGGATCTTTGCTACGGGTATATCGCCTTCCGCAGGGAGTGCCTGGAGGTCCTTGAACTCAAGTCCGATGGTTTCGAAATCGAGACCGAGCTGGTGTCGCGGGCAGCCCGGGCGGGGCTTCGCATCGCTGAGGTGCCAAGCCACGAGTTGTCCCGCATTTCAGGCAACTCACATCTGCAGACCTTCCGCGACGGGTGGCGCGTCCTGCGAACGCTGACCCGCGAGTGCGTCGGATGGGATGCGCCGACGGCAGGGGTACGGCCGGAGGCCCTTCGGCGCGTGAAGTACCGGTATCCGGATATGAGGTTTCCTCATGTTCCAACCGATCCGAAGACGGTCCTTGCGATGCTGGCGGACGGCTAATGCCCAGCGGTGCCGGCTGGCTCAGTGTCAGCGTCGTGATCTGTTGCTTCACCGAAGCCCGGTGGGAGTTGCTGCTCCACGGGCTCGCGTCGGTTCAATCTCAAACACTTCGGCCGGAACAGCTTGTTGTCGTAGTTGACCACAATGAGGATCTGTACCGGCGATTGGGTCTGTACCGGCGACTAACGGGTGCGCTGCTGGGGGTTGAAGTAGTGGAGAACTCGGGGCCCCGGGGACTTTCCGGCGCTCGCAATACCGGAGTGAAGGCGGCAACCGGTGACATTGTGGCCTTCCTCGACGATGACGCCGAAGCCGCCGCGGACTGGCTGGCCCGGCTCATCCCGCTCTATGACGATCCGGATGTGCTGGCGGTCGGGGGCAGGGTTGAACCCGTGTGGGAATCGGGTCGTCCGGCGCACTTTCCCGAAGAGCTTGATTGGATTGTCGGGTGCACCTATAAAGGTTTGCCCAGAGTCGCGGCACAAGTGCGTAACGTGATCGGCGCGAACATGTCCTTCCGCTCCGATGTCTTTGAGCGGGTCGGCGGGTTCAACGCTTCCCTTGGCCGGCAAGGTGATCGTCCGCTTGGATGCGAGGAGACCGAATTGTGTTTGAGGGCATCCATGGGCTCCCCCGGCACCCGCGTGGTTTACGAACCGGCAGCCGTGGTTCGCCACCATGTGCCTGCGACGCGCGGTACCCTGCGCTACATGTTGTCGAGGGCCTGGTCGGAGGGTGTTTCGAAGGCCCAGGTGACCCGGCTTCTCGGGCGGAACCAAATCCTTGGACCGGAACGCCGATATGTCCGCCGAGTGCTCCCGCGCGCTGTTCTGGCCGGACTACGTTCCTGCGGGAGAGACGGTGACGTCGGAGGACTGGCCCGGGCGGGAGTGATCCTAGCGGTTCTGGCTGTCACTGCAATTGGCTATCTGCAGAGCCTGTGGCAGTCGTCATCGAGCCCCGCGCGTGCGTCCGGCTCCGTTTTGTACCGGCTCATTCGCGACAACAGCGGAGGCAAGCCCAGTGATTAACCAGCAGATCGTCACCTCACCTGCAGTTGCCTTCGACGTCCACGGACGAGTCGGAATCAGGGTGGCCCAGGGCACGCCGGGTGAGGCACAGCTACGTGACATGCTTGCCCCGTTCCTCGGCCCGTCGGCTTCAAACCTTCAGTTGAACATCAGCGGCGGCGTCACTCCGGTTCCCGCGCAGTCCCACGCCGAAGACGCCTACCGGTATACAGATGATTCACTGTTCCTCCCGGAGGACCGGGTTCAGGTTACCCGTGCGGAAAACGGCTTCATGGTCGAAGGGGCGGGCGAACTGTTGACGGCGATCGTGCCGCTGTTGGACCACTTGTGTATCAGGCAGGATACAGCGATGGTTCACGCGGCTATGGTGAACTACCGGGGAGCGGGCATCCTGATGCCCGCATGGGGCGGCGTCGGTAAAACAAGTACAGTCGCGAAACTTTTGGCCATGCCGGACGTCGGATTCATGGCCGATGACTGGGGATTCATCACTGCGGAGGGGACCCTTCTGTCCTACGCAAAACCGATGTTCATCAAACCCCACCACCGGCCAATCTATCCGGAACTGTTCCAAGGAATCCGCAAGCCCCTCGCGCCGGGCTGGCTGACTTCGACCATCAGCGGCGTGGCCACCGCTGTACACCCTGTCATCGTCCGCTATCCACGGACGGCCGCGTTCACGCGTCGGTGGTCACCCGAACACAGAATGGTCCACCCGGCAGACGTTTTCGGCCCAGGGAAGATCGTTCCGCAGGCGCCCGCCAGAATCGCCGTCTTCCTCGAACGCTTCGACGAAGCGGAAGCCCGGTTGGAGCGCCGGACAGAAGCCTGGATGGCAGCGCGCATTGTGGGTAACTTTCATTCGGAATTGCCTTTCGTGTCGCGGCGGCTCATCGAGGCCTTAGGGGCTACGGGCCTCGTGCCATTGGGCGAGCATTTCTCCGCAAAAACCTCCGTAATCACACGTTCGCTGAGTGATGTTCCTTGCTTCGTGCTGCGCCTTCCCGTGGCCTGGTCCGCCGACCGGACCTCAGACTTTGTCGCAGGCACCGTCACCTCCATGGTGGACGGCCGGCCGTGAGCAGGAACGCGGGGTCTGGCAGCGTTCTGGACGTGTCTGTCGTGATCCCGGCCCGCAACGCTGCCAACTGGCTCGGCGAATGCCTGAAGTCTGTCTTTGACCAGAACCCCCGCGAGGTGATCGTCATCGACGGATGTTCAAATGACTCCACCGTGCAGATCGCCCGCTCCTACGGGGCACGGGTCATCTCCGACAAGGGGCAAGGACTTCCGGCGGCGCGGATGCTCGGGGCCAGGGCCGCGCACGCCGATCTTGTCGCGCTCATCGATGCCGACGTCGTCGTACCAGCAGGCGTCCTGGCAGACCTGGTGGAAGAGTTCAAAGCCGGCGGCTTCGATGGCTTGCAGTTTGGACTTGTGAGCGAGCCCGACGGCGCGGGCTATTGGGGGGCCGCCCTTGCCTGGCACCATAACCACAGCAGAGTCCGCTCATGGTTTGGTGTCAGCGCCACGCTCATGCGCCGTAGCGTTCTGCTCGAGGCCGGGTTCGATGAAAGCTTCCGCTCGGGCGAGGACATCGAGCTCAGGATCCGGCTTGAGGACGGTGGATACCGCATCGGCGTCTCCCCCACGACTTTCGTAAGGCACCGGTTCGCTGACACCTTCGGGTACGCCCGCGACCAGTGGCTGCAGGACGGGGCAGGCTTGGCACGCACAATGTGCAAGCACCCTGGCCGGGCCTGGTGGCTGGTGCTGCTGCCTTTGCTCGCAACGGCGCGAGGCGTCCTTCTTTCCTTGGCCACAGCCCCCCGGTACCTGCCCTACTGGGCGGGCTTCCTCGTATACAACTACGGGGCCTTTGGCAGCACTTTACTGCGCCTTCCCAAGCAAGGACTGTCCCTCGGCGGGAATGCCGTGTGGCTGGCCGCCGCCCGCATCACGCCAATGGCGGCCGGGCTCGTATTCTGGGCGCTTGCCGCGCTCATGATTCCTCCCGATCGCCTGGGGTTGGCCTCTGCGGTGGTCTCCGCAACGATGCTGACGGTACAGCTGGGAATGCTCGGGGTCGGCCCAGCGACCCTGACCTTGTTACCTGCCCAGTCAGATCAAGGCCGGAACCTGATACCGGCGAGCGTCGCGGCGGTGAGCTTTTCGTCACTTCTCACGGGTGCGGGATTAGTCGTTGTGACCTATTTCCTGGGATCCGGCGTCGGCACCGCCTGGAAAGATCCTGTCATGAGTGCAGGCTTTTTCGCGGCTGCGCTCCTCGCCTCGGTCGCGTACCAGCTCGACCACATTGCAGTCGCGCAGGCCCGGGCAGATCGTGCATTGACGCGCAGCCTGATCCAGGCCGTGTGCCAGCTCGTTACCTTGGCGGCTTGCCTGTTTGCGGGTTACCGCGCTCCAGCCGCAATCGTCGTCGCCGTAGCCTTGGGTGCCTTGGCGAGCGTACTCCTGGGCCTGCACCAGCTTAGACGCACCGAAACGACTCCGGACTGGGCACAGCTCAGTTGGCGTGAGGCGGCGAAAGTCTGGGGCCCGGGCCTCCGTCAGCATGCGCTGATGCTGGCCGACCGCGCACCCGGATACGTCCTTCCACTCGTTGTGGCAGCAGCATTGAACACGTCAGCCGCCGCGGCCTGGTACCTCGTCTGGATGCTTGCGTCAGCGATCTTCTTTGTGCCGCAATCAGCTGGCTACTCGCTTCAGACCGCTATCGCCGCTGACACGTCCGATAGCCGGTTCTCCTCGCGTGCGGGCTTGATTCGGCGGGCCTTGAAGATGAGTCTCCTCCTAACGGCCTTCGCCGGGGTTCTGCTGCTCGCCGCCGGCTCGCTGCTTCTGCCCCTGTTGGGATCCGGCTACGCATCGGCGTGGGTGCTGCTGCCTGTCCTCGTCCCGGCCCTGATGCTCACGTGCGTCACTCAGGTCTATTACGGCGTGTGCCGTTCCGCCGGACGTTTGGCCGAGTCGACCGTGGTCGCGATTGCGGCGTTCGTGGTGTCAGTGGCGCCGGCCCCGGCGGTCGCCCAGCGCTACGGGCTCGTCGGAGTTTCCGTGCTCTGGCTGGCCTCCCAACTGGCCACGTCGGTGGTCGCCGCCGCGCGGCTGCATCGCTTCTCGCAGGAGCATCGCCTTGCCCCGGCCAAACACAAAGTCGAGCGCACATCCGGGTCACGGGCACATGGAGTGCCGGCTCCGTGATGGCCGTACAAACCCCGTGGCGGGTCTCCACTGCGCGATTGCACCGATCCGACGTCGGGGTGGTCCCTTTCCGCACGAGCGACAGGAAACATCTGCACCAAGCCCAGCACCGGGCCGACCGGGGTGACCCGCGGGTTATGGGCGCTCTCGCGGTCATGGCGGCGACCGCTCTGTTCCTGGGAGTTTGGGCGCTCAAAACGGTCAACGTACAGGACATCGGCGGCGCCGGCCTGATCCAGGTCCTGCCCGTCGCCTATTTTTTTGCCCTGGGCCTAAGCCTGGCCGGTTTCGTCGGTTCCCTGGGTCTCAAGGTTCTTCGCCCGTGGTTGCTCGTCATTCAGCTTCTGGTATTGATCGTCATTCTGCACGGGGCAGACCCGATCATTCACGGTTTGCCCCGCCTGGAAGCCAGCTACCGCCACTTGGGCATCACCGATTACATCACGCAGTCCGGAGGCCTGGACCGGAAGCTGGACGCATATTTCAACTGGCCCGGGTTTTTCGGGTTATTGGCGATGCTCTCGAATACCACAGGAGTCCACGATCTGACCTGGGCTGCTACGTGGGCGCCGGTCGGCGTCAACGTCCTGCTCATGCCCGCCCTGCTGGCGCTGGCCCTGCGCCTCACCTCCAGCCGAAGGCAAGCGTGGGCGGGCGTATGGATGTTCTACCTTGCCAGCTGGGTGGGGCAGGATTACCTCTCCCCACAAGCCTGCGCCTTGCTGCTGCTGCTGACCCTGGTCGCCTGTGTCCTGACAGTATTCCCCGGGTGGCCGTGGAAGCCGGGGAATAAACTCGCCAGCCGGCTGAGGAATCTGGTGCGCCGGCTCGAACCCGGGAAACCGGCGCCGATACCGGCCGAACTGTCACGGTCAGCCTTCATCATATTGGCCGCGGTGTGTGCGGTGCTCTTGGCCGGAATGACGGTCGCCCATCAACTCACACCTTTCGCCGCGATTCCTATCCTGGCCCTGCTCGCCCTGAGCGGAAGGTGCCGGCTGCGGTTCCTGCCGGTTCTGGCGCTGCTGTTTCCGGTCTGCTGGCTGGTCCTGGCCGCCACGCCTTTCCTCCTTGGCCACCTGCACACCCTCTTCGGATCCATAGGCAACATCAACGCCGCGGCTTCTGCCTCATTGCTCAACAGGGTGGGCGGTAACCCTGCCCACCAGTTCATTGTCTACTCCCGGCTCGCGGAGGGAGCCTTGGTCTGGGGCCTCGCGGGGCTGGGTAGCCTCCGGGGACGACGCCTGGGGACGCGCTGGCTGGCTGCTGCAATGGGGACGGTGGCACCTTTCGTCATGTTCCCGCTCCAGTCGTACGGCGGTGAGCTGTTGCTCCGGATATACCTATTCAGCCTGCCCTTCGCCGCGAGCCTCGTTGTGCTTCCGTTGCTTCCCGCTGGTCCCAGTCCTCCCGGCTTGCGCCAGCTGGCAGCGCTCCTCATGCTAGGTTCCGTTATCGCCGCGGGCACAGTCACCAGCAGGTACGGCAATGACGCAATTGAGAATTTCACTCCCGACGAAATCGCCCTGGTCAACCAGCTTTATGCCACCGCGCCCCGTGGTTCGGTCCTCATCGAGGCAGTTCACGACACGGCGTGGCGGTATGAGCACTACGCCGGATACCGGTACCAGACCGTCCTCCAAGCGGAGCCGGCACGCCCTGGCGACCCGCAGCCCGGCTGCGCATCGATAACCCAACTCGTCCCATCCGCAGGCGCCTTTTTGATAGTCACTGCAAGCCAGGTCACCGCAGCCGACCTTCTCAACACGGGGCCGAGCGAAGGCCTGCCGCACTTCATCGACAGGTGCGCCGTCCAAGGAGGGTGGACAGTGGAGTACCGCAACGCAGGCGGAGTCATCTACCACCTGCAAGGAGCACCGAATGGCATCTGAGGAAAGAACCGTCGGCATGATCGGCGCCATCGTGGCCGCCGTTGCGCTGGCTTCGATTCCCCTGTCCTTTACAGGCCCGGAGGCTCTACGCCTTGCCGTCATAGGACCGTTCCTTCTCTCTGGCCCGGGAACAGCACTCATCCTGCTCCTGAAACCCGCCCGGCTCCGAAAAGGAACCGGATTCGAGGTGCTCCCGTTGGCCGTCGCGATAGCGGTGAGCTTCAGCCTTGCCTTGGCAATCCTGCTCTCGACGGCGATGCTCTACTCCGGTTTCTGGCATCCATCGGTGGCTGTGTCCCTCCTGGCCGTGCTCACTCTCGTCCTCCTCGCCGCCGTAGATCGACGGTCCAGGCGAACGGAAGCGGCGCGGTAACGAGACGCGGGCAATGCACCTACGCTTTCGCCCAAATTGCCACCCAGGCCACCTGCAGGTGCCCGGCCGTTGCCGGTGCGGGGCAGCCGGTCAGGCAGGATTCAGTCTGGAGGATGTAATGCATCGGCTTGTCGGGGATGCCCACAGTGCTGGCACCGATCGAGACACCATCGAGGAAGAACTCAACGCGCCCGGGCGTCCATTCGGTCGTCGCGGTATGCCAGGGCGTGAACCGCGCACCCGACTGGATATTGCGGGAAATGTCCTTGTCCGACCCGGCCTGGTGGACGGCGCCGTAAAAGGACTTGGACAGATCACCCTCGGGGTAGTCGATCTCTCCGTCACGCGGCCACACTCCGCTATCGGGCCACAGCAGCCACGCCGTCTTGAACCCCTGCAATGCCTCGGACCTGAACCGTACCGAATACCGCCCGTACAACAGACTGTCGTACGGGCGCCCGTTGGCCGGATGCAGTTTCGGCGACGGTGCCGCCCCCATCGAGACACCCTTCTCGGTGTGAAGGTACATGTCGAGCATCCCGTCCTTGACGCTGAGCACCTTCGATGGGTAGTACCCCGACCTGCCGCCGCTTTGCTGACCGGCCGTGTCCGGTGTGCCGTCAGCGTAGTTGACACTCCATTTTGCGCTGTACGCCGCACCGGGGAAACTCCCGACCGGGACGTCCCCCTCGCTGAAGTCTTCGCTGAATACCCGCCGCCATCCGGGCAAATCACCCACAGGCATCGGTCCCGTCGCCTCGGACTGCCCTGTGCCCGCCCCCACTGTCGCAGTTCCCGCCGTCGAAAATCCCGCCGTCGAAGTTCCGGTCGGCGGGGTTCCAGCTGTCCTGCTTGCCTCAGGAGACTGTTGTCCCTTCGACGCGTCGACGCATCCGGAGGAGGCCAGCGCCAAGGAAGCCACGAGCACGATCGTCATAGCCGCGCGCTGAGCAGTCTTGAAACTCTTGCCGTTTCGCCGTTCCTCCACGTGCATGGGAGCCAGTGTGGCGGCAAACAGGCACCGAAACAAGGCCCGGCCCATTCCTCCACAGTCCGGATTCCTCCATAATCCGGGCCCGGAGCCGCTGCATCTACGGCCCCGCCTGCGAATTCACAGCTAACCCGAAGCCGGGAACCATAGCCCTGTTGAACTTAGTGTGCAAAAGTGTCCGCACCGGAACGCTTCCGCGATACCTG
Organism: Arthrobacter sp. 2MCAF14; assembly: GCF_052115645.1. Lineage (NCBI taxonomy): Bacteria > Bacillati > Actinomycetota > Actinomycetes > Micrococcales > Micrococcaceae > Arthrobacter > Arthrobacter sp. 2MCAF14. The sequence continues at coordinate 346,189 of NZ_JBFRHB010000002.1, read as the reverse complement.
CTACCGCCAAAACGGGGCGTGACCATTCGGCGCAGACCTGCCGCCACGCCGGCCAGGGCCTCAGCCCGAGGTCGGCAGGAATTTGGAGGAGTAAGGATCAGATGAAACTGAGAATGAAATCCGGCAGGAAGGTCCCGCGCCAGGACGGTCCGCAATACCGCCGTCCCCGGACTCGGCGCGTCGTCATGGCAGCTGCGCTCTTGGTGATCAGCACGGCTTGCCAAGGTCCATCGGGTGGCGGAACACCGGTTCCTGATCCCACCACGATCACCGGTTCCTCCGCGTCCCCGACGTCCGCCTCGCCTCCCGACAGTCCCGTACCATCGGCTGCAGCCGGGAAAGTCGGGCACATCTTCGTGATCAATCTGGAAAACCAGAGCTACAACAAGACCTGGGGTCCGGGTTCGGCAGCCCCCTACCTCTCCCAAACCTTGCGCAGTCAGGGCGTCCTCCTGACCCAGTACTACGGAGTCGCCCATCATTCCAACCCCAACTATCTGGCCCAGATCTCCGGGCAGGCATCCAACCCGATGACGCGCAACGACTGCACGACCTACGCTCCGTTCATCCAAACCGGAACCGCCGACCCGGGACAAGTCCTCGGATCGGGCTGCGTCTACCCCGCTTCAGTCCCGACTCTCGCCGGGCAACTTAGCGGCGCCGGGAAAACCTGGAAGGGATACATGGAAGATATGGGAACGCCGTGCCGCCACCCGAACCCGGGTGCAAAGGACGACTCCCAGAACGCCAAAATCAATGACCAGTACGCCACGCGCCACAATCCCTTCGTCTATTTCACCAGCATCACTTCCCTCCCTGGCTGCCAAGACAACGTAGTGGACTACTCCAACCTCGCGAGGGACCTGCAGTCCGCCGCCACCACTCCGAACCTTGCTTACATCAGCCCCAACCTCTGCAACGACGGCCACGACAGCCCCTGCGTCGATGGACAACCCGGCGGACTGGCGACCGCAGACACTTGGCTCAAGGAACAAGTCCCAGCAATCCTCAACTCACCGGCGTATCGGCAGGACGGGCTGCTCGTCATCACCTTCGACGAGGCGGACGGTAACGCAACCGGCCCCTCCGGTCTGCCAGGCGGAACAGCTGGCGGCCTTATCGGCGCGCTTGTGCTCTCCCCGTTCACCAGTGCGGGCACCAGCAGCTCAAAGATGTACAACCACTACAGCCTGCTCGCCACGATGGAGGACATCTTCTCCCTCCCCCACTTGGGCTATGCGGGGGCCCCGGGGCTGCCCAGCTTCGGTCCGGACGTCCTCAGCGTGCACCCCTGAGCTTGCGGAGGTCAACAGGTCATGCCTCTACTCCACCGCCGTCATCACCTACCCCAGGGATTTGGTAACGCTCCTGTAACCGCCCCCATGGTGCTATAGGTTCTCGACCGCGTTGCCGGGTGCCTGGGCCACGAGCCTCCGCACTTACCGGCAGCTTTTCGGCACCACGGTGGTGGCGAACGTTGACCGAAGTGGGAGGACAGATCAGTGAAACGACTGCTTAGCTTGAGCTTCATCAGCGCACTTGCTGTGCCCGTAATGGCACTGGCCTTTGCGTCCGGTCCGGCAAGCGCAGCCGCCCCGCCGCCGACCACTTGTTCAGCCGGAGTTCCAGCTCCCACGAACACTTATCCTGGAACTACGGTTGTGGCCAACAACTTCGAATCCGGAACCCTTGACGGCTTCACGGTCAATACCGGAACAACTGGAACGGCCACCATCGACAACTCACAGGCCCACTCCGGATCATGTTCGGCCCACCTGCATGTGACCACCGACCCCGGTTCTCTGGCCAACTTGGTGACCACGCTCCCTGCAAATTCCAATGACGTTTATGCGGACGCCTGGTTCAATATCACCACCGCGGGCGTCGCCGGAAACGATGTCCCCTACTTCCGGTTCTTCTTCGACACCACAAGGTTCGTGGACATCTACCGCTACAACAGCAACGGCCAAATTTGGCTCCGGGTAACATCCTCGACGGGCTTTACTTACACCAAGCTGGTGTCGGGCTCCATTGCGCTGAATGCGTGGCGGCATGTTGGAATGCATGTCATAGCAAACGGCGCCGCGTCCACGGTTGAAGTCTGGGTTGACGGAACATCAATCTTTTCAAGCAACCAAGTCAATACGACAGCGACCACAGTGTCGGCGCTCCAGCTCGGCGCTGAGCATCTGACGCAAATGGGAGACGAGTACATCGACGATCTCGTCATCAAGGTTGGAGGAACGTCTGGAGGGACACCGGGCGCGGACGCCATTGCAGCAGCAGCCGCGGTTCCTCCGGGCGCCGGTACGGCCACCGGAGCGGTTGTGTGCGGGCTCACCGCCGGTGGGTGCTATCAGAACTACACGGGAGGCGTGATCCATTGGACGGCGACCACCGGCGCCYWCATCACCARGGSCGCCATCGACGCCGCYTGGGCCGCTCAAAACTGGGAGAACGGCGCCCTCGGATACCCCACCAGCAATGAAATCGGCGGCCTCACCAACGGAGGCGCCTACCAGACCTTCCAGCACGGTGTCATCCACTGGTCACCGGCCACCGGCGCCCACATCACCAGGGCCGCCATCGACGCCGCCTGGGCCGSWCWWAAYTGGGAGAACGGCATCCTCGGATACCCGACCAGCGATGAAATCACCGGGCTCAAGAACGGTGGCGTCTACCAGAACTTCCAGTTCGGTGTCATCTACTGGTCTGCCGGTTCAGGGGCCCATTCCAACGCCGGCGCTATCCGCGCAGCCTACGCTTCCCAGGGCTGGGAGAACGGCCGCCTTGGCTACCCGACGACCAATGAGTTCGCCTTCGGCGCCGGTGTGGCGCAGGACTACCAAGGCGGACGAATCACCTGGTCCGGCGCGGCTGGCACAGCTATCAGCTACCAGTAGGGCCGACTCAGCCGACCGCGGCGGACCGGACGCTGCGCTGGATGATGCCCAACTGCTCTAGCTGGGCCGACATCCCTGCACCGTCCGGAGAATAGATCCAAGGGATCCCCGGAGTGGGTTGAGCCGCAGACTTCGACCGCCCGCCAGCGAGTACCGCTTCACTGGCGGAGAGTTGGCGGATCGCGATAGCCCTGACGTTCTGCGGATGGCGTTGGGCGAACTCTGCGTAGATGGCCTCGTCGTGCTGTCCGTCGTCGCCAACCAGCAGCCATTTGATGCCCGGGAACTCCGCCGCGAGACGTTCCAGAGAGGTCCGCTTGTGCTCCTGGCCGCTGCGGAACCAGCGGTCTGGGGTAGGACCCCAGTCGGTCAGGAGCTTGGGACCGGCGGGATACAAATTTCGGGACAGGAAGCGCGACAGCGTCGGAGCGACGTTCCAAGCGCCCGTCGACAGGTACACCACCGGGGCCGAGGGCACCGTCCTTACGATCCGCTCGTACAGCACAGCCATGCCCGGCGTCGGGGTCCTCGCGTGTTCGTCGAGTACGAACGTGTTCCAGGCAGCTAGGAATGGACGAGGCAGCGCCGTGACCATCACGGTGTCGTCGATGTCGGAGACGACGCCGAAGTCTGTGTCGTCCGCGATGATTTGCACCGGGGCTTCCACGATCCTGGACCCGCCGGATTCAATGGTGATTGTATGCCAGCCCGCGTCGAGGGCTACGGGGATACGCGCGTCGACGACGCCTCCGCGGTCGGCTTCGACATCATGGACAGTGCCTGCGATGGTCACGCGCACGGCAGCGTGTGCCACGGGCGCACTCGTGAAATTGCGCCAGCCGCGCATGCCATCCTTCAGCGGTTTGAGCGCACCTGCCCGAGGACCGGTCCCCGTGTCCCGCGGTTCACTGCGGACAATGCGCGCCAACACCCGGACCCAGGAAGTGGTGCCGTAACCGGTGTAAGGGATGACCGTCTCCACCCGACCGCGCCGGATCGCGAGACGCGTCTGGAACCTGAGCCAACCGTCGTCGAGCCTAAGGGCGAGGTGGCGGCGCGCGCCGCTCGGCGGCGTCGGGCTCCCGCCGTCAACGCTGTCGGACAGAGCGCGCGGCTTCATAGGGAGGGGACACATGCGTCCAGTCTGACATGGCAGAAGATGACCGGCGGCATCCGTTCTACAACCCCAAGAGCGGATCCGTGAGCAGCCGATCAAGTGTGCTCCGTCCGAGTGCGCTCATTGTGGGATTCGACTCGGCGTAGTACCAGACGAGCCCGATCGCTTGTTCGTAGGCCCAGGCGGCACCCCGCCTCCACTCCAGGTCCCCGATCCCGAGATTGGTGCGGACAATGTCCCGCTGGCCGAAGTCGAGCATGTGCCACGCGGCAACGAGGTCGAGCGCGGGATCGGCAGGACCGAAGCCACCGGTGTCGAGGATGCCCGCGAGGCGACCGTCCCTGAGGATCACATTTCCGGGAATGAGATCCTTGTGGGACATCACATCGTCACCGTGACGAGGCAGCGATCTCAGCGATGCCCAGGCCCGGCGGAGCCGATCCACCGGCAAGAGTCCATCGCTCTGTTGCAGGCACTGCGCGATCCACCCATCGTGCGCGGTCAACTCCCCGCCGCGGCCTTCGCCGGAGAATGAGCGACCCATTGTGTCCGCCCGCCGAAGGCTCGCGATGAGCGCCGCAAGGTCCACCGCGAAGGATGTCGACGACGCGACCGAGGCCGGGGTCGCGATCTCGCCGTCGATCCACGTTTGGACAGACCAAGGTAACGGGTACTCTCCGCTTGGCTCACCAATCGCAACAGGCAAAGGGGACGGCACGGTGCTCACTGCGGCGAACTCGCGCATTGCAGAGCGTTCCGCGAGAAGGACTTCGCGGACTTCGCGAGCGTCACCGCCTTGTATTGGGAACCTGGCGGCGCACCCTGTTCCCACCCGGTACAGGTAATTGACCGTTCCGGCACTCTCGACCGCGGTTACTTCCGGTTCTGAGACCGAAGGAAACAGGCCCCCCACCAGGCGCACGGCTTCAGTCCGGCCTACGCTGAGCTGGTTCTCATGCACGGTCACTCCCCAAGCCTACGCACGGGCCGTACCAGCCAGCCGGCAGGCTTGCTGGGCACGCCGCCGGGCTGCCGTCCGGACGATGTCTTTCTCCCGACGTGAATCCGCCGTAAAGTCCCCGGTAGGCTCCGTCTTGGGCCGTGAAACGAACACTTGGAGGCTTTTCCCATGTCCCGAATCATGCGGTTCGACCACGTCGGTGTCACCGTTCAGGACCTCGACCAGGTAACGGCGTTCTTCGTTGGACTCGGGCTCGAGGTCGAGGGCCGGACCTTCGTGGAGGGCGAATTCATCGACACGGTCATAGCGATACCTGATTCCCGCACGGAGATCGTCATGTTGCGGACACCTGACGGAGGAACAGGGGTTGAGCTATCCAGCTTCGTCAGGCCGGACTCCGAGCCGGGATCGCCTGCCGCCATGGCCAACGAACTAGGGCTGCGCAGCCTGTCCTTCGAAGTCGACGACCTTCAGGCCCACGTCGACCGGCTTGCCGCCGAGGGATACGGGTTGGTCGGCGGTATCGGCCAGTACGAAGGAGCCTGGCGCATGGCGTACGTGCGAGGTCCAGAGGGAATCATCGTGTCCCTCGCTGAGCGGATGACCTAAGGCTCGACACGGGCCGCATCACGCCGAGCAGGTTTTCGGTGCATGTCAGCGTTTTTCATCGTTTCCGTGGGGTAAGCGTGGGGCGAACATAGATCTGGATCGGCCCGCGCAAGGGTTCGCGTCGATAGGCGACTCCGTCGCGGAGCATGTTCCAGGGACATCTTCACCGGCCCCCTGTGGCACCTGATCAGGAGGTCCCTGCCGGATCTGGCGAGGTCCTCAAACAGGTTCGCCGACCGCCTCAGAACCCGGTCGGAAAAGCCGAGCCAGTAACCCGGCGGAGCCGGTCCTCGCGTCGTCCACGGCGGACGGTGGCGCGTCAAGGGCCTGACGACGTCGCTAAATGGCCCGCGGATAAAATCCGGACGGCTGATCGGCCCGCGGCGTACCGCATGCAACACCGCCGCCGTCGGGCGTGAGCCAGTCCGGATGCGGCAGCCAGTTGCGGGTTTCTCTGCACGGGGTGCGGGCGTAGGCTGTGACGGGACAGTCAGCCACCACCGCTGAGGAGTGAGCAATGATCGGAAAGAACAAGGCTTCCCACGCTGCGAACGAAGCCGCACTTGCTGCCCAGGACCGTGCCGGACAATGGATCAAGCACGCGGCCGACAAGACCTCGCCGCAGGCGGAAGCCGCCATCCGGTGGGCATTGTCCCGGCTCGACGAGGCCCATGTCCCCGACGTCGTTCACGGGGTGGTTCTCACGCTGACAGGAAACAGCAAGGTCGCCAACCGGGCACGAAAGGCTGCCTCCCAGGCCGTGCTGCGTGCGGAACGGAAACTCCGTCCCGCTGGCCAACCTTCCGGGAAGACATTTCTTGTTTCCGCGCTTGCCGCTGTTGCGGCCGCCGTTGCGGGCGTCCTGGTCTGGCGGATGGCGACCAGCCGTCCCGGCACGAGGGAGTCACAGGCGGAGCAGCGGACCCCCGCCGCCTGAGTCCCTTCTCCAAGTCCCCTGGAGAAGGAACGCCGTGATGCCAACAGGGACGGTCAAGTGGTTCAATGGCGGAAAGGGCTACGGTGTCATAGCCCCCGATGATGGGTCCGAGGACGATTTCGCCCATTATTCGTGCGCGCCTTTGCGGATCCGGTCCCCGTGTTTGGCCACTGACGGCATTGCGGCATCCGTCGGATCAGCCCCGCCAGACCACCGTGATGGCCACGCCTGTGGGCACGGCATTGACGTGCAAGGATACGTCCAAACCGTTTGGGTCACGGCACGGTCGCTGCGGTTACTTCTTGGATCAGCTGGTTCAGGGCGAGGGCCATAGCGCGGCCCCAGTCCGCTGGATGGGTGCTGGCCGCCTCGACGGTCACCGAACGGACGGACTCTGCGGCGGGTTGGGAGTCTGTGTGCATGACCGGTCTCCATCCGGAATCTGCACAGGAAGTGCAGGCCTTGATGCGCAGTCAGACCTCCAAGGCTAACCGCGTCTGACTGGCCTGTCACGGCGGCTTCTCGTCGCCGTCCCGGTGCTTGATTTCGTCAATCACCATGTACTTGATCTTCTTCCGGCGGCGTTTCACGAAACGACGCGGGGTAAGTCCCAGGGGCGGCAATCCGAGCGCCCTTCTCCTGCGGGACAGGCGGATGTTCGCGAAGATCAGATAGAGGAAGAAGCCCAGCGACGGAATGAGCAGGACAAATATCCACGGCAAGTTGCCCACGCGGCGCCTCCTGTCCCAAGTGTCCGGCAGGGCTGGCCTGGACGTCAAGATTACAGCAAGTCCCCTAAAGGTCTCTTCCAGAGCGGTCTAGGACCGGCGCCCAGAATCGAAGCAGCCACGCTTCCAAATCCCCCTCGCGCCAGGCGGAGCAGGCGTGGCCTGGGGGAAGGCGGATGGAAGCGGTGCAACGGACAGCCCTTGGCCGTGTCCCCTCTCCGGGAGGAGTACTAGAGCTGGGTGCCGTAGATGAATTCCTTGGCGTGGTTGACGGCTTTTCTGAAGGCGTCGTTGCGGAGCGTGATCTCTTCTTCGGTACCCGTCTTGCCTGGCTCGAGGTAGGCCGTGTGTCCGGGGTGCAGCACCCAGATGTCTCCGAACGGAGGCAGGTAGAAGACGCCGAAGGAGCGGTGCCGGGGGTCTCCGCTCCAGATGGGGACCACGGCGACGGCCGCGCCGGTGTCGGCGTTGATCCATTGGGCCCGGGGCAAGGGCTGGAGATGGACCTGGACCGCCGGGTCCAGGAACGGGGCCGTGCCTTTGCCCCAGCGTTGTTCAAACCGTTCGTGAAACGCCGGCATCAGAAGATCATCGTAAGGGTGCCAGGCGCTCATGGCAGGCTCCTTCCAGGCTCGTGCGGTGTGACGGTAGCGGTGCAGGGCGTGATTCATTCACCGGCGGATCCACCACAAGATCCGGTAACCGGGGCGAGGCGGTTCATCGGCCCGTCCGGCTTCGCGGTCCGGCAACTGGTGGAACAGATCCCGCTCTCCGGTGACCTCCTCTCCGGTGACCTGCTGTCCTGGTGCCGGTTTCCCGGGGTCTTCCCAGCGCACCGGGCCGATGATCAGGGCAGGACCGGGACGAGGGTGTGCTGCTGCACCGGAGGGGCCGTGTGGTTGCCGCGGAGCCGGCACTGGTTCCGGTCGCGGGGATCCCCGCCGCTGCCGGTCGTAGGCGGCCCGCTTGACCGGGTCGCGGAGAACGGCGTACGCGTCCATGATGTCCTGCAGTTCCCGCGCGCCGGATTCCGGACCGGCGGGCACCGGTCCGGGGGCGCGGGTGTCCGGATGATGGGTGCGCACCAGCGCCCGGTAGGCGTGGGCGACCTCACGGACCGTCGCAGCGGGCCCGAGATGGAGAACCGCATAGGGATCCGGGTTGCGCTCTTTCATGGTCCCGAATTTCCTGCCGGAGTGTTGCTGTCCGGGCCCAAGGACGCGCCAGGGCAGCGGTGACGACCTGTGAGATGGTCCCCGGCCTGTGGGGGCCGGGGACCATCGGTGCGGGAGACATCGTCGGGGGCCGCCTTTTCGGTGCGCAACTGGCGCGGTGGCGTGGCTGGTCTGCATCGCCCTTCACTCTCCTGGCGGCCGGTCCAATGCTCCCGGTCTAGCACGCCTGACCCCGTGCGGGCTCTAGGCGTTGATTTCCTGGCGCTGGCTCTCGGAGGCGATTTCGATCCGGCGTGGTTTGGCTTTCTCTGCCACCGGGATCCGCAACGTCAGCACTCCGGCGTCGTAGCTGGCCTTCACGGCGTCGGTATCCAGCGCGTCGCCGAGGATGAGCTGGCGGCTGAACACGCCGCGGGGCCGTTCGGCGGCGATCAGCTCGGTGTTTTCACCGGCCGGGTCCTTGCGTTCTGCCTTCACGGTCAGGACGTTGCGTTCGACGTCGATGTCCACCGAATCAACGGCGACCCCGGGCAGGTCGAGGGCGACGACGAATTCTTCCCCGTCCTGCCAGGCGTCCATGGGCATGGCCGCCGGCCGGGCTGTGGTGCCGAGATCCTGCTGGGCGAGCCTGTCGAGCTCGCGGAACGGGTCGGTACGCATCAGCATGGTCTTCCTCACTCCTTACAGATCGGTGCGATCATTTCTTCCCAGCCCACTTGGTTGCTGTGGTGGCTGGTATAGATTTTTTATAGCACCGGGGTGACACTGATGCAAGAGGATTTCCGGGGTTTTGAGGAGGAGCGGATGGAGCCGAAGCGCGGGAGAACCACGGGACTGTATGCCATTTCGGTGGCCGCCGAGCTCGTGGGGACGGGGCAGCAGAACCTGCGCCTGTATGAGCGCAAAGGCCTGCTGGAACCCGGACGCACTGACGGCGGAACACGCCGCTACAGCGAACAGGACCTGGACACCCTGCGCCGGATCAGTGAGCTGCTCGATGATGGTCTGAATCTGGCCGGCATCCGCATGGTCCTCGACCTTGAAGCCGTGAACCGGCGATTGGAACGGGAACTGGCGGCGGCCCGGTCCCGGCGCTGAACAGCAGCCGGTCCCTGCCCGGAACCCGGGGGACCGCGTCGCGGCCGGACATAGATGCCCGGCCAGCACCAAAAATCCGGCCTACCCGCCTCGGCGGTTCGATCCGCTCCTGGCGGCAGCGGGACAGAAAAGCGTTCAGAAGCGCTGACTCGCGAACTTCCGGCGGGAACACTCGCTCGGCCAACCACTCTGCCAACCGCGCCTCATCAGCGGAAGCGATCTCACGGGAATCAAATACTGACCGGATATCGGAACGATGACGCTCGATTGTCCGCCCGTCCATAGGGACGAAGCAAGGTTTTCTTCCGGAACGCCGACCTGCTCGCGGCCCAGGAAGCCGAGGATCCCGGCAAGAAAGGCGGGCTTACGGCGCGTGCCCCGCGTCATGGTGATGGCGGGCATCGCAGCAATGACACTTCCCAGGGCGTAGGCACTGACAAACTACCCGGCGGTTCCCTCGGTGATGTTCAGCCCGGCAGCGGTCTGCGGCAACGGGCCAGCGGGCATGGTTTCGGTCGCGACCAGCAAGAGCCCGATCAGGGCCATGATCAGCAGCGCCACCCATGGAAGCGTCCGGCCGGGACCGGAGAGTCACCGACCTGTACCGAGGTCTTCGTGTCCTCATAGGTGCCGATGTTTTCGTAGGGTAGGGTCCACAGGCGCTTTGCCGGCGTCATCCTGAAGGGTTCCGCGAGTCAAAATGGTTCCAATCTTTTTGGGGTGAAGTCTTGCGAGTGCTTGATCGGGCGCTAAAATTCAGGGTGGCCGTGAAACGGCCGCTGCGGTCCCGGATCGCCGCAGGGACATCGAACATTCCGATCCGTACGATCCCCCTGAAGTACCCGACGTGCTCGTAGTACAGGACCAGGACCTGGCTAGGCGCTTAGTAGCCGATGGTGGCGGGACAAAGCGCTCCCGCCAGAACGATCCAACCTTTTCAAGGGTCAGAACGCCCCGAGACCCTGCTGCCGCTAAGCGGTGTATCCGCCGTCGACAGGAAGTGCGACGCCGGTGACATAGCTGGCGTCGTCACTGCAGAGCCAGAGCACGGCTGCGGCGATCTCTTCGGGCCGCCCGAGCCTGCCCAGCGGGATCGACGCGACAGAGTGTTCGGGATCCAGCTCACCACCTGCAGTCATCCGCGCGACCATCGGGGTGTCGATGGTGCCGGGGCAGACGGCGTTGACACGCACGCCGAGCGGCGCATACTGCAACGCGACGCTCTTGACCTGACCGATCACGCCGTGCTTGGTCGCGTGGTAGGTGGCGCGTCCGCTGCCGCCGACGAGCCCGCCGAGCGAGGAGCAATTCACGATCGCGCCGGATCCCTGCTTCCGCATCTGCGCCAGTTCGTGCTTCATCGATGCCCAGACGCCGCGCAGGTTGACGGCGACGATCTTGTCGAAGGCCTCTGCTGTCTCGTCCGCTGAGTCGACGGGCGGAAGCATGATTCCCGCGTTGTTGAACGCCATGTCGAGGCCGCCGAAGGCCTCCACGGTGCGGGCGACAGCGTTTGCCACCTGTGCCTCGTCGGACACATCGCACTGCACTGCCAGGGCACGATGCCCCTTGGCGTTCAGTTCAGCCGCGACACGCTCTGCCGCTTCGCCATCGAGATCGACAATGGCGACGGCGGCGCCCGCCTCGGCGAACGCCCGGGCCGTCGCAGCACCCATCCCGGCACCCGCGCCGGTGACGAAAGCGGCCTTGCCCTTGAAGTCATAACTGACCATCTTCGTAGTTCCTTTCCTATCCGTTTTAGACGTGCTGCCCGTTCCTCGGGGTGACTTCCACTGTCGCTTCCCGCGGCCCTGGAGCGACCATGGGCGGCAAATAAGGGCTTCCGGCATATTTCTCGCGGTAGGCAGCATCGATCCGCCTGTTCAATTCCGGGTCGCCCGGGACAAACTCCACCTCGTGGGTCTCCCCCGCGGCAATAATGCGGCCGGCTCGCTGCCCCATCGCGGAGCGGTACCAACGGGATCTTTTACCGTTCCATGCCCGCACAAACAGCCGCCCGTCCACCACGACCGACCAGATCCAGGTCGGCGTTCCGTACGTGCTGCCGTCGGCGCGGAACGGCGCGATGTGCAGGTCGTCGCTTGCGGCGATGCGTTCGAGCGCCTGGGCCCAGTTCGTCATTTCGGTCCTCCTTGGATCGTGCTTCCCGTGTAATCGGCCAGTGAGTTGAGGAGCGCAGCCTGGAAGCCTTCATCACGTACCGCCCGATGCGGTGCCTGGGTTTTCTGGTGGTGCCAGTAGCGCCCGCTCGTGAGAGCTTCCGGACTGTCGCTTACCGCGAGCCAGGCCTGCGTGACGTGGCCGAGGCGGAGGTCGTCGCCGGCGCCCGGGCCGCCCATCCGGGTCGGTACCCAGCCGGGGTCGACGGCGTGTGCCGACACCTCGGGCCACAGCCTCGCAACGGCCGCTGCCAGGGCGGTGACGAAGAGTTTGCTGTCCGAGTAGGAATGGGTTTCCCGTTCGCCGCTCCAGTCCACGCCGTCAATTTCCGCGTGGCCGCCGTGGTGCATGCTGCTGCTGAGGTAGATAAGGCGGTCAGGCCGCTCCATTTCCGCAGTGAGCACGAAAGGAGCGACCACGTTCACAGGCAGCAGGGACGGCCCGCCGATGACTCCCGCGTTATGGATCACGGCGTCAAAGCGGCCCAGAGCGTTCGCCTGTTCGGCCAGACCACGCACCTCATCGAGCCTGGCGAGGTCGCCAACCACAGCCTGCGCGCCGCGGTCGAGAAGATCCTTGACGGCGGCCAGCCGGCCGCTCGTGCGGGCATGCACGACCACGGCATGGCCATCGTCGAGCAGCGCTTCGGCCGCCGCGCGGCCGAGTCCGTCGCTGGATCCGGTAATGAGGATGCGGGACACGGTTTTCTTCCTTCCGTTATGGAATGCTGCCTCGTGAAACTCAGGAGAGGGGCGTCACGAAGGTGCGGAAGTCCTCCCCTTCGCTGTAGATGCGCCAAAGGGTTCCAGCCAGGGCTGCCGGTTCGTGCGCGGGGTCGCCTCCTCCGATGCCCAACGGAATAATGAGCTGTGCAACGTGGATTCCTTCCGGTGCCAAGGCGTCGTGGAGCATCTGGGCGTACGCGGATTCGGCGGCGAACGCGGCGGAAGTTCCGGCATAGTTATGGTTGGGCCGTATAGCGCTGGAGCCGTTGACGAACAACGCGGTTCCGCGGCCGAGGGCACGCATGCCGGGAAGTACCGCGTTCATGGCGGCCGCTGCACCCAGCGCGGAGAACTCGAGCGCCGAGCGCAGCTCTTCGCGCGTTGATTCAAGCACGGGCCGGAGATATTCCTTGGATGGCACGGGGCTGAACTGAAGGATTTCAACAGGCCCCAGTTCCTCGGCCGCCCGGGCAAGGGCGGTGTTGAGCGACTCATGGTCACGGACGTCGGCGGTGTAGCCGCGGGCGGGGATTCCGGCGTCGGCCAGCTCCGCGGCGAGAGCGTCGACGTGTTCCTGGGTGCGGGACAGAAGGGCAACATTGAAGCCTTCGGCTCCGAAGCAGCGGGCAGAGGCGAGACCCAGGCCGGGTCCGGCACCGATGATCGCGATCGTGGTTTTCATGGTGTTCTTTCTCTCGTGGAAGGTACATCAGGACAAGGTGCCCCGTTCATCGGGGCTGGCGGACGCTGCGGTCCTGCGGCTGTACAGCCCGGCATCAAGCCCATGTGACCGGGCTCGCACTTCCCCTCGACCGCGGATACGCCGCTCAGTGGGGGGTAGCACCGCGGTCGTCAGGGGTCCATCCGCGTCCTTTCGGACACAGACTGGACGGCATTTCCATACTCACTGGCCGCCCATGAGGCGAGCAGCTGCATGCGCTCTGCCGACGGCGACCCGGGCTCTGCGGTATAGATCGTGAGCGTCAGGCCGGGCTCAGCGGCCATCTCCAAACCTTCGAAGGCGAGGGTCAATTCACCCACGATGGGGTGGTTGAAGGACTTGAAACCTGTGCCGTGATGGCGGACGTTGTGCGCACCCCAGCGGCGGCGGAACTCCTCGCTGAGGGTTCCCAGTTCACCAATGAGGTCGTGAAGCTCCTTGTTGTGCGGGTCCCGGCCGGCCTCCGTTCGCAAGATGGAAACCGTCACCTCCGCGAAGGCATCCCAGTCCGGGTAGAACTCGTAGGCACGTTCATCCAGGAAGGTGAACCGGGCGATGTTCGGCGGTTGGCCCGGCATGTCGTAAGCATGCTTGTAAAACGCGCGCCCCAAAGGATTGACCGCCAGCAGATCCATCCGGCCGTTCCGAACGAACGCGGGACCGGCAGTGATCGCATCAAGCGCCCACTGCAGACTCTCATGCGGCGCCCACGACTTCGAATTCCGTCGCCGTGGCGGCCGGGCAACCGGCGTGGCCGCGTACGCAAGATCGAACAGGTGCGCCCGCTCGGCGTCATCCAGGCACAAGGCCCTGGCGATGCTCGCGAGCACCCGGGCAGAGGCGCCGCCGATCGCGCCGCGCTCCAGACGCGTGTAATACTCCACGCTCAAACCGGCAAGGATGGCCACCTCGCTGCGGCGCAACCCCTTCACACGCCGGTTCGTCCCAGCAGGCAAGCCAACTTGCTCCGGGGCTACCTGGGTGCGGCGCGAGATGAGGAAGTCGCGTACTTCCGCTCGATTGTCCATGTCTTCCACGCTAGGCTAAGCCGAACGCCGGAGGGAGTCCCTTCCAGGGCCCCCATCACGCGGGCTCCGCAGCGCGAGTCCTCGAGCACGACCGTGAGCCACGGCCGCGCCCTCTGGCCCTTGTCGTCTATGACCATCAGCATCTCAGGGACGGTCGTTCGAGTAAAAAGGACGAGGCGCGTACCGGCAAGACCATCCCAAAACCAAAGCCGGCTTCCGGACGGTGAAGCTGCGTCCCTTCGCCAAGCAAACACTCAAGCGCAGGTTTTCAGCGGACCAGCCGGCAAACGACGCCGTGCTGTTTCGATCATCAGCGGGAACCGTGCGCAATCCGAACAACTCCGGCGCCAACGGCCGGACGCGGTCCGGCTCCGCATACGAATGGGTGACCCCGCGTCTTCCAAGACGAAGGCCCCCGACCAGGCCAGGGCCCTTGGCCCGCACTCTCGAGAGCGGGTCCGCGACCCTCAGCTTTCGCACCCTCTTCGGACACGTCGCCACCCGGACCCGGGCCGCAGGCATCACGGCCGGCCTTGTGGCGCTCGCGCTGCCCACACCCACCCAGTGCCGACCGCCATCCTCCGAACTCATCGAGCACTGCACCGCCAGCTATCAAAAGTAGCCAGACACCCCCACGAACGACGCCGGAATCCCCGCCAAGACGGGGATTCCGGCGTCTCACACAGCGTGACTTCAGGCTAGAAGGTCCAGGGCATGGCGTCGTGGTTGAAGTCGCGCAGCGAGCCGAACTTGCCGGCGTTGAACGCGAGGCCTTCGCCGTCGCGGTCGCGGCAGGCGACTACCTGGCCGAAGAACACCTGGTGGTCTCCGATGTCGTATTGGTGGACTACCTTGCATTCTGCCTGGGACAGTGCACCGGCGATGACGGAGAGGCCGCCTTCGGTGGTGTCGAACTCGCCGGCTTCGAAGCGGGCGCCGCCGCGGGTGGCGAACTGCCGTGCCACGGCTTCCTGCTTGGCGCCGAGGATGGAGATCGCGAATTTTCCACTGGCCAGCAGGGCGTCTCCTGTGCGGGTGTTGAAGTTCAGCGAGATCATCAGGATCGGCGGGTCCAGGCTGATGGAGGTGAGGGAGTTGATGGTCATGCCGTACTGCTCGCCCTCGTGCTCGGTGGTCACCACGGCCACGCCGGTGAGGAAGCGGCCCATGGTCCGACGTGACCAGCGCATCAACCCGAAGGATGCCGCTACGCTCGCACATGTCGTCTCCGCGATCATGTTCCTCGCGATGGCGTCCGCGGCAAACATCACCAAAACCGTTGAAGACCTTCTCCTCGAGATCAGAGACCAAGTCCGCGTGATCTTGCCGCGCTGATCGGCGCGCGTACGATCACCAGTCCGGAACTGCAACTGCCCTCGTCATAGACGGCGGATCAGACCCCACGCCCCCTAAGGGGTCCCGGGGCGTACAACGGGGTTCGTTGCCGTCGGCAGGTATCCCAACCATTTGTGAATCCGATGTAACTGCATCCACGCGGGACATAGCGCCGGGGGCGGCCGGCGAACTCCTGGACCAGCTGAGCCAAAGGCCACTGAAGGAAGAAGTGCACCAGCAATGTGATCGTGCAAGCCGGCAAGGGAAGTCGAGCTGAAAAGGCGGTCGTGAGAACGCCTAAACTGATGACGGCTCACCAAAGGGAATCGTCATCTTTGTTGAAAGCTGTGTAGTGTCTGGCGGAAAGAGCTAGGCGTCAGCTCGTTCGCCCTCTCCCACCCGGCGTGCGGCTACGGCCTGGATATTGCCGCGTGCGAGGAACCGGCCCAGGACCTGAATCACCACTAGGGCCGGAAGGACACCGTTCGGGAAATCCCCCGTCGTTCGAGATCAGGCTTGGGAAAGACTGACGAAGGCGTGTGGTTAAGCGAGGCTATTCGTCCCAAAACGTGGGGTTTCCGTGGAGTGGGTTCAAAACTCGCCACAAGAAAGACCCTCCGCCCCAGCGTTTCCGCAGGTCAGAGGGCCTTCATTGTGGAGCTAAGGAGATTCGAACTCCTGACCTCTTCTCACGGGAGGGCATATTTCATTGCTTGCCACGGGCTGGTGTTGGCTTGAAAATCCGCGGAATCTAGCCGTCTTTAGGGTGACGGGCAGTCAGTGACATGTCATCGGTTTTCATCGTTTCCGTGGGGTAAACGTGTGGCGGACATGGACCAAACCGCTTCTACTGATTGTCGAGTGCTCCGTCCCGTCCGCGGCGGGAACGAGCGGTCTGAGTCTTCACCGGGAGAGGTCATGCTCGTGCGCGGAGCAGAGCAGTCAGCTCCCAAGGACCGAGGTCGAGGGCTCGGGAATGAGGGTAGTTGCCAATGGTCTTCTGCGCGTCCGCCCAGCTGGGGTCTCCCATGTCGACGGGTTGGGGGTGCGGGGTGAAGTTTCCAAGGACGAGCAACTCGTGGTCGTCGTGTCGTCGCATGAACGCGTAGACGGCCTCGTTTTCGGTAGGAGCGTCGTAAAGTCGCCGTACGCGATGACTGGCAGGTCATGGCAGAGGCCGAGAGGCTCCGGTAGAAGTTGAAAACGGAATCGTCGCGGGTAATCCCTGCTCCTCGGCGTTGATCACCGATGCGTTGTGATTGACGGACATCCAAGGGGTGCCGGTGGTGAAGCCGGCGTTGGAGAGTCATCGTCGCCGGGCGCCCGCGGAGCTCGTCAGTAATCCGGCGCCGGCCCCCGGCCTTCGGGGTGTCTGTTGCGAGGGACGTGCCGGCGCCGGAGGTCTCGTGAGTCTGGGCGGCGGGCCGCGGCCCGCACTCGCAGCACATCCCGATTCGTCGACGGTTCGTGCAGAACCGCACTTCCAAGCGGGTCTTGACGTCTGAGCCCTCCTGCCGGGATCGTGTCAGCCCAGCTTTACGCGCTCCTCAAGCAAGATCTCCTTGGGAAGCGGGAAGTACACACCTTGGTCAAGGATGGCTCGCTGACCGTCGCGGCTTAGGACGTAACGGAGATATTCGCGCGTCCCCTCGGCCTGGGGTCCCTCTGCTCCCGGGTCGATAACAAGGTAGACATTGCGGGCCAAGGGGTACTTTCGCGTCGCGAATGAGTCCGCGTCCGGGGCGTAGAAGGCATCGCTGCCGCGCCGGGCGAGTTGCAAGGGTTTGACCTGCTCGATGCCGTCAGCGTGATACAGGCCTGCGAGGGCGATCCCGTAGGGATCATCGGACAGTGCCGCCATCATGTCTTTCGTGGTCAGGGATCCGGGGGCCTGTTGCTTCGATCCTGCCTCCACATATTCCCGGTAGTTCGGATTCCACTTGCGTCCGCCGCCAAAGACCTCCCGTTCGAAGAATGTGGTCATCCCTGTCTGAGCGAAGCCGTAGGTCTGAATGGGCGTGTCCGCCCAGTTGCCCTCCAGTCCGAGTTGGCTCCAGAAGCGAATGTCACGATCCGCACCCCGTGCTGCCTCGGGATTCCAGCGGATTTCTTTGAACCCGCCTGTCCTCTCGGCACCGAAGATCCCGTCCAGCTGGCTCACGGTCAGTCGAGCGATCGGATTGCTTTCGTGTACGAAGGCGGCAAGTCCGTAGCTGCCCCCTGCGACGTCCAGGGCCCCGGTCGCCACTGCTATCTCGGCGGGCATGCGCTTGAGCTTCTCCCCGAACGAGAGGAACTCGGTGAGTACCGATTCCCGTCCGCTCGCGCCGAGTTCGGCGACCCCCGTCATCACGCCGATGATCCCTGATGCCTTGCAGAGGTCGTCTTCGAACTGGGCATCCGGGTGGAATCGACGGAATCCGTCTTCCCACCGAGGAACCATGTCAGCTAGGGAGACACCGAAATGGCGCAGCACACCGGAGAATCGAGCGCGAGGGACGTAGGGCGGCAGTTCGTCGACCGACCGGACAATTTCTTCGCTGTATTCCACGATCATTCGCTCTGGTCGCGAAGCACAGTGACGGTGCTGTCGTCGTTGAGGATGAACAGGCTTCCCGCAGTGGTGTGGATCAGTCCGCTAATCGCTCCAGGCGCGGGGTCGTGGCCAAGCTCGGTGAGCCCTATGGGTGAGTCGGAGACGAAGTCGTAGACCATCAGTTGACGGCAGGAGGAGCCGACGATGAAGAGCCGTTTCTGAGGGTTGACGACCCAGTTCGCCGGCTCATCGACGACGTCGACGGTGCGCGCCACGACATGGTCCGTCCCGGAGACCGCAGCCACTGTTCCCGCACCCGTTGATGCATCGCCCGCTCCCAGCACCCACATCTCGTCCCGGCCGTTGATGGCCTTAATCGGAAGCATCCGGAACGGCCGATGATTCACCGGAATGGTAGCGAGGACCTCATCATTGGCGATGCGAATGACCGTCACGGTGTCGTCGGCCTCGTTGGAGATAAAGATGTTTCCGTGCTCACGGAAGATCGCATTTCTGTTGGGCCGGTGCCCTACGGGAATCCTTCGGATGACCTGGTTGGTGTTGTCATCGAACACGGTTACGTCATCTGATTCCGTGCTAACGACGTAGGTCTTGCCTACGGGTTCGGTGATCGGCTTGTAGCTCGCGCCCCACGGCTGGCCCCATTTCGGCAGGCCGCCAACTGGGATGGTCGCGACTATCCGAGCAGAAGCCACCTCGACGGCGGTCACCGTTCCGTTTCCCTCGTTGAGGGTATACACGATGCCCCGGTCGAAGGCGGGCATGGTTCCGGTGGGGGCGCTCCCGGCAGGCAAGGCGACCCTATGGAGCACCTCACGGGTCTGCGGCTTGACGATTGCTGCTTGATCGGCGGAACGGAGCGCGACGACCCCGACCGTGCATCCAGCATCGAAGGAGAAGTGCGCCGCACCGCCTCCAATGTGCCACCGATCGATTACGTGACCGTCTGCATGGTCAAGCACTGTGACGGTGTCGCCCCCGGTGTCGGAGACCCAGACGTGCCCGGCCTCCTTCACGTATCCGATATGGAGGTGCGGGCCAGCGCCCACATCCAGACTTGCGATCTCCCGATACCGTACGGCCGTGCCGACGGCGGGGGTCACCGCCGGACCTCCGGACGCTGCAGCCCAAGGTCACCGTGATCGGCGTGGGTTGGCGGCATCCTTCCGATGTCTACTGGCCGTGCGCCATTCCGCTTGGTGTTCTCTACTGAACAAGTGCTCGTCATTGTGCTGCGTTCCTCTCGTTCCGGCATCGAGTCCGCCGACTCCTCACACGATCGGCCACAAGAGACCAACCAAAACGAAACCTATACTTAAAATCAGCCGATTGCTAGATCAAATTAAAACAGCTGTTAGTAACAAGACGCACGAATATGGGGTAGTAGCTGAATGAGATGCGAGAATAAAAGCAGGTCGACGGAAGAACTACCGCAAGTCGGGTGCCCTGTTGAACTGGGCTCTCCTCTGCCGTTCCGGAGCTGGCACCGTCGATCTCTGCTGGGTAGCCGCAGGCATGATCGAGGCTTTCTACCGGCCCGGCCTGAAGATCTGGGACTTCGCCGCCGCGCAGCTCATCGCGACGGAGTCCGGCGCCCACTTCGCACCCGCGTCCGGACTGGGGGCAGCACGAGACAGTAGTCACCGTCGTTCCCGAACTCGAGATCGAGCTTCTCGCCGCGCTTGACGCCTCGGGCGGGCGTCCCGGCATCCACACGACAGCCGGACACGCACGGGACAGAGAATGAGGACCGTTCTTCCTCAGTACGCGGTCTTCGCTCCCTCCGGGGGCGGGGCTCGCCTTCCAAGGCGTGATCTACAGTACGTACCAGTGGTCGCAGCGGACCTTCGACGGTACGGACCAGATCTTCGAGATGTTGAAACGCCCGGACACAGTTCAGATCGTCGCCGTGAAAAACGATGCAATAGTGCTGCTTCGTGAACGGCAACCGGGAGGATCGCCGTACTACCTCGATCCCCGGTGGCAGGCATGACCGGGAGAACGAAACTGAATTGGACGCGGCCCGCAGGGAACTTCGAGAAGAGACCGGCATGGTCTTTTCTGACTGGAGGCTACTGGACGTGACTCAACCGCACCCCAAGGTCGAGCACTTCGTCTACGTTTTCCTCGCTACCGCATTCGAATACTCGACACCGCCTAGCCCAGACAGTGGCGAGCGGATCCAGGTACAACTCGTCGATCTGAACACACTGAAGGCGATCGCAATCCAGTCTGATGCGCGGGGAATGCCTGCCAGAATCCTCAATCAGGCGGACACCATGGAAACACTCCCCCAGTTGCCGACCCATCACCCGTAGAACGTCGCCTGGACAACCTCACTTGGGTGACAGTTTGAGAAGGACGAGCTCGGCGTTGACGCTCCCTGGCACCGGGGCGGCGTACGGGTCTGACGACGACGGCCAACCGGTCACTCGATCGGTCCGCCACATTCCGGCGCCGCCCGAGAACACCAAGGGCAGCCCGGGTAGGTCGTTGACCATGACATCCTGGATCGCCCCTACGGCGCTCTGCTCCTGTTTGCTGCCCGGCGCTGCCGCTGCATATGCGCCGAGCAAACCGGGTGCATTCGAGTTCGGGTACCGCTCGTAGTTGAGCTGGGTCCCCGTTCCGGCCGGGGCGCTGATCGGCTGTTGGTTGATGATGCGGTTGTAGAAGTCGTACACCGAGGGCGTTCCCCCGTTGGTGCGCATGGTCAGGTCATAGTTACCCATCTCGACATCTTTTACATAGGCCTGCTGCTGTTCCGACTTCACCGTGACCTTGATCCCTGCAGCCGCCAGTTCGGGCACCATCACACGGGTCATGCCGAAGAGGTCGGCCTGGGGGTAGGTCGTTGGCACCGTGAGCTTGAAGTCCAGTCGCTGGCCATTCGGGGAGACGAATACGTTGTCCGAGCCGAGTTGGTAGCCCGCGGCGGTGAGAATCTTCTTCGCCTCGTCGGGATCCGCCTTGCCATACTTCCGTTCGGAGTACGGCGCGGCGATCAGATCGCTTCGCGTCTTGACATCCATTCCGGTGGGTGAATCGACCGGGGCGTTTAGTCCCGCCGTGCCGACCTTCGAGATCTCGTTGCGGTCGAGTGCGATGTCGATCGCCTTGCGCACCGGGAGCTGGTCGAGCGGGGCGTGGTCGAAGTTCGGTAGGAGCAGGGCTACTGATGGGTTGATCATGGTGTTCCAGTAGTCGATTGCGTTCGGAGCGAGCTTCTTGACTGTCGCACCGTCAATACCGGCCGTTCCGATCCAGTCGACGCCGCCGGACTGCAGGTTGGCAATCATGCTGCTGGACGAGTCGGCCGCAAGGTACTGCACAGTGGCGAACTTCCCACCCTCTTGCCAGTAGTACGGGTTTTTCTGCAGCGTGATGGCCTGCGGAGCAAACGTCTTGAGCATGTAAGGACCGGTGCCGACCGGGTTGGGGTTGGCGTACTTGACCGGATCCTGGACGTCCTTCCAGATATGCTCTGGCACAGTCTCGGTGCGCCACCACATGACTTGGTAGGCCGGCTTACTGAAGTGGACGACGGCGGTAGTGTCGTCAGTCGCCTCGGCTCCAGTCAGCGGGAGGGATACCGCGTTGAACGCCGGGTTCGCCTTCATCAAATTGAACGTGAACGCCACGTCCTTAGCCGAGAATGCCGTGCCATCAGACCACTTCACCCCCTCCTTCGTCTTCAGGGTGAGGCTCTTGCCGTCCGGGCCCCAGGTGTACGAGGTCACGAGCCAGGGCCGCGTCTTGCCGCTGCCGAAGTCCTCCTGCAGCAGAGGCTCGAAGATCGCGTAGGCCGCAAACCCTGAGGCACTCGACGAACTGGCGATAAGCGCGTTGAAGTTATCGGTGAATGGTCCGGAGGCGCCTGCTGTCACCTTGAGGGTTCCCCCTGCCGCGTTTGAGGCACTGGAGGCGGTGCCGGTGCACGCCGCCGTGGCGAGCACGCAGCCAACCACAGCGACGGCGATGGTGACCCTCGCCCGGAGTACAGGATTCGTTGTCGTCAGGAACTTCATTGTTCTTCTTTCGTTGTGCGCGGCGACCGCGCAGCGCGTGATCGTGCCGCAGCGTGGGGGCCCGGCGGCGCGCCGGCAACACGAAGCTAACGGAAGCTATAGTTCTGCAAGACAAAAGAGTAGACCTTGCTGCAACACAATCTCAATAGAAAAATTAACCATCGTTATTTTCAAAAAAGGATTAGAGTTGAAATGCAACGTAACTAAGCGCGAGGAAGCCCCACAGCGCCACCGTGTCCTTCCTCAGGAAAGGAAAACAATGTCGCCATTACAGACAAGCGCCGCATTATCCTGGAAGACCTTGCCCGGGTATGAGCCCCATGGCGAGTTGAGCGGCAAGCTCGTGGCCTGGGGAGACCCGGCCTTTCAGGAGCTCTGGGACGGCTGGGTCAGCCACTTCAAGGAATTCCATCCCCGACTCGAGTCCGATTCCTTCCTCCGGGGCACGTCAACCGCTGTGGGAGGCCTTTACACGGGTGTCGCAGACATCGGTCTATTCGGGCGGGAAATCCGCAAGCTGGAGCGTACGTCGTGGAAGCGCATCTTCGATCACCAGCCGGAGGGGTTCGCGATCGCAACCGGAGCGTTCGACACGTTCGCCAAGACTGTGGCGGTCGCGGTGCTGGTCAACGCCGAGAATCCGATCACAGAACTAAGCTTCGCCCAGCTGGACGCGATCTACTCGGCCGACCGCCGGCTCGGTTATCCCGAGCCCATCATCCAATGGGGTCAGCTCGGCCTCACTGGCGAGTGGGCCGACGCGCCGGTCCACTCCTATGGTCTGGACCGCGACACCGGAACGGCGCAGCACATGTGGCTGCGGGTGCTGAAGGAAGGACCGTGGTCCGATCGGCCCGTGCTGCCGAAGGGCGCTCCGACGCGCATGTACGCGGGTTCCGGAGGGCACGCCGCCAACGCGCTCGTCACGACTCTTGAGAAGGACCGCTACGGCATCGGCTTAGCGGGTTTTCGGAACGTGACCAAGGAATTGAAGGCCGTTCCGATTGTCGAGGACGCGGGTCATGCGGTCGAGGGGACGCGGGAGACGACGGCCAGTCGCGAATATCCACTCAGCAGGTCAGTGTACGCGTTCGTCCGCGAGGCGCCCCACACCCGCTGGGACCCGAAAGTGATGGAGTTCATGCGATTCGTGTTGAGCCGCGACGGGCAGGCCGTAGTCGCCGCGGAAGGCGACTACCTGCCCCTCCCGCAATCAGTCGCCGGCCCGGAGCACGATCGACTGATGGACCTGTCTTCGCCCACGGAGTAGACGGGTGTCGTGCGGCCCTGGTCGGTTTACCGACCCGGGCCGCACCGTCAGCAACACGCTCACCCGGATGTCGTACTCGAAGTACCGACGCAGGCAACCTCAACGGCAGCTGCTTCGAAGACCCGGCTCGGCTGTAAGCCCTTGAGGAGCTTCGGCACCTTGCCGGTTGTGATTTCCTCGGCAGCCAGCCTCCCGGTGACGGCACCCAGAGTCACGCCGGTAGGCGCGGTGGTGACATACAAGCCTGGGCGGCCGTCCCAGAAGCCGACAACGGGAAGTCCGTCGAAGGAGTACGGGCGGTGGGCGATCTGGATGCGTTCTGCTCGGACCGCGGCCGGGTCGACGTCGGTCACCCCCTCCCCCAGCTGCGCGAACAACTTCCGTACGGCAGGCTCAGGCAGAGTCCAGTTCCGGCGGTTGATCTCCGCGTCGATGTCAGAGGAGCGGACGACAACGCGCCCGCTGGTATCGGGCCGCACGCTAAGCCCGGGAACGTGCAGCACGGTCGTTAGCTTGGACGTACCGGGCGAGGTGGTGACGGTGACTCCAGGGGTGCCCTCTGTGCGCACACTTACCCCTTGCGTTTCCAGAAGTCCCCCGATGCCGGCACCCGCTGAGACTACGACAACATCGCTCTCGATCCGCTCACCGCCCTCAAGGATGACCCCATTGATGCTTTCTGCGTCCGATAGGAGTTCGTTAACTTTGCTCGAGTGACGTACGGTTGCGCCGTAGCCGGTGGCAGCGGCGAGCAGCTCGTGGATGAGCAGGGGCACCGTGATGTGCCCTTCGCCGGGAAAAAATACGCCCAGCTGGTAGTCGTCGCGTACGCGGATCACTGGGTCGAGGCGCGGGATCTCCCGAGGGGCCACGGGAATTGCCGCGTAGCCGGAAGACTCAAGCAGCTCCGCCCGCGCTAGAAGCCTTTCGGCTTGGACCGCGGTTGCGGCCACCTGGAGATGACCGTCCCGATGAAGCCAGGAAGAGCTGCCCAGCTCCCGGGCAACGAGCGCCCATTCGGCAATCGAGATCACGCTCAGCTGGTGGTAGGGGCGGAGCTCCTTCGCGTTGGAGTTAAGCCAGGCGAAGCTGGCTGCACTGGCTCCTTCCCCGGGAATCCCCTTATCAAGCAGGGTCACGTCAACACCGCGTTTTGCGAGTTGGTAGGTGACAGATGCACCAAGGACTCCGGCACCGACGACGATGACTTTCACTATTGATTCTCCTTCTGGTCCACCCTCATTTGATGTGGGCTGTGTGGGCGTGTGCTGGTGGAGGCGTGTGGGTGTCGGGGCCCGAGCACAGCGCCACGGCGCTTTCGGTTCTGTGTAGTGCATCGTGCGGGCAGTCGTCTGACCTCGGGTGGATACGGTCTTGGAACAGGTCCCATTGCGCACGCTCGTGTCAATCGCGACCCCGTGCCTGCTCTCATGGCCCGGGGTCAGGCGCCAGTCCTACTTTGTGCCGGCTGGCCGTATGGCCGTGAGCACTTCCTCGGCATTGTTGTGGTTGGCCGTCGGGACGGCGTATTGGTCATCCTGGCGTGGCCACCCAATGAACCGGTCGGTCCGCCACATTCCTACACCCGAGATGTGGAAGAGGGGGATGATCGGCGCTTGATCGACCATGAGCTTCTCGAGCCCGGCGAGGGCGGCCTTCTCCCCTGCACTGTCAGGCGCGGAAGCCGCGAAGTCGGCGAGAAGCCGGCCCGCCTGCGGGTTCGCGTAGCGCTGATAGTTCGCGTTGGCCGACTTCCCCCGGGGCGTGAGGTTGTCTTGGCTGAAGATCCGCGAGTAGAGGTCGTAGACCGGGAGGATGCCGCCGAGTGCTCTCAGTGTCAGTTGGTAGTTGCCATTTGAGGTGTCGGTGTGCCAAGCCGGCTGTGCCTCGGTCTTGATTGTCGTGGGGATGCCGGCCGAGACGAGGTCAGCGGCAATGTCTTGGCCCGCGCGCACCCAGTCCCCATATGGGTTGGTGGCCGGCACAGTCAGCGTCAGCTGGAGCGGCTTGCCGTCAGGCGTGGTGAAGGTGCCGGACGTCCCCGCCGTGTAGCCCGCGGATATCAGCGTCTGCTTTGCAGCCTCAGGCCCCGTACTGGAGAAGGTCAGGTCCTTGTATTCGGGGGCGATGGATTTCGCCCTGCTCTTGAGGTCCAACCCCGTCGGCGAGTCGGCCGGTGCGTTCTTGTCCCCGAAGGCCAGCTTCGAGACATTGGCCCGGTCAACGGCCTGACTGATCGCCAGGCGAAGATGGGGGTCATTTGTGGGTGCTTGGGCATCGTTGGGGTAGAGGAAGATCATGGCCGGGCTCGGGTTGGTCACCCAGTAGCCGATTTTGGACGGCGCCTGTTTCGCGATGGCCGCCGGGTCTACGGTTCCAGTGGTGATCCAGTCGACTTGGCCCGCCTGTAGGGCGGCGAGCATGCTGCTCTCAGAGTCGAAAGAGAGATATTGTGCTGTATTGACTTTTGGCTGCACGCCCCAGTAGTGGCTGTTGCGCGCCAGGGTGATGGCTTGCGGGCTGAAGGACTTCAGGGCAAACGGGCCGGTGCCGACCGGGTTGGGGTTGGCGTACTTGACCGGGTCGGCGACATCCTTCCAGAGGTGCTCGGGCAAAGGTGTGGTGTTGGACCACAGATACTGGAAAGCAGGCTCAGTGAAGGTCACCACCGTGGTGTCGGGTGCGGGAGACGATGCCGAGGCGATCGGCAGTCCGTAGAAGTTGAGGGCAGGGTGCTTGCCCATCAACTGGAAGGTGAACGCTACGTCCTCCCCTGTCATGGGCTGCCCATCGGACCACTTGACGTCATCTCGCAGCTTAATCGTCAGCGTCTTGCCTCCATCGGACCAGTCACCGGATTTGGCGAGCCACGGCTTGGTCTGAGAGTTTGCGACATCATCGATCATCAGCGGCTCAAAGATCACGTAGGACGAGTTGCCGCTCGCATCCTTCGACGCGTTGAGGAGTGGGTTGAACTGACTGGTGAACGGGCCGGTCGCACCTGCGGCTATCCGGACTGTCAGGTCGTCCGTCCCGGCAGACTTCGCTGTGTTGCTGCAGGCCGCCAAGAGCATCGAGGCTGCCATAAGGACCGTCAGCGCGGCCCTTTTTCTGTATTTGGACTTCGTTGTTCTGTTCCCGGACTTCATCGTCACGAACTCCCTTTCTGGAACTCGAGCGGAAATTCACCGCTACCGCTCGACCGAATCGGTTGGAGCCAGCTCCCGACTAGGGGGCGGTGCGCGGGAAGGCGTCCCGCGCACCGCTCTGGCGCTATTGCCCCTGAATGAGGCTCTCGAGCATTGCCCGGTCATTACGCACCACGCGTTCGGGCAGCGGCAGGAACAGTCCGTCCTTCGCGACGGCCGTCTGTCCCTCTCGACTGAGTGCAAAGCGCAGGACCTCTGCGATGGCTGGCGAAATAGGCTCGCTGCCGGCGCCGGGGACGAACAGATACAGCCGACGGCTGAAGGGATA
The DNA here is from genome assembly GCF_052115645.1 of Arthrobacter sp. 2MCAF14. Lineage (NCBI taxonomy): Bacteria > Bacillati > Actinomycetota > Actinomycetes > Micrococcales > Micrococcaceae > Arthrobacter > Arthrobacter sp. 2MCAF14. The sequence continues at coordinate 319,339 of NZ_JBFRHB010000002.1, read as the reverse complement.
CTCTTGTGAGAGCACGGTCTCGGGCGTGCACTCGACTGCGGGCTCGCCGACTCCCCGCGAGAGCGCGAGGCCCTTCGCTCCGGGGGCGCTCAGGCCGTGGCCGAACCCCGCGTACCCGATCGAGTATCGGTCCTCGGCAACACGCTGCGGAATCGTGTCGACCTGGTCCAGAAGCTCGATGTCTTCGCGGAAGTCGCCACCAAGGAGTGAGCGCTCCTGAACGAACCTGTCGAAGCCGATATCCGGTGTCTGCCCCCAGAGCTTGATCGGCTGGTCTGCCCATTCGCCCTCGAGGCCGAGGTCCCCCCATGTGCGGATGGGGTCTAGGCCCTGGTTGCGGGTTGTCGAGTAGACCGCGTCAAGCTGGTCGAGGGAGATCTGGGTCAGGGGATTGTCCTTGTGGACAAAGACTGCGACGGCGTGGGTGGTTCCAGGAATGTCCAGGTTGCCGCCGCAGCCGGCGAAGCGACGCGGGAGCCCGCCGAAATGCGCGGTGAAGAGGTCGCGCTCGCCCCAGAGCATCTCGCGCCCGATGAAAGCGAGGTCGGCGTCACCGTCAACGAATGTCTGGGCGGCGACACTCGAGGCTACGATCAGCGTCTCGATGTTCAGGTTGGGGTGATATTGACTCAGGGCCTCGACCCACCGGGGGACGGTTCCAATTGTCCTGTCGGAATGGACGAACCGCACGTTCCCGCTGAGTGCAGGACGGTGCGGTTCGAACGCGGGCAGTGCCGGGTCGACCTCGGGTGTGGGGCCGCTCAGGATGGGCATCTCGCGGGGGGTTTTGGTGATGACTGGCATTCGATCTCCCAATATATATCGGACGGGTCTGTGTAGTGATGACACCTCACATAGTGGCAAATTAACAGTTGTTACTGTGAGTTTATATCACCGGCGACGAATAGGTGTCAACGAATTCACATTCAGCGCTGCGGCGACGGAGTCGGGGGGCCGGTGGGACTGTCATCGCCACCGAGTAGAGGCTCGATGGTACGGTCTGGGGGCGGTCTCAGACTTGGTTTCGGGCCTGCGTTGTCATCCGGTTGTCTGCCTCAACTCGACGGGTCAGCTGGCCCGCCGTCGTGGCCGGCCGGTAGTCGATGCCAAGGTGGGGAGTTTCCATGACCTCGCCCCCGAGCTGGCGGGAGTTCATCGCGGCCTCGAGGATGCCGCTGGTGAGCACGGTCCGTTCGATCGGGAACGGTGACTGCCCCGTGAACAGGAATCGGTCGACGAAATTCGCCAGATGGTCGAAGTTCCAGGTCGGCGGCTTCTTCTGTCCCGGTGCCGCCACGCTTGCGCCCACCATCGGGACATCGGTGAGCTTGGACCCGGTGGGCGTCCAGGTGACAAGTGGGTCAGCGGTCTCTGCCGAACTCACAGCGATGGCTCTGCGCAGCATGAATCCGGTCAGCAGCAGCACGCTCACCCGCGTGCCGTCGTTGTAGTTTACGACGACGGCCTCTTCGGCCCCGCGAGGCGAGGTGGCCAGTTCATTGGTCTTGGATGACGGATACCGCGTGTAATATTCGCGGGCGCCGCCGGCATAGTGGGGCACGGCTTCGATCGCAGTATTGGCGAGCTCGCGCGACCACAGGCCGCCCTTGGTGAACGCGTCCCAGAACCGCTCTCCCGAGACGAACTGCACCGACGCCACACCGGTCTCGAATCCGGCCCGCCGTTCGATCATCGACTGGATCAGTTCAAGCGGGTGGAAGATGGGCGGCTCTCCCGAACCCGTGGCGACGGCGACGACCTCCTTCACCCGCGACCCTACGGGGATCTCGACGGGAGGGCAGCGCACGGTCACAGGAACCGAGGAGCCCGCCATGAGCGGGATCGACAGCCGGCGGGACGTCTCGTAAATCTCGCTGATCGCGGCCCAAGTGTTCCCCAGGTGTTTGTCGAGGAATACCGGAACCGGTCGCCCCGACCGCTCGCACTCCGCTGCCACCTGCATGAACATCTCGTGACGCCAATCCTTCGGCCTGCCGCGCCCGTCGAACTCCTCGGGCCGCCCCGACCGGGGGTTGCGTTCTGCGATCAGAACGATGCCGTCGACGTCGACCCCTACGCCGGTCATCGACAGCGCATCGATAAGGCTCCCCGCCGCCCGCACGCCCCACTCCTCCGTACGCCGCGATCCGAGATCGGTCGGTCCAGGATCGAGCACGTGCAGTGACGCCAACTCGCAGAGAGGTTCGGACGGCGTCCACAGGACCTCGTAGCCGTCGTGCAGGCGTCCCAGAATCAGGTCGGCGTGCGATCCAGACCAGAATTCGTTCACCACCGCCGCGAATCTCGGCCGCTTGCCGCGCGAGTCAATGGTTGACACAGCTTCACTTGCCCACATGTTTCGTTTCGCCTCTCTTTCGGACGCGACGATCGCGCCGCAGAATCGGCAGGAGCGCCAGGCCGAGGATCAACGTCGGGATCCCGCCCGCCAGCAGACCCCACCGGCTCCCGAACTCCTGTGCGATCCAGCCCATCAGTGGAGCGCCGATGACCGTGCTTCCGCCCCAGCACATGGCCCACAGCGCCATGACGCGGCCTCGCATATCTGCCCGTGAGGTCAACTGCAGATTGGCCTTCGCGCCGGAGTTGAAGGCAATGCTCGCAAATCCCACAAGGGCCAGGGCCACGAGTGCTAGCACCAGGGTGGGGGCCAACGCAGCGAGAATCATGGTGGCGCCCCAGGCGGCCGCTGTCAGCGACAGTGTGAGAAGGCTGGATGCGGCGCGCCGCCCGGCCGCAACCAGTCCCCCGACTATGGAGCCGACGGACATGGCCATGACCAAGGCACTGTATGTGGCCGCGTTGCCCGCGAACGCGTCCGTCGCCAACAAGGGCAGTGTTGTCGGGAACTCCCAGGCGAGGGTTCCGGTCACAATGATCATCAGGAGCGTGATCGCGAGATCCCGCGTCGTGAAGGCGTACCGCACCCCCTCACGTACCTGACCGGGAGCGCGCGGCGCCCGCTCCGACCGGAACATCTCCGACGGGCGCATCATCACGAGGCTCACGATCACTGAGCCGAAGGAAGCAGCGTTGCAGAAGAAGCAGGCCGGAATGCCGATGATCGCGACCAAAGCACCCCCCACCGCGGAACCGAGCACACGAGCAAGATTGATCAACACGGAACTCAGGATGATGGCGTTGGACAGGTCCGAATCGTCGACCAGTTCAGAGATGATGCTCTGGCGGGCGGGGTTGTCGAACACCGTGAGGCAGCCGAGAATGAAGCTCAGCCCGAGCAGGAGCGGATAGGTCATCAAACCGGTCAGGGCGAGCACGCCGAACACCGCGGAGCAGATGGCGCATGCTGTCTGAGTGAACAACAGCATGCGCCGCTTGTCGTGCCTGTCGGCTATCACTCCGCTGATCGGACCGGCAACAAGATACGGGAGAAGGCGGATACCCACAGCCAGTCCGAGTGCGGAGCCACTCCCTGTCAGATGAAGGGTGAGGAACGCGATCGCCAATGTCTGCATGAAATTGCCGGCGACGGATACCGACTGCCCCACGGTGTAGAGCCGGTAGTTGCGGACGCGCAATGAACTGCCTGCGGCCAGGAGCCTGCCGCGCATGAGCTCCCCCGTGAATGTCATGAGGCGGGAACGCTAGAGATGCGTTCGAGCAGGAGGAGTTCGCCTGCCCTCAGCAGCTCGCGCTGTTCGCGCTGTTCGCGACGGTTGTTTCCCGGGTGACTCACCGGTCGCTGACAACGGCGGCGGACGGCGCGGCGACTGCGGCGCCAACCGGTGCCAGTTCGCGGATCCAGGTTCGCAGCATGAGCCTGTCGCGGTCCTGTGGGTCGTCTCCGAAAGTGGTTCGACCATGCAGGAGTCGGCGGTTGTCGATCACCGCGAGCTGGCCGGGAGCCAGTTTGACCTCGATGCGGTCGGGGGCGGCCACGGCCGAAGCGACCTCCTGGTCGAAGCGGTCGAGCGCGTGGACCTGCTGGTCCGTGAGCGGCGTTCCGAGGGGGTGCTTGTGCCCGAGTTCGATGTATTCTCGCAGGTAGTTCACGTGCCAGCAGCCGTCGGGCTGATGCTCCAGGACGGGCCGCGGAACGGGCGGCACGCCTGCTTCGCGCTGGTCGAAGAGGAACGGTTCTTGCAGCACCGCCAGCGACTCAGGGTCAAGTCCCCGGATGATTTCTTCGGTGGGGACAAGGATGAGGCCGCCTCCGACCTTGGCCTGGCGGATGCACAGAAGGGCAAACCAGTCGGGGGCCGTATCCGGGCGGTGGGGACCATCGGTGTGGAATTGTCCTCCTTCCCGGCTGTCCGAGTAGCGGCCCGTGGCTCCCTCGCCGAGTTTCACGCCGCGGTATTTCACCTCGCGAACGAGCTGGCCGGCACCGTCCTGGGGAAGCAGGCGGCCGAGGGCGGAGGAGGCAGCGGTGGCGCATTGGTCCGCCAGTTGCGGTTCCTCCACCGGGAGGCCATCGATGATGGCCAGGCCGTGCTTGGTCCAGCCCGGGCTTGTGAAGACGTCCTCCCGGAAGGCAAAGACGGAAGGGTCCTCGAATCGTCCGTCTTTGGCGGCGTCGAGGGCGGACTTCGGAAATATGAGGTGATCCATGGGCTGGCTCCTTAAGGGCGGGGGTTGTTCGCGGCGGGGCCGCGCTGCGGATACAGATCCGGCGAAGGCCCACAGCTGGGGCCTTCGCCGGAATCTGGAGGAACCGGTGTCAGGATGCGACGACGCTCTGCTCCTGGACGAAGGCATTGGTGTAGAGGGTTGAGGGATCGATGCCTACGGTCTTGACCTTGGCGCGGGTCTGTCCGCTGACGGTGTCGTCGAACGGTGCGGCCTTGATCGCGTTGATGATGAGCTGTGCGGATTCGGGCGAGATCGCGTAGTCGCCTTGGGACAGGGTGGGCCACCTCTTGGCGATCGCCTGGACGGCCTCTGCCGATTCCTTGCCGGCGAGATAGGTGGAGGACAGGAGCTCGGCAATCTGCTCGGGGGTGCTTGAGCGGACGTATTCAAGGGTGCGACTCATGGCGTTGACCAGGCGTTGGACAACGTCAGGGTGATCCTTCGCGAACTCCGGCGTGACGAGCACCGATTCGGCGGGCCAGACCGCGCCGAACTCGGCGACCGTGCTCTCGCGAGTGCTCAAGTCGTACAGCGTTGAGACGAGCCCCGTTTCCTTCATGTAGCTCGTCATGGGCTCCATGAAGGTCAGCACATCGACGGTGCCGTCCTGAAGCCCCTGGGTCACTGCCTCGCGGCGTCCGTCGACCGCGGCCATCACCGGAGTGTAGCTTCCGCTAGGCAGTCCGTCCCGGGTGGCCAGGTAGCTTGTTACAATGCCCTTGGCCGAGTGGCTGGCGCCCTCGGCGATCCGGCGGCCGGCGAAGTCCGCGGCGGAGCGTATCTCGCTCTTCGACACCTCCGACACCATCACAGTGATGCCGGGCGCGTCGTGCAGGACCATGACAGCGACCTGGGGCTTGCCGTTGACCACGCCGAACACGGCATGCTGGAACCAGTTCACCTGGGCATCCAGATGGCCACCGCCGGCCTCGAGGTCCTTGATCTCCTGCTTATTCAACAGGGTGACGGCGAGATTCTCGTCATTGAAGTACCCGAGATCCTGGGCGACGTAGGCGAGCCACGATGCCTTCGAGCCGAGCCGTAGCGGAAACTGCGGTTCCTGGGATTCAGTCATTGAACCCTCCTTCTGGAGTGGGTTCCGGCCTCGCAGGATGCGGACCGGCCCGCTCGCGTTCGCTAATGCACTACAACCTATCACTAACGAATACTCATGAATAGATCTATCAGCTGTTACTTTTTCAAGAGTCTAAACAGGCGCTGACCGGCAGTGGCACAGAAAGAGCGGCACCCGGGGACATAAACCCCGGAAGCCGCTCGTTCAAAAGGCTCTTGACCAACGGACCTACATGTCAGAGTGCCGCACTGTCAGCCTCGTAGACGCGGGCCGCGAATTCCTCCAAGGTGGCGGCGCAGTCCGCCAACGCGTCCGAAACCTTGTCCGCCAGGGACGCGCCGAGCATGTCGCGGGCCTTGACCTTCTGATACCAGCCCTTGAGCTTTACGAGGTCCTCCTCGTTTTCTTCGAGCTCGCCGTAGGTGAAGTGCTCCTCCCTGACCTCCTTCTCGACACCGGCATGGAAGTCCCTGCACTTGTCGAGGATCTCTTCGTACTCATCGTTGCGGGCTTCGTTGAACATCTCGACGAGGTCCGTTTCGCCGATGATCGACGTGGAGTTGATGAGGAATGCCTTTCCGGACATCGACTCAACGATTTCATTCCGAAGTGCCCGCATGGCCCGCTCGCTTTGCGCGGTGCGGGGCATTGCAGCGGCGGAGTTCTGCATGTAGATCGCTCCCAGATTGCGAAGCTTGCGCCAGACGGCGGCACGCAGCCGGGTCGGTTCACTTGGCACGCGGTAGACAAGGAGCAGCCACGCCGGCGAGCCTTGGGCCCTGGCCCCCGCCTGCCGCTCGGGCGCTACAGCCGCAGGATCCGGCATTACGGCCTCAAGATCCGATGGGGCCTCTTTATTCGTATTGACGCTCATCTGGTCTCCTCACTCGAGCAAGTCAATCGTACCCCGCGGACGCTCGAAAGTGTCGTGACGAACAACCCCTTGAATCATTGACGATCGCCAAGTCCTAAGTGCTAGATGACTTCTTCACCAAACGATCAGCCGTTCCTATCCCGACGTAACCCATTAACTTGATATCGGATTGACCGTTGCTTAATGGATCTAACAGTCGTTAGTATAATCAACGAACGTACATTCTTATAGAAACCAGAAAGGTGGTTGTCATGGGTTCAAGTACCGATTGGGGCTTGGCCATCTCCGTGTTCGTGGCCGCGATCGTGGAAATGGTCGAAGCCCTGACGATCGTGCTCGCCATGGGCATGACCAGGAGTTGGAAGTCCACACTGTACGGTGTCGGCACGGCGCTCGTAGCACTGACCGGCTTCACCGCCGTGACGGGGTACGCGCTGGCAAACTGGCTGCCGCGCTCAAGTCTGCAGCTGATCATCGGGGTCCTGCTGCTGATCTTCGGACTGCAGTGGCTCAAGAAGGCCATCCTGCGCTCAGCCGGGCGAAAGGCCATGCACGACGAGGCGCGGATCTACCAGAACAAGGTCAACGCGGCTGCCGCGGCAGGTGAAAAGGTCCGATTCGGGCTCGACTGGTTCTCCTTCGTCGTCAGCTTCAAAGGCACCTTCCTCGAAGGCGTCGAGGTCGTCTTTATCGTCATCACGTTCGGCCTCAACGCCAACAACATGCCCGTCGCCATCATGGGCGCCGTCGCCGCCGTCGTCGTCGTCCTGCTCGCCGCGATCGTGATCCACGCCCCACTGACCAAGGTCCCGGAGAACACACTCAAGTTCGGCGTCGGGCTGCTCCTAACCACGTTCGGCACCTTCTGGGCCATCGAGGGCCTAGGCGCTCTGACCCCCTCCCACACGAGCCTGGAGTGGGTGCTGTCGGACATGATCCTCCTGCCGATCCTCGCCGGATGGGTACTGCTCTCCGCGATCCTCGTCAAGATCCTGAAAGTGCCCGCGGACCAGGTCCCGGTCATCGAAATCATCCAACCCGTCAGCGTGCGAGAGGACGCCTAAGCCATGAAATTCATCAAAGGATTCTTCCACTTCTGGTACGACTTCATCATTGGCGACGACTGGAAGATCGCAGTGTCGGTCCTCATCCCGCTCGTCATCGGAGCCGGGTTCGTCCTGAACGGATTCGAGGAGTCGCTGCTTTTGCCCCCGATCCTGGCCGTCGCGCTGGCGGCATCCTTCGTCGTGGCCCTGGCCATCGACGTGAAGCAGCACCCGAGCGACTAGCCTCCGTGGAACGCTGCTTCCCCGAATGTGGGCCGGTGCCAGCGCTTGGCCTGGCACCGGGCCGCTTCCATATCCGTTGTAGAAAAGGAGTCGTCGTGACCAAAGCCGCACACTTGCGCAGCCTCATCCGAGAAGGAAGGGGCCCCGTCCTGACGGCGGGAGCCCATGACGGGCTCGGAGCCGTCCTCGCAGAGCGAGCCGGATACCGTGCGGTCTGGGCGTCCGGGCTCGAGGTCTCGGCGGCGCACGCCGTTCCGGACATCGGGCTCCTGGGCATCAGCGACTATCTGGCCGCCGCCCGGATCATGAACCAGGCCTGTGCGCTACCCGTCATCGCCGACTGCGATACCGGATTCGGCAACGAGCTCAACGCCGCCTACACCGTCCAGCAGTACGAGGCGGCCGGCGTCGCAGCGATCTGCATCGAGGACAAGGTCTTCCCGAAGGTCAACAGCTTCGCCGGTCACCGCCAGATGCTCGCTCCGATCGGCGAGTTCGCGCACAAGATCCGCGTAGCCAAGGCCTCCCAGAAAGACCCGGACTTCATGGTCATCGCCCGGACCGAGGCCCTCATCGCCGGAGCCGGCATGGACGAGGCCATGGACCGGGCGCACGCCTACGCCGACGCCGGAGCCGACGCTATCCTCATCCACTCCAAAGCCAAGACCCACGCCGAGGTTGAGGAGTTCATGTCCCGCTGGGCCGGTCGGCTTCCCGTCGTGATCGTCCCCACCACCTACTACGAATGGAGCGCGAGCGACGCCGGCCGCGCGGGAGCCTCGATTGTCATCCATGCCAACCAGGGGCTCAGGGCCACTGTCAGCGCGATGATGTCCGCTTTTGCCGTCATGCTCAACGACGGATGCTCGAGCGCCCTTGAGGGACAGATCGCAAGTGTGAAAGAGATCTTTGACCTGCAGCGCATGGACCAATGGCTGGAGCTGGAAGCATGATCACCTGCTGTGACCTCATCGCCGGCCTCGAAGCCCGGGGCTGGAACCACGGGTCCGGCGTACCCTGCAGCACCTTCGCGGGCCCGATCGCCCACCTGAGCGCGTCCGGACGCTACCGGGCGGCCGCCAACGAGGGCCTCGCGCTCTCCGCCGCGGTCGGCGCCCAGCTCGCCGGTCGCCGCGAGGCGCTCTTCCTCCAGAACAGCGGGATCGGCAACCTTATCAATCCCCTGACATCGCTTTGTCAGCCATACGCCGCCCCCGTGCTCACCCTCGTGAGCATGCGGGGGTGGCCGGACCCCGGCGCAGACGAGCCCCAACACGCTGTGATGGGCCAGACGACGGAGGCAATCCTCTCGACTCTCGGCATTTGGCACACCGTACTTGCCGCCGAATCCCTCGAACCCGCCCTGGATGAAGCAAACCAAGCGATCTCCCACGGGAAGAACGCGTTCCTCCTGCTCCCCCACCGCTCCATCAGCCAGCACCCCGGCGCCTCCGCGGCCATCCGCACAGCCGGGCCGGACACCGCAGAGGTGACCTCCGCAGTCGCGGCCGCCTGCCCGCCCGGCGCTGCAATCTTCGCAACGACCGGCTACACGTCACGCTACCTCCACGACGCCCAGGACCGCCCCGGGAACTTCTACATGCAAGGATCGATGGGGCACGTCTCATCCCTGGCACTCGGCTACGCCGCCGCCAGGCCGGAGAAGACCGTGATCGTGCTCGACGGCGACGGTGCCGCGCTCATGCATCTGGGAAGCCTCTCCACCATCGGCGCCGAGCGGCCGGCCAATCTCGTCCACGTGGTCATCGACAACGGCGGGTACGAGTCGACCGGATCACAACAGAGCACCTCCGGGACCACCGACCTCGCCGCCGTCGCGAGAGCCTGCGGATATCCCGCCGCCTCTACGGTGGACACCGTGGAATCCCTGCAGCAGCAGCTCGCATCCGCAGCCGCGACCCCCGGCCCGCATTTCATCCTCGTCCGGTCGGGCCGCACGGTCAGGGAAGCCCCGCAGCGCGCCGGCGCCTCCCTTTCCCTGCCGCACATCGCGGCGCGGATGCGGAGCGCGGCAATTCCAGAAACGGCAGTCGCCAGCCATGCATGACCTCCAGAGACTACTCTTTAACGCCTCAAAGCTTGGGCGCGCACCGCACCTGCTCGAGGGTAGCGGCGCATCTTCGGCGCTGAGCAAGATCGTTGGCCGCTCCCCTCGCCGGGTACTCGTCGTCGCCAGCCGGCGGACCGTCGAAGAAGTCCCGGGCCTCGCTTCCCTGATACGTCACGGCGCGCACCACTATGGACTAACACGACCCAATCCTTCTGTCGATGACGCCCTGGACCTCTCACAGGCGATCGAGGAGATCCGTCCGAACACGGTACTTGCCGTCGGCGGCGGCTCTGCAATCGACCAAGCGAAGGCAGCCCGCCTGCTCAAACCCGCCCTCCGCTTCCTGGACTCCGGGCTGCGCGGGGACACCTCGTCGCTACGCGCCGAACCCCCGCTTCTTGTCGCCGTCCCGACGACGGCAGGAACCGGCGCCGAGATGACCCCCTTCGCCACCCTGTACCGCGGATCAACCAAGGTCTCCCTCGACCTCCCGCGATGCCGCCCCGACCTTGCCGTCCTTGACGGCGAGCTCACACTGACCTGCCCGGACCGGCACAGCCTCGCTGCGGTCCTGGATGCCGTGTGCCATGCGATCGAGTCCGGTTGGAGCCTGGCCAGCACACCGTCCAGCCGCGTATACGCGAACGCCGCCAGGGACCACCTCCTCGCCCACCTCACCCACAGCGCACCTCCTTCCCCAGATCTTCCTTCCCCAGGGGGCCGTTGGGCGGACCATTCGCCGGCGTCCGACTCCGGGCGCCACCTGCTTTTGCTCGCAACAGCAGTTGCCGGAGTAGCGATCTCCCAGACACGGACAACCGGAGCCCACGCCTTCGCGTACCACCTCACTGCCGCATACGGCGTTCCCCACGGCTTCGCCTGCGCGGCAAGCATGTCGTGGATCGAGGCCCAGGCCAGAGCACGCCAACCCGAGACCGTGGACGAAGCCACCCGCACCGCGGTGGCGGCGCTCAGGAAGCACCTCGACGGCGCCAGGACTTCCCGGCTCGTCACCCTGCCCTCCCTCGACGGCGCGGCCCTCGAGGACTACGTCGATGCCGGCCTCAACGTCCGGTCACGGATGGCAACACACCCGGTCCCCATCGAACGGGCGGAAGCCGTCCGCCACATCGGCCGGGACGGCCGCCTCGGCGGGAACTCCGCCGCTAAAGCTTCACGAAAACTGCCACAAACCGCTTGACCAACCCCTCAACAAAAAGTTAGGTTAGGTTAGGCTAAAAAACTAACAGCTGATAGATAACCCTCGTGGATGAGGACCTTCAGCTTGTTGGATACGTCAAAGGTCATCAGAGTCGAGGCCAGCGTCAACGGTCGCGACCGCGAACGAAAGAGGGCAGCACATGCGCTTCCTCGCACGACGCCTAGCGTTCTATCTCGTCACGGCGTGGGCTGCCATCACCATCAACTTCCTGCTCCCCCGGCTCATGCCCGGGGACCCGGTCCAGGCGGTCATGGAGCGGTTCAACGGCCAACTATCGCCTGAATCCAGCGAAGCGCTTGCCGTTGCTTTCGGCCTGGACCGCAGCAAGAACCTTTTTGAGCAGTACGTGGAGTACATCGAGCACCTGTTCCGCGGAGACTTCGGGCTTTCTTTTACCTACTTCCCGACACCTGTCTCCTCGGTCGTCGCAGACAGCCTGCCATGGACCATCGGCCTACTCGGCGTCTCGACCCTCGTGGCAACCCTGCTCGGGACGCTCCTGGGCTGCATCGCCGGATGGCGCCGTGGGACGTGGATGGATTCGGTCCTCCCTGTCGGGGCATTTCTGCGGGGAATTCCGCATTTCTGGGTGGGTCTGCTGCTGGTCGCGGTCTTCGCTGTTGGATTCGGGTGGTTCCCGGTGAGCGGCGGGTACGACCCGTCAATTCCGCCCAGCTGGAGCCTCGACTTCGTCGGCACGCTCCTCTACCACTCGATCCTCCCGGCGCTGACAATCGTCATTGGCTCGCTCGCCGGCCACATGTTGATGCAGCGCAACATGATGGTGACAACCCTTTCCGAGGACTACGTCGTCGTAGCGCAGGCCAAGGGACTCTCCTCAAGACGGGTCATGCTCAACTACGCGGCCCGGAACGCCATCCTCCCCGCTGTCGCGGGTTTTGCCATGGAGCTTGGCCTCGTCGTCAGCGGATCGCTCCTAGTGGAGAAGGTCTTCTCCTTCCCGGGCATCGGCTACGTCATGTTCCAGGCCGTGAGCAACCAGGACTTCCCGCTGCTGCAGGCGATCCTTCTCGTCACGACGTTCGCCGTCCTGGTCGCGAACCTGTTCGCGGATGTGGCGTTCTTCGTCCTAGACCCCCGTACCCGGAACGCGTGAGGCATACATGACATCCGCAGTCGAAATCACAAAAGTCGTCTCGAGCACCCGCACACGCCGCAAAAAGCGCCACTGGCTCCGCTCCCGCAAAGTACTCATCGGCGCATCGATCCTCGCTGTGTTCGCCGTGCTCGCGATCATCGGGCCCTGGATCGCCCCCTACGATCCCTCTGCCACGGGACCTGACGTCCTCGTGCCGCCCTCCCCTCGGCACCTGCTCGGCACCACCGCATTGGGAGAGGACGTCTTCTCCCAAGTCCTCGCCGGCACCCGGCTCAGCCTTGAGGTGGGCTTCCTCGCCGCGCTGATCAGCGAGACGGTTGCCATCCTTGTCGGAATCACCTCCGGATACCTCGGAGGATCCGCCGACGAGTTCCTGTCACTGGGCACGAACATCTTCCTCGTCATCCCCGTCCTTCCCTTGCAGATCCTGATCATCGCCTATCTCGGGAACGTCAGCTGGGTGGTCACGGCGGCCGTCATCGCACTGACCGCATGGTCCCACGGCGCTCGGAAACTGCGCGCCCAGACAATGTCGATCCGCAAGCGGGACTACGTCGAGGCCGCCCGCGCGGCCGGGGAGCCGGCCTGGCGCATCGTCTGGTTCGAGATCCTGCCCAACGAGACAGCCATCATCGCCACAGGATTCCTCTTCAGCGTCCTTTCCGGCATCATCGTCCAGACGGGCCTGGCGTTCCTTGGCCTCGGCGACGTCGCCAGCTGGAGCTGGGGATCGGTTCTGCGCTGGTCGGAATCAAGCAACGCCTTCCTGACCGGCGCCTGGTGGTGGTACGTGCCGCCCGGACTGTGTCTCGCGGTGGTCGGCATGGGGCTTGCCTTGATCAACCTCGGGATCGACGAGGTCGTCAACCCCCGGCTGCGCGGTGTCGGCCGGGTCAAGACGGCACGCGAACGCTCGCGCCTGACGCGCCGCCTCATCCAGCTGGACCACGACGCCGAGAAGACCGCCGCCGCTTCCGACGGCGGGAACTCGGTCCTGGAAATCACTGGGCTCCGCGTCGACTACCAGACTGCGCACGGAGCGCTTCCGGCCGTCAGGGGCGTCGACCTGACCCTACGTCGTGGAGAGGTGCTGGGCATCGCGGGCGAGTCCGGATCGGGCAAGTCGACCCTGGCCTTCGCCGTCACCCGCCTCCTCCGGGCACCCGGTGAAGTTGTCGGCGGTTCGGTGAAGTACTTCGGACGCGCCAAGGACGGATCCTCGCTCCCTCCGCTTGATGTCCTCTCAGCGAGCCAGGCCCAACTGCGCCGCTATCGGTGGGAGGAGACCGCCGTCGTGTTCCAGGCTGCCATGAACTCCCTGAACCCGGTGCTCACCGTCCGCACCCAGCTTGACGACACCATCCGAGCCCACCGGCCGGCCATGGCTGCCGCCGACCGGGAGGCACGCGTCGGAGAACTCCTTGAGCTCGTCGGGATTGACCGGTCTCGTCTCGGTTCCTACCCGCACCAGCTCTCAGGCGGACAGCGCCAACGCGTCATGATCGCCATGGCACTTGCGCTCGACCCCGCCGTCGTCATCATGGACGAACCCACCACATCTCTGGACGTCGTCGTCCAGCGCGACATCATCCGCTGCATCATGGACCTCCGAACCCGCTTGGACAGCTCATTCATCTTCATCACCCACGATCTGTCCCTTCTGCTGGAGATCGCAGACAGGATCGCTGTCATGTATGCCGGCGAGCTCGTCGAGCTTGGTGACGCAGCCCAGATCCAACACCAGCCGCGACACCCTTACACCCGCCGCCTGCTGCTTTCTTTCCCGGTCCTTCGCGGTCCACGCAGGAAGCTCGCCGCGATCGACGGTTCCGCACCGAACCTGCGGAGCATCCCAACCGGGTGCGCATTCCACCCCCGGTGCTCCCTCGCCACAGACGTCTGCCGGCAGGAAGACCCGCCCTTGCTGTCCCTGCCTGACCAAGCCGGCCAACCCACCACCGGCGGTACCGGCGGCGACGCACGACTCGTTGCCTGCCACCACGTGGATGAGACCCTACAGCTGCGTCCAGTCGACGCTCTCTTGCAAGAGGAGTTGCCCAGATGAACGCCGGAATCGATGTGCTTCCCATGTCCAAGACCATCAAGAAGCCCGTGCTCGAGGCTACCGGTCTCGGCAAGACCTTCAACCTCAGCAGAGCCGTTGGCGGGCAACGGAGGGTCGTGGCCGTCGACGCCGTCAATCTAGCCCTCTGCGCTGGGTCCACCGTGGCGCTCGTCGGAGAGAGCGGTTCCGGGAAATCCACCGTCGCCCGGCTCCTGGCCCAGCTTCTCCCGGCATCAGCCGGAGTAGTGCGACTGCACGGGGAACCCGTGCACCCCCGCACCGGACGCCAGCGGCGCCGCTATGTCGGGGAAGTCCAGCTTCTCCTGCAGGACCCGTTCGCGTCCTTGAACCCTGTCCACACCATCCGCTACCAGCTCACCCGGGTGCTCCGATTGCACGGAAACCGCTCCGGGCGCCAGCGCGTCGAAGAGCAACTGGAAGAACTTCTTTCCACGGTCCAGCTCCACCCGGCATCCCAATTCCTGGACAAGTATCCGCACGAGCTTTCCGGAGGTCAGCTGCAGCGTATCGCGATCGCACGGACCCTCGCGGCGTCGCCCTCGGTCCTGCTATTGGACGAGCCGGTCTCGATGCTTGACGTGTCGATCAGGCTCGGCATCCTGAACCTGCTCGCGACTCTCAAGCAGCAGCAGGAGCTCGCCATCCTCTACATCACGCACGACATTGCCTCCGCCAGGTACTTCGCGGACGAGATCCTGGTGATGTACCGCGGACACGTCGTGGAGCAGGGCCCGAGCGAGAGTGTGACCCAGCATCCGACACACCCCTACACCCAGCTGCTGATCGAGTCAGCCCCTGACCCCGCTAGGCGGGGGCGCAACGCGGCCGAAGTGGCAGGGATCGGCCAAGGCGGAGGTGCCGCGTCCGCGGCAACGCCGACCGGCTGCCCCTTCGCCCGGCGCTGTCCCTACGCGATGCCGGTCTGCTCGACCGAGATGCCGGCCGTCTCCGCGGTGGATACTGAGGGCCACGAAGTGCGTTGCTGGCTTAACACCCCGGAATCGGCCAACCAGCGACGGGTGCCTCTGCACTGAGTCGCCTCTCTGGACAGAAACCTCACATCTCGCCCGTGTCCTTCGGTTCCGGTGGATCCACCGCCTTCCGTCCCGTCCGCACGGCGCTGCGGACCGCGATTGCCGCGGCGCAGGTCACCAGGACCGATATCGAGCCTCCGAAGGCGAGTGCCGCAGCCGGCCCGAACCGTTCGGAGAGGTATCCAAGGATCGGTCCCCCCAACGGTGTACCGCCCGCCGTCGCTATCACGAACGCGGACATCACCCGGCCCCGGAGCTCGTACGGGGTGACCACTTGGATCAGCGAATTCGCGGTTGTATTGACGCTCAGCGCGAGAAATCCCAGCGGGACCAGGATGGTCACAAACCAGCCGTAGCTAGGCATGAAGGCGGACGCGAGTTCGGTGATTGCGAAAAGCGCCGTCACGAAGACGAGGTACGAAAATCGAGGCCCTCCCCGCCAGGCAGAGAACAGCGCCCCGGCCATGGAACCGACCGCGAGCGCCGTCAGAAGGAACCCGTAGCCTTGGACGCCGGTGTCGTAACGGCCTCTCGCACTCAGAGCGAGAAGCACCGGCCAGTTCATGGCGAAGGTGGACGTGACAAAGACGAGTCCGAGCGTGGCCCCGACCCGCCGGTCCTGGAGGATGTATGCCCACCCAGCCCGGATCTGTCGCCGCGCAGGTAACGTAGGCGGCTCAATGAACAGCGACTCACGTCGCATCAGCGCCACCGATGCGATGACCGCAAGGAAGGACACTGCGTTGACAAGGAACGCAGGGCCCGCACCGACCAGAACAATCAGGGCGCCGCCGATGGCGGGCCCGATCATCCGTGAGACGTTGAACGTCGCTGAGTTGAGCCCGACCGCTGCCGGAAGCCGGTCTCGCCCGACCAATTCGATGAGGAACGATTGGCGCGTGGGGTTGTCCAACGCCGTGGCAATGCCCATGACCCCGGCAAGGACGTAGACGTCCATGAGCGTGAGTTGCCCGGTGAGCGCAAGGAAGCCGAGCGCCGCGGCCGTCAGGGCGAGCAGCGACTGCGTGATGATGAGTAACAGCCGTTTGGAATAGCGGTCCGCAAGGAGTCCGCCCCATGAACTCAGCAGCATCATGGGGGTGTACTGGATCGCCGAGACCAGGCCAAGTGCCACGCCCGAACCATTGGTCAGATCCAGGACGAGCCAGTCCTGGGCGACCCGCTGAATCCAGGTTCCCGAGACTGACAGGAGCTGGCCTGCGAGAAAAAGCCGGTAGTTCCGAAGGCGCAGAGCATCGAGGGGACCGCGCGCGGTTGACGTGCGCCTCCGCGAGAAGCGACCAGTTCCACGAGGAGAGGATGGCGTCAGCAGTCGAACTCAACCCCTGCCCTCAACGCAGGGCGCGCAATCGCACGGACAACGATCAGTCATAGATGTGGGCGTAGTTGACGCAGACAAAGCATCGGGGGCCCGTGCCGTCATGTCGGCACTGCGCCTCGCGCGCTTCATGCTCCGCTTTCCGCTTCTCCAAGTAGGCGTGCAGCCGAACCCGCAACCGAGCCAGCATCGATGTCATGCCTTCCTCCTTCAGTGGTTAGTGAAGGCAGCCTCGTCGCCACTTTCTAATGAAGAACACATTAAAAAACGAACAACCGATATATTTCAAACTAATGTCTGCTACACATAACCTATCATTTTTGTTATAACCTAGATAGTAGGAGTGCTGAATGTATCTGCAACACCTGCCCGGCGGCGTAATCGTACGACCAGCCAGGGCTGACGACCTGCCACGCATAGTCGGCCTCCTCGAATCCGACGCACTCGGCCCGGCGGAAGGTCTGCCGGGTGCGACCGAGGAAAGCTACCTCCGGGCGTTCGAAGCCATCTCCGGTGAGCCCTCCAATGAGCTGTGGGTGGCCACCGACGAGGACGGCGATGTGATCGGCACTCTCCAGCTTGTCTTCTTCACGACTTTGAGCTGGAACGCCGCTCTCAGGGCCCAGCTCGCGGGAGTGCGGATTGCTGCGAGCCAACGCGGGCGCGGAACGGGTTCCGAACTGGTCGCGTGGGCCGTGGAGCGGGCGAAGTCCAAGGGCTGCCGCGTCGTCCAGCTTTCGTCTGACAAGAGGCGAGTCGATGCCCATCGTTTCTACGCCCGGCTGGGCTTCGTACCCAGCCACGAGGGACTGCGGCTGGTCCTGCCGTGAAAACCATCCGCGCGCTCGTCGCTCCCGATGCGTTCAAGTCATCGCTTTCGGCTAAAGAAGCCGCCCGCCACCTCGCCGTCGGCATGGCCACGGCACCGGCAGACTACACGACGGTCGAGTGCCCCATCGCCGATGGCGGCGAGGGGACCATCGCTGTTCTGGAAGGCCTGGGCGCGCACATCCACCGCACCATCGTCACCAGCGCACTTGGCCATCCGGTCCCGGCATCGTGGGCCGCACTCGACGGCACCGCATATGTCGAGGTGGCCCAGGGATCCGGCGCCCACCACGTACCCACCCACACCGCGCAGACCTGCCTGGCTGCGACGAGCACCGGCGTCGGAGAGCTGATCGCCGCCGCCCTTGACGCCGGCCACCGCAGAATCGTCCTGACCACGGGAGGCAGCGCCGTCAGCGACGGCGGAGCAGGCATGCTCCACGCCCTCGGTGCGGAATTCTCCCCGGATGATTCGGGCAGCGCCGGCGGTGGGTCGCTCTCGCGGATACGCGGCGTGGACCTGTCGACCATGGATCCGCGGCTGCAGGAAGCGGACATCACGGTGGCCGTAGACGTCCGCAATCCGCTCCTGGGAGACGCGGGATCGGCAAAGACTTTCGCCCCGCAGAAGGGGGCCGGGGCCCGGGAAGTGGAACTCCTCGAGGCCGGGCTCGCCCGCTGGGCGCATCTCATCGACGGTTCCGGACGCGACCGGGCCCATGAGGCAGGCGCGGGAGCCAGCGGCGGAATCGGCTTCGCGGCAATGACGGCGCTGAGTGGTCGACGCGTTGAGGGCGCCGACTTGGTACTGGATCTCCTTGGGATCGACGCGCTGCTCGGCGAAGCCGACGTTGTGGTGACCGGAGAAGGATCGCTCGACACGCAGAGCCTCTTCGGCAAGGCCCCCCTCGCCCTCGCGGCCCGCGCCGCGGCCCGTCGGATCCCAACCGTTGTGGTCGCCGGCCGCGTTGAGCTCACACCATCACAACTCGCCGGTCACGGCGTTATCGCATCATGGAGCCTGGTCGAGCTGGCCGGCTCGACCGAAGCCGCGCTCGACGATCCCGGCCGATGGCTCCAAGAAGCGGGCCGCCTCGTGGCAACCCGGGCATCGCAGCTCACATAGCGCTCCGGGCATACGTCGGCGGCTGGACGCACCAAGTCGTCCAGCCGTCGGCGCACGGGGTGGCGTTGTATCTGCGACGCCGTATCAGTGACGGGCCGGGGCCAGCCGGGCGGCGATGTCGACCACGGAAGGCTTGTTCGCCGTCGGAAGCCCATACGGATCCTGTTCGGAGGGCCAGCCGGTGAACGCTTCGGTCCTCCAGACCCCTGCGGCAGATGGATTGCCGAGCGGAATCACCGGAGCCTCGTCCACGAAGATCGACTGGAGGCCGTCCAGAGCCTGTTTGAAGGCCGGGCTCGAACTCTCGGACGAAGCCATGGTGTTCAGAAGCTCCCCCGCCTTGGGGCTGCTGTAGCGCTCCCAGTTGACCACGGCTTGTTTCCCCGGGGCGGGAACAGGCTGGGAGACAAGCCTGCTGAGGTTGTCGTAGAGGGAACCGGCGCCGCCGGCAGCCCGCATCGACAGCTGGAAGTTGCCCAGGCCCACGTCCGAACGCCAGGATTGCTGCGATTCGGGTTTGACGGTCAGCTTGATCCCGGCAGCTTTGAGGCTTTCGGTCATGAGGGTCCCGGCGCGGACCCAGTCCCCGTACGGGTTCGTCGTGGGAACGGTCAACGTCAAGGCGAGTTGTTTGCCGTCGTGCGAGACGAAGTAGCCATCCGGGCCCAGGGTATAGCCGGCCGCCTGGAGGGCCTGCTTCGACGCCGAGGCGTCGCCGCTGCCCAGCGAGACGTTCTTGTACTGGTCTGCGATCATGCCCGTAGCCCCCGCACCGTCGAGTCCGGTCGGTGACTGGACGGGTTGTGCGCCCGGGCCGAAGGCCAGCTTCGCGAGGTTAGGCCGGTCGATCGCTTGGCTGATCGCCTTCCGGACCGCTGCGTCATTGGTCGGTGCCACGGTCGCGTTGGGCAAAAGGTAGATGGAAACTCCGAACGTCGAAGCCCATGAGGCCAAGGTCGAAGGTGAGTGTTGAGTGATTTGTTTGGGATCAGTATTCGACGACACGATCCAATCCACCTGACCTCCCTGCATGGCGGCGACCATGCTGCTCTCGGAGTCGTAGGCAAGGTACTGTACGCTCTCCACCGCGGGTTTGCCCGCATCCCAGTAACCCGGATTCTTGTCGAGGGTGATCACCTGGGGCGTGAAACTCTTGAGCGTGAAAGGCCCTGTGCCGACAGGCTTCGGGTTCGCATAGGTCACAGGGTCCGCCACCGAGGACCACTGCTTCTTCTGGACCGGCTCAGTCACGTACCAAAGGGTCTGGAACGCCGGATCAGTGAAGGTCACAACAGCCTGCGTCGGACTCGCCGCCGTAGCCGACTTGATGGGCAATCCATTGAAATTCAACGCCTTGAACTTGGTCATCAGCTCAAACGTGAACGCCACATCATCAGCCGTGAACGGAGTGCCGTCCGACCACTTCACCCCCGGACGCAGATCAATCGTCAGCTGCGTGCCATCCTTGTTCCACGTCGCCTTCTGGGCAAGCCAAGGCTTGGTGGTGTCCTTGACATAGTCAACCAGCATGAGCGGCTCATAGATCATAAGCCCCGAATAGCCGCTCGAACTTCCGGACGCTTGCAGAAACGGGTTGAACTGGGACGTGAACGGCCCCGTGGCACCCGCAGCCATCCTCAAGGTGTGCGAACCGCCGGCTCCTTGGCCAGTACCTCCCCCGCCGCATGCGCTCAGCGCCAGGAGCAAGAACACGCTCACGCCGACAACGAACTTCCTGGACAGCTTCATCAATCTCATCGCGCACCCCGTCGTGGCCCTGTCGCATCCCCGTAAACGACCTTGGTTTCAGAATATGTCAATCCCCAAATGTATCAACTGTTAGATTTGAGAGTATCAACCGTCCACTGAATAGGTCAACGGATGTCAGACACAATCACCCAAACATACTGTTTCAGCATCCACCCAAGGGCCTTACAGGGGATTTTGCAGTCAACGACGATCGATGCATTGTCATAGGTTGTCGCTGATTGAGGTGGGTTAAAGGGGAGTCGCTTGCAATTACTCTCACATCCACTAAACCACCAAGGAACAGCAATGACATCTCACCTGACTACGTTTCGAAGGCTCGCCCATGATCCAGGCAAAAATCTCCTCCGTCCGGATGATCGAGCTCTCGGCGCTGCTCCCCGCAGATCCGTCGAACCGGGGATTCCCCCCGCAATCCAGGGCCATCAGCGTCTACGACCAGTACCATCCGGCGGAAGGATGGCCGGCACCGGCAGACCCGCGACGCAAGTCGTCCCTGTATCTGGAGATCGGCACCACCGCTGGCGTCACGGGCAGATACGGACCGACTGACAGGAGGCCGTCGCTCCCCTGGAAGGGTCATCTAGGAAGCCGGCACATCCGTCTCCGAGATGCTGCACAACCTGGGCGGATACATGGCCGAGCGCGCCACGGACGTCCTGGATGTTCGGGCGCGTATCGTGGCCGAACTTCCCGACGTGCCCGCCCCGGGTATCCGGTCCTCAGATGCACTCTTCATTCTGGTGGCCGAGGACCTCGCCCCGGCAGACACCGCCACCCTGAATCCCGTGGAGGCCCTCGCTCTGGGTGCCCTTGGGCCGAGGACCGCAGTCACACACGGCCATCATCGCCCGCTCGCTCGGCCTGCCCGCCGTGGTCGCTGCGCACGGTGTTGATTCCGTTGCGACGGCACCGAGGTTTTTGTGTCGGTACCGCGGCCCGCTGGTCGTAGCACCCTACACCCGTTCTTCGATCAAGCGAGCAGAGCCGGTGCATGTCACGCAATGAAGATGAACCCCGCAAGCTTGCGTTCAGGTTGATCGCCCAGTTCCGCAGCGCACTGAAGAAACGATCGCCGTGGTCTGACTCGGTTTTTTGTCCCAAAGCGTGTGGTTTCCGTGTGGCTAGCCTCGTTTCCGGTACAAATAAGGCCCTCCCACCGAGCGTTTCTGCAGGTCAAAGGGCCTTCATGTCGAGCAAAGAAGATTCGAACTCCTGACCCTTCGAGACGGCGGCCCTACAACCCAGCGTTTCCGCAGGTCAAAGCGCCTTCACTGTGGAGCTAAGGAGATTCGAACTCCTGACCTCTTCTCACGGGAGGGCACATTTTGTTGTCTGCCAAAGGTTAGTTTTGGCTTGGAAATCCGCGGAATTTAGGCGTTTTCCGTGCGATGTCGGATCTACGACATGTCAGCCTTTTTCATCATTTCCGTGGGGTAAACGTGTGGTGAACATCGACCCTGATCGACCTTCTCGGGAGTCCTGCGTCAAGGGCACCAGGTTGAGGTAAAAGGAACCGCCAAACAATGACGAATTCGCAGCTCACTCTTCGCCTCCGACGAACAAACTGATATTCTAGCTGACCATGGCCAACTCGAACATCACCCTTCGTCAACTACGAGCATTCCTCGCGGTCGCCGAACAGCGCAGCTTCTCGCGGGCAGCAGAACGATTGATGGTGTCGAACCCCTGGGTGAGCGAAACGGTGAAAGACCTCGAGCGGCAGCTCGGGTTCCAGTTATTCGAACGCACCACAAGGTCGGTTGAGGTAACGGAAGCGGGCCAGATCTTCGCCCAGCTGGTCGGTCATGTGCTCGAAGACTTAGACTCCGCAGTCAAATCGGCACGACGAACGGCCGAGCGGAAGAATTTTGAACTCACACTGGGTTACACGATCGGGGCAGGCCTTGAGGTCGTGCCCTGGCTCCTGCGATCGTTCGCGGCAACCTACCCTGATCGGCGCTTGAAGACAGTGGAGTTCGATTTCTCCGACCCAACCGCTGGCCTTCGGGACTCGAGCGTACAAGCTGCGATCATCAGACCTCCTATCGGGCTCACAGGGCTGACCATGCTCGAATTGGTCTCGGAGGAGCGCGTCGTGTGCCTCCCTGAAGGCCACCCGTTGGCCGCACGAGCCAGTGTCGAGGTCGCCGATGTGCTCGAATGGCCTATCATTGCGGCGCCGGAGTCTTCGGGCATTTGGCGTGACTACTGGGTACTCGCCGACTATCGCACAAGTCCGGCCGAGATCGTTGGCGAAGCAAGCACTCGTGACGCCGAGCTGCACATGGTCGCTCGTGGTCTCGGAATCAGCGTCACGTCCGCTGGCGCCGGGCGATGGTATTCCCGCCCGGGCGTTGTCTTCCGACCCATTGTCGACATTCCCCCGTGTACCGTCGCTCTCGCCTGGTGGCCGGAGTTCACTCCGGTCGTGGCCGACCTCGTCGGCATAGCCAAAGATTTCGGCTCACATGTGGCCGGAGTCGCTTCCACGTAGTCGCCGGCAGTTCACGAGTCGGTCTCCGGAACCCTTTATTCGCTCCACGTGAACAATGAGTGGTGTTGTTCGTCATTGTTTCGCTTGGTGTTCATAGTTATGGTCAATGAAACCGGGAGGCGCCATTGCCTCTCGTGAAAATCGACCAATTTGTAGGGTGCTTCCATGGCTTCAGCTCCGACTTCTTCCCCCGCAAGCCCCATACTCAAGCGAAGCTTGAAGACGTGGGCGGCAGTTTCTCTCTCGATTGCTGCAATGGGCGCAAGCCTGGCAATCAACCTCAACCCGCAGGGTGCGGGCGCCACAGTCGGGCGCGCCGTACCCCTCACCTTCCTTCTCGCTACCATCGGCGTCTTGCTTGTTGCCTACGGGTTCGCCCGCGTCTGCAGCAAGCTCAGTCACGCTGGTTCGGTATTCGGTCTGACCGGGGCCACAATCGGGCCACGCGCCGGAGTCATTGCGGGATGGTCGCTGCTCGGTGCGTATCTTGCTTTCATCATTACCACCGCGATGACCGCAGGTATCTTCGGTGCTGACTTTCTCCGCTTCCTCGGCGTCTACGACACGACTCCCGACATTGTTCCCTGGCTCCTCGCACTCTTCTCCCTCGGAATCGCACTCATCCTAGGAGTCTCGCCGATCAAGACATCAATGAAGACACTGCTCTGGGTTGAGATAGTCACCATCGCATTGATCGTCATTATCATGATCGTCGTCGTCGCGAAGGTTTCCACTGTAGGCGGGCCGGGAGGACAGCACTTCACCCTCGACATGTTCACTGTGCCCCCGGGAGTCGAACCCAGCGCACTCTTCTTGGGCATCGTGTTTGGCTTCCTTTCATTCGCTGGCTTTGAGGCATCCGCCGCGCTCGGCGAAGAAGCCGAAAATCCCAAGAAGGCCATTCCGCGAGCAATCTTTGCCGTGCCGTTGTTTGGAGGCGTCTTCTACATCTTGGGGACGGCAGTGCAGATGCTTGGATATGGCACGGATGCGTCCGGTGTTCAGACGTTCTCGGCATCAGCATCGCTCTTCGGTGACCTTGGTCAGCAGTACATTGCTGCTCCGGTCGGTGGCCTCGTCACGCTCGGTACGGCGATCTCGGCGATCGGATGCTGCTTGGCCACCGTGGTGGCGGCTGCTCGCCTGCTGTTCGCGATGAACCGTGGTGTCATGCCAGAGCGCGGACTCGCCCGCCTTTCACCCAAATCAGGTGCGCCGATCAGGGCCACCGTCTTCGTAGCCGTTCTAGCTGCGTTCATCATCGCATTGACGCGAGGCGTCTTCACGACGAAGGCGTTCGACCTGTTTGCGGCGTCGGGAACCATCGGCACGCTCGTTCTGCTCGTCGCCTATGCTCTCTTCTCGGCTGGAGCCTGGTACTTCCTTGTTATTCGGAGCCCTCGTCGCGACGCGATCAAAGCGGCTCCCCTTGACTACGTGGTTCCGATCTTGGCTGTAGCGCTGGTGCTATACACGCTCTACAGCAACCTCATTCCCTGGCCATCCACGGGCGCTGGTCAAGCAAACGTGTTCATCGCCGGTGTATGGACTATCGCCATCATCGCGGTCGCCCTCTTCGCACCGCGACTGGCGCGCCGCATCGCCAAATCGATCGATGCCGACGAAGGTTTGACGGTGACAAAAGGCAGCGCGCTGGACGAGGCTGATAGGTTTCCCGCAGACGTCCCAGCATCAGAAATTAGAAGTTGATCCGCTGTGGGCATGCTGTCCATAGATGACGGTTGGACATACAACGGATTGCGGTTGATCCGGCTCGAGAATCGGCACATCGCTCTGGAGGTTCTTCCCGAACGCGGCGCGAACATCCACCGGGTCATCGACAAGGCCCGCGATCTCGACCTGCTCTGGAAGTCACCGCGAATAAAGCCACACATCGCAGCGATCCACGCGGACTTCGATGACCACTGGGCCGGCGGGTGGGACGACGCATTCCCGGGAGGCCGTGCCAGTCGCAACCGCTACGGCGATCTGCTGCCATATATGGGAGAGATCTGGACGGCTCAGGCGAACTACTCGATCTCCTCTTCCGACGACGAGGTCTCCATAACGACGACGGTCGCGACTCCTGTCACTCCGGCGGAGCTCACACGCACGATCACATTGAAGCGGGACGCGCACACCTTCAGTCTCTCGTACTCGCTTCGCAATGTCGGTACACTGCCGTTCGACTACAACTGGGGCATTCACCCCAGTCTGTCGATCCGGCCGGGAATGCGCTTCGATATCCCGGCCACCGAAGGGCTTGTCGACGAGGCTGGCGGACACTGGCTGGGCGAGCCTGGAGATAGGTACGACTGGCCGGAGCTGCGGGGCTTCGACGTGCGCCATAGTGAATTCTCTGATCGGCACGCCTTCGCCCTGCACTACCTAACGGGTCTGAAAGCGGGATGGTTCGCCTCAACCGACACAGCCGATCGCCGTGGATTCGGTCTCAGCTTCGACCGGGAACTCTTTCCCGTCGTCTGGTTGTGCTTGGTCTATGGCGGATGGCGTGGGTACTACCAGGCGCTCATCGAACCATGGACTGGATACCCGAGTCCATTGGATGAAGCTGTCGCAGCCGGTCGCGCGCGCTTGCTCCAACCCGGAGAAGAACAGCACACCGAAGTCACGGCAGTGCTCTACGACGGAGTTCAATCGGTCAGCGATCTTCGCGCCGACGGAACCGTCACAGGCTGAACCGCGAAAGGAAAATCAATGAAGCACGACACACGAGTCCGGCTCGGCCGCACCAACGTCACCGTCACAGTTCTCGGATTCGGAGCGACGGCGATAGGTGGAATGTACGAAGCCGTAGAAGAGGAACAATCCGATTTGACCATCAAAGCAGCCTGGGACAGCGGAATCCGCTTCTTCGACGCCGCACCTCAATACGGCCGAGGCAACGGCGAAACCAGGCTCGGACGGGGACTGGCCAGCTATCCCCGGGACGAATACACCCTCTCTAGTAAAGTCGGGCGGCTCCTGCGCGCTGACGCACCACCGAACAAAGACGATTTTGACTCCGACGGCAAGCCTTATGATGTCGATGCCCCGTCCGTTTCGACGGTCTATGACTATTCACGTGACGGCGTGCTGAGATCCATCGAAGAAAGCCTCAAGCGGCTCGGAGTAGATCGATTGGATATCGTGCATGTGCACGATCCAGACGACTACCTGCCCGAGGCACTCGCCACGGCGTTCCCGACGCTCATCGAGCTTCGTGATCAAGGAGTCGTGGGGGCTATCGGCGCCGGAATGAACCAGACTGCAGCGCTCGAGACGATCGCGCGCGAATCCGACCCGGACACACTGCTTCTCGCTGGCCGTTATACGCTGCTTGAGCAGGACGCGCTCGACACGTTCCTGCCGCTCTGCCTGCAGAGAAACATTGCCGTCATAACTGGAGGCGTTTTCAATAGCGGACTGCTCGCGAATCCGGCGGCCGGCGCGCGCTATAACTATGACCGGGCACCCGACGACGTAATCGAGCGCGCACGGAAACTCGATCAGGTATGTGCGCGCCACTCCGTTCCGCTCAAGGCCGCCGCGCTTCAATTCCCGCTAGCACACAGTGCTGTCGCAGCAGTACTCACCGGAACCCGGACCGCAAGCGAAATGCACGAGAACGTCGAGCTCTTCGACCTCGAGATTCCTTCAGAACTGTGGGAGGAACTTAAAGCCGACGGGCTACTTCGCGCGGATGCTCCGGTTCCGCAGCCGTGAGCGGCAACCTCCGGCTCGTCGACGCACACCACCATCTATGGGATCCGAACGACGGCTCATACCCGTGGATGACCGGGCCATACGCTCCACTGTCGAGGAGGTTCGATCGCGAGGAGCTTGAGCCGATCCTCGCCAGGAACGGCGTGACGGCCACTATCTTGGTTCAAGCGCGGGCCGACATCCATGAAACCGTCAAGTTCCTTGAAGAGGCTCACCGATCGCCTTACATTGCCGGTGTTGTCGGGTGGATCGATCTGACAACTGCTTCCGTTGGGGACCAGATCGACTACCTTCGCTCGCTGCCCTCGGGCAACCTGCTGGTGGGAGTCCGCCACGCAGTTGCCGACGAACATGACTCCGAATGGC
This sequence comes from Arthrobacter sp. 2MCAF14, assembly GCF_052115645.1. NCBI lineage: Bacteria > Bacillati > Actinomycetota > Actinomycetes > Micrococcales > Micrococcaceae > Arthrobacter > Arthrobacter sp. 2MCAF14. The sequence goes on along the minus strand of NZ_JBFRHB010000002.1, from coordinate 292,308 downwards.
TGCTGCAGACCGAGGTGTCAGCTGGCCTGGATGTGATCGCCGAGAAAGGATTGACTTTCGATCTCGAAGTGACAACGCGTGAACTAAACGCAGCAGTGCAGTCGGTGCGCGAGCACCCGACTCTTAACTTCGTTCTCGACCACCTCGGAAAACCGCCCATTGAAAAAGGATGGAACTCGGCGTGGGCCGCAGGACTCGAACTGATTGCAGAGCAACCCAATACCTGGGCGAAAATCTCCGGGCTCGTGACCGAAGCGGCGTGGACCACCTGGTCAACTGCCGATCTCACCCCAGTTGTTGACTGTTCGCTGCAGCTATTTGGAGCCAGTCGACTCATGTTCGGATCCGATTGGCCTGTCTGCACGCTCGCCGCGACCTACGACCAAGTGCTCGCAAGTGCTCGCGAGGCACTCGCAACGCTGTCATCGAGCGAACGCGATTTGATCTTCGCCGGCTCCGCCGAAGCGTTCTACGGCCTAGCACCAACCGTCCCGTGACTTCCAAAGAAAGAATTAGAGAGATGACCGACACCCTTACCATCCAACAGGACCTTCAAAAGCGTGCCCTTCGCGCCCTTGCCGGCGGCGTGTCAAGTAATACGCGGCTACTGAACCCGCATTTGATCGTCGAGCGCGGAGCCGGCAGCAGGCTCTTTGATGTCGACGGACGCGAGTACATCGACTACCTGCTCGGCCAAGGCCCGAACTTTCTCGGATACGCTCCGCCGCGCGTCGTCGAGAAAGTCGCAGCAGCGCAACGCGACGGCATCATCTTCGCGGCAACACATCGTCGAGAAGTTGAGGCAGCGGAGCGGGTGCTGTCCGTGCTGCCGTGGGCGGAGACGCTTCGCTTCGGCAGTTCGAGTAGTGAAATGGTGCAGGCGGCCTTGCGGATAGCTCGTCAAGTGACCGGACGAACCCACATTCTGAGGTTCCATGGCCACTACCACGGCTGGTTCGACAACATCCAGATTCTAACCGGGGACGGCGTCGCCGGGGTTGGGAGCCTCGGACAGGTGCCCGAAGCGCTTCAGCAGGTCATCACGATCCCCTGGAACGACGTCGCGGCCTTCGAGCAGGCGATGCTTGACCACGGCGATCAAATTGCGGGAGTGATCATGGAGCCGATGATGCTGAACGCGGGTGCCATCGAACCCCGGGCGGGATACCTGGAGAAGGTGCGTGATTCGTGCACGAAGAGCGGCACGGTTCTGATCTTCGACGAGACGATCAGCGGCTTTCGACTCGGGCTTGGCGGCGCGGCGGGCCGATACGGCATATTCCCCGATTTAGCCGTCTACGGAAAGGCCATGGCCGCTGGGTGGCCTTGCGCCGCCCTCGTCGGAAAGCGGGACCTCTTTGCGGAGGTCGTGACTGGTCGGCTTACGCACGCGGGCACTTTCAATGGCAACGTCATCGCCGCAGCGGCGGTGCTCGCGTCGCTCGACGAGTTGGAGAGCGGCGAGGTGTACTCGGGGGTGGAAATCGTAGGCACGCAACTAATCGAGGGCCTTCGGGGCTTGACCCGCAAATATGAGCTTCCGATTCGTATCCAGGGTGTGCCGATGGCGTTCCACATGCGGTTCGACGATAGCGAAGCAGAGATCACCGACTACGAGCAAATGCTCGCCCTGGACCCCACGCGGTACGGCGAATTCGCCGAACAACTCATCAAACACGGGGTATGGGTTGCATACCGCGGAATCTGGTACGTTTCGGGAGCGCACTCGCCGGCCGACGTTGAAGAGACGCTCGAACGCATCGAACCTGTTTTTGCCCGGGCCAGTCGAAACTGAGCGTCCACAAACCACCCACTCGGAAATACCGAACGAAAGCGACACAATGAGCACGACAGATACCACATCGGGAGAGCGCGCCGCCTCGCATCGCCGGCGTTTAAGTTGGCAGAGCGGCAGTTGGACGACCTCTCCAGCTGCATTCAAATTGGTGGGCGACGCACTCGAAGTGACCGCCGTTGAGGGCAGCGATGCTTGGCGGGTCACGTCGTACGGTTTCGTTCATGATGACGCCCACGCACTGATAGCCCCGCTCGAGACCGACCAAGCAGTCGAGGTGACGTTCGAGGCCGCCTTTGAGCAGCAGTTCGATCAGGCAGGCGTGTTCCTGCGGGTGGATGACGAAGTCTGGGTGAAGGCAGGCGTCGAGTACGTGGATGGGGAGCTTCAACTCGGCGCGGTCGTCACGCACCATTACTCGGACTGGTCCTCGGGCCCAGTACCCGAGTGGCAAGGTAAAACACTCACTGTGCGGGTCAGCCGCTCAGGGGATGCAGTCACGATCCGCGCCCGCGCCGAAGACGGTCCCTACCGCCTTGTGCGGGTGGCATGGCTCGATCCCGAGGCGCGAGTCGATGCCGGCCCATTCTTGTGCGCCCCATCTCGAGCGGGCCTCACCGTGCGCTTTTTGTCCTGGACCGTTAGCGATGCCGACGCGGCGCTCCACTGACATCCCGACGCCGTTTCGCTGTTCGACGCTAACCGCCGAAAGCACATGTGTTACGAACGCTGCATACGGCGACTTACAGCGGGACAAATCTAGGTGAATTCCAAGCCTGACCAAACGCGCTTCGTTCAACCTGTGAAACGTAACTGCACCCTGATCCGTTGCGGCGACGAGTTCTTCGGCGATGCGCACAGTCCACGAACCCCCGGTTGAATCTGCGCTCAGACCGGTGATCATTGCGTCGGGCGCCAACCACCATACGGGCCCTACCTCACTGAACAGAGTCGGGGGATGAAATGGCCCTAATCAAAGGAACAATCTTGAAGAAACGACCAATTGTGACGCCTGGCCCGAGGCCCCCAAAACTGTACAGCACGGTGTACGGCACGGGTCACCACTGCCCTGAGACTGGCTGGTGGGAACCTGCCGAGAAGACCGGTGAGGCCCTGTTCATCTCCGAAGGAGAGTTGATGCCAGCCATCAACGGCCTGCCGGTCGTCTGGAAGTTATCCCCGGACATGGCACAACGTCACTTTGGCTAGCCCCGGACTTGAAAAGGAAAGCCCCGCTTTCCAGCTGGTGCAGGCTGGGCGACGCCAGAACGAAAACTGCCTGCGGCTGGGAGATCTTCAATGAGGAACATGGCCCCGTCCACATAAGACCCGCATTGACTGTTCAAAAACCGTCTCAATTTCCAAAAACCGTCTCAATTGCAGGAGGGAACGACATGCTAAGAAAAACATCTAAAATACTCGTCGTCGGAGGGCTAGCCGCAGCACTGGTGCTGACCGGATGCACATCCACGAGCACCGGCAGTACACAAGAAGCGGCGTCTTCGCAGAGCCACCTTGCTAAGATCCTCGACAAAAAGTCCCTTCGGGTAGCAGTGAGTGCTGATACTCCAGGCTTTGGTGTCGTGGACGCGACGGGAAAATACCAAGGTTTTGATATTGACTTGGCCAATGCGTTGGCCGAGTCACTCGGCGTCCAAATAGAGTACGTCACGACTACAAACGAAAGCCGAATTCCGCTGCTGCTGACAGACAAAGCGGATGTTGTCATAGCTACCCTCACGGCGACAAACGAGCGGGCTCGACAAATTGAAATGACGATGCCTTATGCGGCCAGTGGTCAGGTGTTTATGGTGCCCGCCGACTCGCCAATTAGAAGCTATAGCGATCTTGTTGGAAAGACAGTAGCCACGTCGCGAGGAAGTACAGGCGAGCAAATCCTTCAGAAAGATTTCGCGACGACTAAAATCGGGGACTTCAATACCGTCGCGGACTCGATTCAGGCAATAAAGAGTGGAAAGGTCGATGCGGTCATTGAGGAGACCCCCATCCTCGCTTCGTTAGTCAAGGAGGATCCAAGTCACTTTCGAATCCTGAGCGGGACTGATCTGATGCCGGTGCTCTTTTCGATGGGAATTAAGCCGGGTGATCAGCAATGGATGAACTATCTGAACACTTTCATCAGGAACTACAACGTTTCCGGAGCCAACCAGAATTCGCTCCGGCATTGGTTCGGTCTGGATATGCCGGCCTTCCTGAAATAGTCCGGAAGCTTTCTGCGACTCTCCCTGAAGGTGGGAAGGCCTAAAGCACCTTCCCCACCTGACTTCGAAAAAGGATCCGCAATGACGCTATTTTTTGGCGATCTGATTCCCTTCATCCCCCAATTTCTGCGCGGCATCGGGATAAGCCTGTACGTTACGATTATTGCGATGTTCGCCGGCGGTGTCGTGAGCGTCTTCCTCTACCTCGGGAAGAGTGGGCGTACACGATGGCTAGCCGTCTTCTGCTCGGTATACATAGAGGTCTTTCGGAACACTCCGCTTCTCGTGCAGCTATACCTGATCTACTTCGGTCTCCCGCAACTGGGCATTGACCTGGATCCTATCTGGGCGGCCATCATCGGTTTGACTTTGAATAATGCCGCATACACGGCCGAGATCTATCGGGCCGGGTTCGAGGCGATTCCAAGAGGTCTTCGTGAAGCGGCGAGTGCTCTCGGACTGAGAGGTGGCGACACCATCAGATACGTTCTGTTGAAGCCTGCAAGCCGAAACGTATTCCCGGCACTTACTAACCAATTCATCCTTCTTTTCCTCGCTTCGTCTGTCGGATCAATAATCTCTTTGCCGGAACTGACCGACGCGATGCTGGGTGCGAGTAATGCTACGTTCAGAGTCTTTGAGTCACTTTCAGTGGGCGGCGTCCTCTACTTCACCGCGTCGGGATTGCTTGCTCTAGGTTCGAGAATATTCGAAGCGCGGCTATTTGTTTGGGCGGCGAAATAATGTTTGAGGCTTTCGGTTGGAATGACCTAATTCCCCTCGCTCAGGGAGCAATTTTGACCCTCGGCCTGTGCGTAACATCGGGGATCTTCGGGACCATCTTTGGATTACTCCTTGGTCTCGCCAGCACTTCACCGAGCAGGATCGCCCGGGCAATCAGCGCCCTATATGTCTACATCATTCGCGGAATTCCCATTCTCGTCATCATCTTCATGATCTATTTTGGACTTCCGTTGATGTTTCCCGAGTTGGAACTTTCCAAATTTTCCTCGGCTGTGGTGGCATTGTCAATCTACGCCGCTGCCTATGTAGCAGAAATTGTCAGAGGAAGCATAGAAGCTGTTCCCCCCGGACAGGGCGAAGCAGCCGATGCCTTGGGCCTCGCCTATTATCCGAAGTTCAGATACGTGATCGTCCCCCAGGCGATGAGGATTATCGTCCCGCCCGGCATCGGCTTCCTCATCGGCCTAGTAAAGGACTCTTCGCTGGTTACAGTCATCGGATATGTCGAACTCACAAAATCCGGGAATATCGTTGCGAATCTCACTAACAATCCGATCGCTACATTTCTGACCGTCGGAGCCATGTATTTTGTCATCTGTTACGGGATATCCCTTCTTGGCCGATGGTATGAGAAAAGGACCGGAATCCATGTTGAGTCTCGAAGGCTCAAGATGACCGCGAACATTTAGATTGAGAGTTAATAATGATCAGCGTCCAAGATTTACACAAAAAGTTCGGATCTCTTGAGGTCCTCAAAGGTATCGATTGCCATGTGAAGGAGCAGGAAGTAGTCTGCGTCATTGGACCATCTGGATCGGGGAAGAGCACCTTCCTTCGTTGCTTGAACGTCTTGGAAGAGATCACGTCGGGCGCGATCGTCATCAACGGCCACACACTGACGGATTCAACAACGAACATCAATCTGGTGCGCACAGAGGTGGGAATGGTCTTCCAGCACTTCAATCTGTTCCCGCATCTGAGCGTCCTTGAAAACATCATGCTGGCCCCAGTCCGGGTGGCAAAGACCAAGAAGGCCGACGCGCGATCGAGGGCTGAGATGCTCCTCGACAAAGTCGGGCTGACCTCCAAGAGGGACGCCTACCCGATCAACCTATCCGGAGGGCAACAGCAGCGGGTCGCCATCGCCCGCGCCCTTGCGATGGATCCGAAGGTGATGCTGTTCGACGAGCCTACGTCGGCCCTTGACCCGGAAATCGTCGGCGAGGTGCTCACCGTCATGAAGGACCTTGCCCGGGACGGGATGACGATGGTCGTAGTTACCCACGAAATGGGCTTTGCGCGCGAAGTGGCGGATCGGGTGATTTTCATGGACCAGGGCCTCATTGTCGAGGAAGGCACCCCTGACGAGATTTTCGGCGCCCCAAAGAACCCTCGGACGCAGAATTTTCTCAGCAAAGTTCTGTCCGGCCAAACCGACGGTTGTCAGCACCCGCCGGCCCTGCACTGACGGGAGCCGTTGCATACAGGCGACCAGGCCAATGATTCCGGTTCCGCGCCGCAGCTTGACCGAGAACCACCCCCACGCCGCAGCAGAGTTCCTCCCGCCACCCACAACATTCTCAGGAGTAGGTTCATGTCCACTAACATCAGCCCAAGCACGTCAAATATCGCCCGAGAGCAGAAGGGCCGCAAGCACACCGAATGCTACTTCGACCTCGAAGGCAAGGTCGCTGCAGTCACAGGCACAACACGCGGCATTGGGCGGGCCTTAGCGGTGGGTCTGGCCAGAGCCGGTGCCAAGATCGTGCATCTCAACCGCTCGTCCTCTGAATCTGTTCAGGACGAGTTAGCGGCACTAGGAGGAAGCAGTTTCCACGTGCCACTTCAACTGGACGATGAAGAAAGCTCATTCACAAAAGCGGCTGAAAAAGCGATCGCCTGGCGGGGCCGGGTGGATATCCTGGTCAACTCTGCAGGGCTAGTCAAGCGAGCCCCTGCGCTAGAACAATCGGCGGACATGATCATGGAGGTGACAAAGATCGACCTTCTCGCCCCCGTGCTCCTGGCCAAGGCCTTCGCGCCATACATGATTGCCCAGGGCTCAGGCAAAATAATCAACATCGCCTCACTCATGAGCTTCCAAGGAGGCGTCGACGTTCTCGGTTACGCCGCGGCTAAGTCGGGATTGGCCGGGGCAACGAAAGCAATGGCAAACGAATGGGCCATCCATGGCGTGAACGTCAACGCTATCGCGCCCGGTTACATTGCGACCGAAATCAACGAGGACCTGAGGAATGACGAGAGCCGAAGGTTGGAGTTTCTTCAGCGCATCCCGGCCGGGCGGTGGGGGACCGCAGAAGACCTAGTCGGGGCGGCGATCTTCCTGTCCTCTGGCGCCTCAAACTACGTCAACGGGCACGTGCTCGCCGTCGACGGTGGGTGGCTCTCACGCTGAATCCTCCAATGCTTGACTAGCGCTGCGGCGGAAGCTGGCCCGTCAGAAAACCTCCCGAAAGCATTTCATATCCTTCAGTTTTCTCACGAGAGAAGAGATTCATGCCTTCCATTACATCCATCAACACCCAGGACGTCCGTTTCCCGACCTCTTTGGAACTCGACGGCTCCGACGCGGTCAATGTGGACCCCGACTACTCGGCCGCCTACGTGGTCGTCCGCTCCGACGCGGGCGACGAAGGCCACGGCTTTGTGTTCAGTTGCGGCCGCGGCAACGAAATTCTGACGGCCGCAATCGATGCCTACGCGCACCTGCTCGTGGGCCGAGACATTGACGAACTGATTTACGACCTTGGCGGAACATCCAGGCGCCTCATCCATGACTCCCAGCTGCGCTGGCTCGGGCCGGAAAAGGGCGTGACGCAGATGGCGTGCGGCGCCCTGATCAGTGCCCTGTGGGACATTCGGGCCCGCCGCGCGAACAAGCCGCTGTGGCTCCTGCTGAGTGAAATGTCCCCCGATGAGATCGTGGATGTGGTTGATTTCACGCATATCCGCGACGCCCTCAACCCCAAGCAGGCGCTGGACATCCTGCGCGCAAGCCAGGACGGAAAGGCCGCCCGGATCGCATCGCTCAAGGCAGAAGGCTACCCGGCGTACACGACCTCGCCGGGATGGCTGGGCTACAGCGACGAAAAGCTGGTCCGGTTGAGCAAGGAAGCCGCCGCCGATGGCTTCTCGATGATCAAGCTCAAGGTCGGCGGCGACATCAACGATGACCGGCGCCGTATGGCCCTCGCCCGCGAGGCCGTGGGCGATCTCCCTATCGCCATCGATGCCAACCAGCGGTGGGAGGTATCTGAGGCCATCGAGTGGGTCAAACAGCTTGCGGAATTCAACCCGTACTGGATCGAAGAGCCCACCAGCACCGACGACATCCTAGGCCACGCCGAGATCAGGAAGGGCATTTCCGGCGTTCGCGTGGCTACCGGGGAAGCCGTGTCCAGCCGGATCGTTTTCAAGCAGCTATTGCAGGTCGGTGCCATAGACGTGCTCCAGCTCGATTCCACCCGTGTGGGAGGCGTCAACGAGAACATCGCCAATCTCTTGCTTGCGGCCAAGTTCGGCGTTCCCGTCTGCCCGCATGCGGGCGGCGTAGGCCTCTGTGAGCTGGTCCAGCACTTCTCCTTCTTTGACTACGCCGCCGTCAGCGGCAGCCAGGAGGGCCGCATGATCGAATATGTGGACCACTTGCACGAACACTTTGCCGAACCGGTCCGGATCATCAACGGGCGCTACGCCGCGCCGGAGCTCCCCGGCACTGGCGCCGAAATGTCCGATGTCTCTCGCACCCGCTGGGAATTCCCAGCAGGTGCAGGCTGGCGGGAAGTGGGCAACCGCGCGGCGGTCACCCGGACGAACCCAGCTCCGGCAGAGCGCACAGCCCTACACCGACCAAACCTGTGAGCCCTCGAAGCTGGGGATGACGACCCACGCCGCCTTCGGCGCCGACGGCAGGCTACGGAATCCGAGAAACACGCCGTCCTTTAACCCCATCCGGAGTGGACCATTCCGCGAGTGGTAGCGGAGGAATATGACGGCGAGGACCTCGAGCCGAACTCAAGCCATTCGGCTGGATCCGCACCTGAATTCTTCTGCACCGGGCCCGTAGGCGGCCGAGTTCGTGCCCATCTTTGCCGTCAACTACATCATTCTCACTTCGATTGCGCCATTGCACCGAAACTCCCTAACGAGACTCCTGAGGAACCCATGCACCTGGTAATTAGCAACAACGACGTTCTGCCTACAGATGCCGGCATCGCGACGCTGGTGGGTCGTGTATTCGATCCGGAAGTAGCCGGTCCCTGCGTTGTCGTCGTTCGAGGAAGCGAACTGGCAGACATCACTGAAACTTTTCCTTCCATGTCGGACCTGCTCGAATCTTCGGACCCTGCACGAGCAGCCCGCTCGGCGAAAGCGAGACGAAGCTGGTCAATGGAGGATATCCTCGAGAATTCCCTCTCCGAAGATTCAAGGGGACCGCATCTGCTGGCTCCTGTTGACCTCTCGGTTATCAAGGCGGCGGGTGTGACTTTTGCTGCTTCTTTGATCGAGCGGCTGATCGAAGAGCGCGCGGGCGGAGACCCCGCCAAAGCTGAACAGTTCCGAGGAGAGCTCGAAGCGGTGATCGGCGCGGAGATTGCCGCTGTCGTGCCGGGAAGCAAGGACGCGGAAAGACTTAAAGTCGATTTGCAGGAGCGGGGACTCTGGTCGCAATATCTGGAGGTCGGGCTCGGCCCGGACCCGGAGATTTTTACAAAAGCACCCGTATTGTCCGCAGTCGGTTGTGGGCAGCTGATCGGCGTCGCCGCCGTCTCCTGTTGGAGTAATCCAGAACCAGAGATTGCTCTCGCCGTCTCGTCGACCGGACGGATCGTCGGCGCGACGCTGGGAAACGACGTCAACCTACGTGATGTGGAGGGCCGCTCCGCCCTGCTGCTTCCAAAGGCAAAGGACAACAACGCCTCTGCATCGGCCGGTCCTTTCATCCGCCTTTTGGATGACAGCTTCACGCTGGACGATATTCGCGTGGCAGAAGTCCGCCTTGAGGTGCTTGGGGAAGACGACGGATTCGTCATGGATGGCGTCAGCCAGATGGACAAGATTTCCCGCGACCCTGCCAGCCTTGCCGAATATGCCGTTGGCGATGCCCATCAGTACCCGGACGGAATCCTCCTTTATACCGGCACCCTCTTCTCTCCCACACGGGACAGGGAAGGCCTGGGCCTAGGTTTCACGCATCACCTCGATGACATTGTCCGTATCTCGAGCCCGAAGCTCGGCATGCTCGTAAACCGGGTCGCCCAGTCGGAAAAAGCCCCACGGTGGGAGTTCGGCCTACGAAGATTTATCAGCAACCTCCACAGCCGCGGACTAAGCGCAAACGTGGGCGCCTGATGCCTCGCATGTTGGGAACTGACCACATTTTCAGTGATCTCGAGTACGAGATCATTGCAGCGACAAGGCAAGGAGATCAATCCTCGCTAGCGGTAGCAAACGGGCGGCCCGAGGACCTCATCACCGAGTATCAGACAGCCACTACAGGAGGAGCAGTTCTATGAAGACCACAGTCGAAGAGACCAACGCCCGTATCGAGGCAGCACACCGGGCGTTCGACCAAACACGCCGTGCAAGCCCACAAGCAAGGTCTGTCTGGCTTGGCGCGATTGCAACGGCGCTGGAAACCCACGCCGAGGAACTCGTCAGCTTGGGCCAACAGGAAACCCACTTGGCCGAAGCGAGACTGCGTTCCGAGCTCAAGCGCGCCGTCTTCCAGCTCCGACTCTTCATCGCGGAAATAGCATCCGGCGAGAATCTTGATGTGACCATCGACCATCTGGATGCGGCCTGGGGGGCTGGCCCCCGGCCGGACATCCGTCGAATGAATGTCCCGCTCGGAGTAGTGGGCGTTTTTGGTGCTTCGAACTTTCCGTTCGCTTTCAGCGTGATGGGCGGCGACAGCTCATCCGCCCTGGCCGCCGGCTGTTCGGTGATCCACAAGATCCATGAAGGACATCTGAACCTGGCATCGCGGACCGGGGAGATCGTCATCACCGCACTGCAAGCAGCCGGAGCACCGGACGGGTTGTTCTCAACGATCACCGGCCGGTCCGCGGCCGAGGCCATGATGGACCACCCGCTGGTAAAGGCTATTGGATTTACCGGTTCGACATCTGGCGGCAGGGCACTTTTTGACCGGGCCGCCTCCCGCCCCGAGCCCATCCCCTTCTACGGAGAGCTGGGAAGCATTAATCCTGTTTTCGTCACAGAGCGCGCATGGGGGCTACGCAGGGACGAGATTCTCTCCGGCTTTGCGAGCTCCTTCACAATGGGAATGGGACAGTTCTGCACAAAACCAGGGCTGCTGTTCGCCCCTGTTCGCGGCAGTGAGGAGGCCGAAGAAGTGGCTGCGTTCTTGCGAGGCAAACTCAACGACAGGGAGTCCTCTCCTCTACTGAGCCCGAAACTCCATGAGGGGTTCACAAAGGCGCTGGCGGCAGTGGGCAGTTCGGATGGGGTCTACAAACTGGTTGCCGGGGATGACGCCGAAGCGCCACGACCAACTATTCTCGCCACGAGCGCCCCGGTCATCCAGCAAAATCCGGAGTTGCTTAGAAGCGAGATGTTCGGCCCGGCGACTCTGCTGGTTCAATACGAGCCGGGGACCAAGCTCGAAGACTTGGCCGCGCTGCTCGAGGGCCAGCTCACCACAACCGTCCACGCTGAACCTGATGAAGATGTAACGGATCTGTTGGCGATGCTCACCAAACGCAGTGGCCGCATCATCTGGAACGCGTGGCCCACAGGCGTCAGCGTCACGTACGCCCAGCAACACGGGGGCCCATACCCGGCCACAACTTCCGGCACCACCTCAGTTGGCACCGCCTCCATCGGCAGATTCATGCGCCCCGTAGCCTACGACTCGTTCCCCCCTTCCCAGCTGCCCGATCCCCTACGCGATGACAACCCTTGGCGCATTGCCCGACGCGTAAACGGCACACACGAACCCGCTCCAAAAACCGGGACAAGGGACGCAGGGTAGTCGGCAACTCGATCATCTCAACCCGCCGATCCCATCCCGTCGCGCCAAGGGGGACCGCTCCGCGTTCGACCGAGACGCGCCGCATCCTGTGAGATCTCGCCGATGTCGCAGATCTCTGTGATTTGACCGTCGACCTCTATTGCGGTCTGGTCGGAGAGGCCAAGAACTTCGTCGTGGTCTGAACTGATCATGAGGACTCCGCGGCCCTTGTGTCGTGCAACCGAGACCTGCTGGTAGATCACGGTGGACGATTCGGCGTCGGTTCCTGCCTGGGCTCGTCCTGCAGAAGAATCACCGTCTGACTATCCAGCTAGCACCTCAGCATCACCTTCTCTGGTTGCCGGTGAAGAGGCTTGAAATTGGGGCCGGATGCTGGCGGGCGAACACCGACGCGGGCGACGATCGCCGTGCCCGGCTTTTCGAGGATACTCGGCGTCCTGAGCCAACAAGCCGGGGAGACCGAGGATCTCACCGCTTCGCCGGGAGGAAAAGTCACGAAGAGGAAGCCGGTGAGGCAGTCGACCATTCGCAGTGCCTCGGGCTAGGAGCAATGTCCAGCCGGCGATAGCGGACACCCCCTTCATTGTGAAGCGCGTGCGCATTTCCTCTACCTCCGCCGCACACCGGCTAAAACCAAAGTCCTTGCGCTGCGACAACTTGAATCACTGGGCTACAGGTCATCCTCGAGCCACTCCTCCAGTGCGGACAGAGCGCCACCGTCTCCGACGCCTCATTTTCATGGAAGATGGGCCGCCTCCGGACTTGTTGGTCTCCGGAGGCGGCCCCTGATTCGGTGATCGGTTCGGCGTGAGTGAGCGCCGGTGGTTCAGCCCATGAGTTGGTGCAGGAAGCGCGCCGTTGCGGGCAAGGTGTTTGCCGGATCGCCGCTCGTCGAGCACTCCAGGTTTACGTAGCCCTTGTATCCGACCTCCTGCAGCGCGGCGAAGATCTCGGACCAGTCGAGGATTCCCTGTCCCGGGAGCAAACGGTTGCTGTCTCCTAGGTGCACGTGGACGATCCGGTCGCCTGCGTGTCTGAGGGCATCTCCCATCCGCTCTTCTTCAATCGACATGTGGAACGTGTCGGGAAGGAGGCCCGCATTCGGGTGGGCGACCGCATCCACGATGCGGGCGTTGTCTGAGATCAGATTAAGGTACCTGCTCTCGTATCGGTTCAGAGGTTCCAGGAGCACGCGGCCTTGGGTGCCGGCCACGATATCGAGCATCTCCCGGTAGAAGGCGACGAACGCGCCTTCCTGCTCTGTGCTGAGCTGTTGGTACGGGTCGAACAGGGGCATCGGATTCTGCGGACCGTACTGGAATTCTATTTCCGTGACCGCTCCGATCTGGGCGCATACTTCCGCCGCCTGCCGATACATCGCCCGGCAGCGTTCCCTCAGCTCCGGGTCGGATGACATGGCATTGCCGTAGACATCGTCGATCAGGACGAACTCGGCCGGCCGGATGCCGGTGCGTTCCTCGAGAGAGACCAGTTCCGCCTTGGTCTCTTCATTCCAGTCGGCAAACGGTTGGAAGACTGCGATCGCGTCGTAGCCCCAAGCGCGCAGGTGACGCGCTTTCTCGGTGATTGTGGCCCCGGGGACCATCGGGGACGAACAGCATAGTTCCACGTATTTTCTCCTTGTTGTCTAGTTTCGGTAAAGGCGATTCAGGTAGTCCTCGTACAATCGGTACCGCGCCGCATGCGTTGGCGTCCCCGACGGCCTGTATCGCACGATTTCGGGCCTGTTGAGTGTCGTGGCCTCTTCGATTCCCCCGAGAAGACCGTCTTCGACCAGAGCGAGGACCGCGGCGCCGCGGCAGGTTGCCTCGCGTTCGTGTGGGACGAGTACGTCCACACCGCACACGTCGGCCTTAAGCTGACTCCAGAAACTCGATGCCGCTCCGCCGCCTGTGGACACCATCTCGTGGATCGGGGTGTCGCCTGGTGAGAGGTATTCGACATTGCGGCGCAGGAGGTGGGCGATTCCTTCCTCTACCGCGTACGCCAGGTCGATGCGGTCGTGGCCCAGATCGATGCCGAGGAATCCGCCCTTCGCGTTGGCGAAAAAGTCTGGAGGGTTCACTCCGGTGAGATAGGGCAGGAAGATCGGGGCGTCGGTGAATTGACGCGCCTGCAATCGCTCCTCGAGGTCCTCGTAAGCCATGCCGGCCAGGCCTTCGCGCCGGTACCACTCGAGGGCGACGCCGCCGCTATCGACGCCGTTGAACAGCAGCGTCTCCTCCGGCCGAAGTCCGGCATGAAATGAGACGCGTCGCGTTGGATCGAACGTCCAGTCTTTCGCCAGCATCGAGAGTGAAAGGACGGTGCCGGCAGATTCACTCACCACACCGTGCCGGTAGGACCCGGTCCCGACCATTGCGCAGAAGTGGTCGAGTGCCCCGGCGTTGACGCGATATCCGGCCGCCTCGGGAAGCCGGGCGAGCACTTCGGCTTTCACGGTTCCTATGTCCAGACCTGCACGGACGACTGGCGGCAGGGACTTGGCGCTTATGGAGCAGAAGTCGAGCATCTCATCCCAGTATGTCCCTGCCGGGACATCATAAAAGTAGGTGAATCCACGCGTGGTGACCTCGCCGACTCTTTCGCCGGTGAGCCTTTGGAGCAAATCGTCTTTGACCATCAGCACGTTCGTCGCCGCAGTTAGTTTGGCGGGTTCGTGCAGGGAGAGCCACCGCAGCTTTGCGGCGGGCCAAGTGGCGGAGGGTTCCGGTTCACCCGTTATGGCGAACGCACGTTCGGCACCGAAGTGCTCCGCGAACTCCCTCGCCTCCGTCGTCGCGCGGTCATCCAACCATGAGATCGCGGGCCGCACCGGGGCGCCGGTGCCGTCGGTGAGCACGAGCGACTCGGCCTGCCCAGTGAGCACGATGATCGCCTGGTGGGCAGCTGTTTGGCCATGACGATCGGCACATCGATGAATGAGATCGAGCACGAGGTCGAACAGGGCCACCGGATCGAACTCGACCCGCTCGCCTTCCCGGTGATACACGGCCGGCGCCTGAGCCATCGCCAGCCGCGTCAGCTTGTCGTCGTACAGCACCACCTTCACGTTTGTGGTGCCGACGTCGACTGCGTAAACCAGCATGTCTACTCGCCCATGACCATGAAGCGGACGGTGCGCTGCCTTGGGCGTACCGAGTCGAGGTCGCCGAAGTACACACGCCCGAACTCGCCCAGCACCAAGCGTCCGCTTTCCACGGGGATGATCTCCGACCGGCCCAGGATCGAAGACATGATGTGCCCGTCCGTGTTGAGCCCCCACTCCGGGAGCTCCCCTCGCAGCTCGGCGGCGTTTCGGATGTGGATCGGTCCGGGGTGGAGGTACTGGCCTTCATGCCTGGTGGGCGGCACGATCTTGGCAAGCACGTTGAGAGTGTCCTGGAGGAGCAGCTGCGTGCCGTAATACGTCCTGTCTTCTGACTCTTCCTGCAGCAGCACGCAGCAGCTGGTGTGTTGTGAGTATGCGACAGCGATCCCGTCCGACACCCCGGTGCCGCTCACGAACTCCTCGAGTTCCCGGGTCACATCGAAGAACTCCTGACGTGCGGGGGTCTCGATGGTGATGGAGTGAAGCTTGGTGGTCATGAGATTCCTTTCATGCGGGTCATTCAAACAGGGACGGCAGCACAGCGGTGGGCGGGGCCGTAACCGATGCCGGGGGCTCAGCTCATCGGCAGGCCCCAGGTCGCATCCGTACTTGGTTTTTCGGCGTTTTTCATCCATCGGCCCCCCCTCAGGAGGCCCTTCCGATGCCACATCATCGACGTCGCCGCCCCAGGAGATGCCCTTCGTCTTCCGAGAGTACTCTCAGCCGGAATCCGGGAGGCTTGACCGACCAGCCGTGGGACATGCCTCCTGAAAACCGCGTCCCGGCAAAAGCACGCCCTGGTTCGAACGGCGTAATCGCGATGCCATGGGAAGTCGGCCCTGAGCCCCCTGAGCCAGTAGTGCCTGCACGGGGCGTCGTGCTCGATTGCAACACGACCATGGGCTCCTCTCCCCCGGGGCGGTCTACTCGATGGCCGAAGCCGGACGTGACCGTCGACGACGTAGGGCCCGACAACGCGGCCAGCCCCCGCGCCACTGTGTGATAGCAACCACTGTATGTGATAAATTCACATCATTGCAACCCAAAGATGTGACTCTTGCAAACTTTGTGATGCTGAGTCACACTATTACTAGGAACTTCGGTGGTCTGATGTGAAATTTCAACAGATTTTGAAACTTCGTACCAACCCCGTCCAGAACGGAGGGAGAGAAGAATGGCTTTGAGCCCCAAGGAGCGGCAGGAGGCGATCGAGGAGTTCGCGCGCACCGGAGGCGAGGTCGAGATCGCCTGGCTTGCCAAGCATTTCGGCGTCTCGGAAATGACGATCCGCCGTGACTTCGAAAGCCTGGAAGATGCCGGCGTGTTACGGCGACTCGTCGGAGGACGCGGGATCATGTTGGAGCCGAAGACCCATGAGCCCGCGCTCATGAACAGAGCGCTCGAACGGTCTGCCACAAAGGCCCACCTCGCACGGGCGGCGGCCGACCTGATCAAGGCCGATGAGGTGGTCTACATCGACGGAGGAAGCACCGCGCTCGCTATCGCTCGCGAATTGAAGACCCGGGAGGTCCCCCTCACAGTCCTTACCAGGAGTCTGCTCGTAGCCGTCGAATTCTCCCAGGCCGCCAATGTCGACATCTACCTCTTGGGCGGCAAGGTCAAGGCTGCCGAGATGCTGACAACGAGTCCCACCGTCTCCGACGATTTGGCGAACTACAACGTGGACACCTACATCATGGGGATCTCAGGCGTGCATCCCACTCGCGGTCTGACCGACTACGATCCGGACGAAGCAGCAGGCAAACGCGTCGCGATTGCGAGAGCTGACCGTGTTGTACTCACGTTCGACCATTCCAAACTCAACAGGGTTCTTCTCGCCAAAGTTGCAACGTTCGATGACATCGACGTAGTAGTGACGGACGCTCCCCCGGGGCACGAGGCTCTCAACGAACTTCCGCAGGACCTGACGCTCGTTCTAGTCGATCCCGAAACAGAGGCGCTCAAGGCGTCATAGCGCCCAAGCGAAACTCCACCTCAGACACGGTTTGTCATCGACGATGCGCCCCCTGAGCAAGCCAAACATCGCAACGCCAATCGCATTCCCCGTCTCTGACAGTCGCCCCATATCGGGCGAATGACCTCCGTCAATCGCAACAACCACTTGGACCGAGTAGCGAAAATGCACACACAACAAACCATCTTCCCCACACTGCGCCGCACAGCGCTCACCAGCCCCTTCTTCGAGATCGGGCCCAAGAGCTTGTTGCGCCGTCACGAACTGGAGGCCCTTGCGTGGGCCGCGGGCGCAGCCGGAACGGAATTCGGGGTTCGTGTGGTGCTCACCGTGCCCACGGCACTAATAGCACCCATCAGTGACCTAAACACCGGAGTGCTCGTGTTCGCGCAGGGAATGGACCCGCAGCCCATGGGAAGCTCCGTTGGCCGGGTGATCGCGGAGTCTCTCGTGGATGCCGGGGCCACCGGAGTGATGCTCAATCACGACAGCAACCCCATGGACATCGCAGACCTCGCCGCCGCCGCAGAGCGAGCGCGGCTCAACGGTCTTGACACGATTCTCTGTGCGAGTTCCGAGGCTGAAGCATTGCGCTTAACCTACCTCGATCCTACGGTAATTCTCTTCGAACCCCCGGAACTGATCGGCAAGGCAAGCACGGGCGCCCGGGAGTGGATTGTGCCGGCGAACAACGCGATCCGTCGTGCTGCCCCTGCCGTGATGATGATGCACGCAGGCGGCGTTGCCTCGCCCGCGACCGCCCAGGCCATCATGGCCCTCGGCGCGGACGGTACCGGCTCGACGAGCGGCGTACTCGGCGCCGAGGATCCGCTCGATGCTGCACGCGCGTTCATCGCCGCAACACGTGCGGGGTGGGACGCGGCCCGAAGGCCGTGATTCCGCCCGTGTCAGACCCCAACAACCAACCTCATGTCCCAACAACCAACCACTTGCCTCGATCCACCAAGGATCACGACACAAGGAGAAACACAATGGACACCAACCTCAACGGCAAGACCGCCGTCGTCACCGGAGGAGCACGCGGCATCGGCCTGGCGGTCGCTCGGTCGTTGGCCGCGGAGGGCGCCAACATTGCACTGCTCGACCTGCTGGACAATGTTGCGGAAACCGCCCAAGAGATCGCTGATAAGTACCGTGTACAAACGATCGGCCTGCATCTCGACGTCACCGACCAGGACGCGACAGCCGCGGCCTTCGACGCCGTCGGTGAGCGACTCGGTGTCCCGCAGGTACTCCTGACCGCGGCCGGAATCGAGATCAATGGCGATTCCGTGGACGTTTCAGCCAATGCATGGCGCAAGGTCATCGACGTGAATCTGACCGGGACATTCTTCGCAGCACAGTCATTCGGTCGCGGACTGCTTACGGCCGGGCTGCCCGGAAGCGCAATACTGATCTCGTCGATGTCGGGCTCCATCGTGAACGTGCCTCAATGGGCGGCTTCGTACAACGCGTCAAAGGCAGCGGTCGCCCACCTCGGTAAGTCGTTGGCGGTCGAGTGGGCCGCCTCAGGCATCCGGGTCAACTCCATTGCCCCCGGGTACGTTCTCACTGACCTGACCCGGCAGATCATCGACCGCGAACCGGCCCTCGAAGCCGACTGGATCTCCCGGATTCCCCTGGGCCGCATGGCAACACCCGAGGACCTTACAGGGCTCGTGGGCTTCCTTGCCTCGGACGCTTCCAGCTACCTGACCGGCCAGCAGATCATCATCGATGGCGGATACACCGCGATCTGAGTGCCGGTCTCGGCTGTGCTCCGGCTGGATGTTGGTAAGCACCTTCCGAAGCCGGGTCCCGGCTTCGCGAAAGAGCATAAGAAGATTTCCCCGATGCGTAGGTTCGAATAATACGGAGGACGGCAACCAAAATGACGCTATTACAGCTTTTTGCGTTGGTCATGGTTCGGGGCGAGGTCGACAATTCACTCTGCCTACGGAATACACGACACCAACCGCCGAAGTCTGGCGCCCGAAAACCCGTCGAGTGAAAACGCGCCATTCCAACTAAACAATTGAAAGGGTGAGACGTTTCTGAGCCGCTGACACAAACCATGCGGACCTCGATTGGTGAATACTTTCAATTCAAGCCAATCAATGCATAACAAACTAATTTCACTGACGCCATAAGGCGTCGATGTGATAGGCCAATACCCCGCACAGGCCGTTCGAAGGTGAACGGCATAGATTCCTAGGACAGAACGATCATGAGCAATGACTTCAAAGCTTCAGTTCCCAGCAGCTCGTCGTCATCGAGCACCAGCGCCCAACTGATTCCTCCCCCCGACGACACTGCAGACGAGAACACTCGCCTCGCCGAGTTCGGGTACAAGCAGCGCCTCGACCGATCGATCGGCCGTGTCGCCTCTTTCGCAATCGGCTTCTCCACGATCAGTGCGACGACAGCCGTCTTCTCCAGCTTCGGAGCCGGCTACTTCACGGCCGGAGCCCCGTTCGTCTGGACACTGCTTCTCGCCGTCGTTGTCTTCGCAGTATGGGCACTGATCGCAGGGGATCTGGCCGCAAAGATCCCCCTGGCCGGATACGCGTACCAGTGGACCAGCCGCATCAACGGCTCGACACTGGGATGGTTCACCGGGTTCGCAGGAATCATCGGATGGGTGTCAGGGATGACCGGCGTGGCCTACACCTTCGCCGGCTACATCGGCTCCGTATTCGACTGGAACGAAACACCAGAGCAGCAGATCTGGATCACGGTCGGCGTGATCATCGTCTGCATGCTGATCAACGCCTACGGCGTCCGACTGACCACGATGATCAACAACATCGGAGTGAGCCTGGAGCTTGTCGTCACCGTTGCCGCGACGCTCATTGTGGGTGTTCTCGCGTTCGCCGTCCCCGAGCATCGCCAGCCGATCTCGGTGCTGTTCAACGGCGGGACAGCGGACGGCTCTTACGCAGCCGCGTGGCTCGCCGCCGCGATCGGCCCGTTCTTCGGCCTGATCGGCGTCGAAGCGAGTGCAGACGTCGCCGAAGAGACAAAAGGAGCACGCCGGGTCATCCCTCGGACCATGTTCTACGCACTGATCGTCTCCAGCGTGATCGAACTTCTCATGTACATCGTCTACGTGCTCGCGATCCGCGACCCTGCCGCAGTAGCGGCCAACCAGGGCGCCCCGATCGGTGAGATCATCGCCCAGCAGGCCGGGCCGGTCTTCTCGAAGATCGTCGTTGCCGTCGCCCTGACCAACATCTTCGTGTGCCTGCTCTCGAACATGCTGCTCGCGACGCGCCTGACGTATTCGCTTTCTCGCGACAACATGCTTCCGTTCTCGCGCCAGCTACGGTTCGTTTCTCCGAAGCACCGCAGCCCAGCCAACGCCGTCTTCGTGATGGCCGCGATCGCCATCGCGCTCACGCTCTCCGCGCTGGCGGACGCCGCAGCCTTCACGTACTTCCTCGGCATCTGCACGCTCGCGTTCTTCACCGTCTACATCCTGCAGACGGCGGGCCTGATCGTCGGCCACCGAAAGGGCCGCATCCCGAAACCGGAGCAGGATACGTTCGACCTGGGACGTTCCCGGATGCCGATCTACATCGTCGGCTTGGTCATGTTCCTGATCGTGGAAGCCGGGCTCCTGTTCCTTCCTCAGTTCGCCGGCAACGGATGGGTCTTCCTCGGAGTCATGGCGGCGGCGGCGATCTGGTTCTTCACCGGGATCCGTCCCCGGCTGAAGAAAGGCGAAGCAGGACCCCTTTACGCCTCAACCCATCCGCACGAGTTCGAAGACTCTCCAGCCACAGGGACCATCGGCCGTGTGACCGCCGCCGACCGGGCCGAGCGGACCAGCTGATCAGAAGCCAAGGCACCACCAATCATCAGCTCTGGCTCCGATCATCGGAACCGAACGACCGACCCCTCAATGTGTGGCTGAGCTGACGCCCTTCGGACCGAACCAAAGCACGAGGGGTCCATCCGGCCCCGCGATGACAAACTCCGGAGGAACCTGTGCCAAAGCACGGACCGGCCGGCCCTAATCAGGGGACAGCCGGAGGGGTGGCCCCGGCGGGCCGGTGTCGAGCCCGCCGGGGCCACCCCGCGTTTGCTCAGCGCAGACCCGCACGTCCTATTGTCGACCCGGCCCGAGACTCCGGATCAGAGCCGACCCGGGCCGGTTTTCGAATCAAGGAGCAACCCGTGAGTGCGATCCCGGACCAACCCGGTCTAAACCCGCCACGCGTCAACCAATGGGTCCCCGAACCCGGCATCTTCGTCGAACTTCGCTGCCAAGGAGTGACGAATCGTGCAGGCCGGATCGAAACCGTCATGCCTGACGGAACCGGATTTTGGCTGGAAGCCCACGGACCCGACACGCGCCTATATGTAGACGTTGACGCGGACCTCCCCGAGATATGGATCCGTTCCGACAGCGCCTCGGGCGAGTTGGAAGAACCCAGGCCCTGCCGGACACCTGCGCTCGGGCCCTTGGCCTCTCCACGAGTTGCTCTCTGGGCGCCGACGCCGTTGCCGCCATCGTGACCGCCCCCCGCTACCCGGCGCTGCTGGCCCGCAGATGACTTGAATCCTTTGCGCTGTGTCGGGGCGCGGAGGATATTCGGTGCGCAAGATTTATTGGAAGCTGCGGCGCGAAGGCCACGACATCGGCCGCGACGCGGTCGGGCGCCTGATTCACACCGGCGGGCTGTGCGGGTGCTTCGCAGTGGACACAAGTCCTTCACCACGCACCGCGACGGGGCAGTGAAAGGTTTGCCTCGTCCGCGAGTTCAACGATGGTTACCCGTCGCAATCCGCCGTCGGGATGGTCATGCAGCGATACTTTCGACAGAGACTTGAAGGTGGTCCTGACCGCGGCAGGTGAGCCGTCTCGCTGGAAGTGTCCATGTTCGCATGCTCCTGGCCGTTCTGGTGGTAGGGGATGGATCCTCGGGGCGACCTCCGTCAATTCGCGTCGCGGGCCGGAGCGGGGCTGTGCTGTCAGGCCTTGGATGGCTTTCGGACGATCAGTTCGAAATCGAAGATTTCCGTCACGATTGGATCGTCGGCGGACCTTTCCACAAGGATCTCGACCGCCCTCCGGGCGATGGCTTGAGTGGGCTGGCGGATGGATGACAGAGAGGGCTCGGAATAGGCGGAGGCCTCGGTGCCGTCGACGCCGACGACCGCGAGTTCCCCCGGGACGCCGAGTCCGAGGGAATACGCAGCGAAGAGCACCCCGTGCGCCTGTTCGTTAGTAGTGGCGTATATGGCGCGCGGGGCATCTGCGGAGCGAAGCCACTCGGCGGTCACTTCGGAAGCTCCTGCCTGGAAATGGCGGAGGCTCGTTCAGTTGGAGGCCCTCCAAGCCGTTGGCTTGGCACAACTCCCGGCGGAGCGGCCGTGGGTGGTCGGTGCCCTTCTAGGCGAGAGAGGACCACGAAACGCCGTCATCACGCTCGGTGCTGCCAGCGCCATCGTCATGGAGAACCTCGAGGCCTGGCAGATCAAACCCTTACATATTGACGCCACGAAAATCCGCTCGCTAGACACAACCGGCTGCCGGGACGCCTTTGCCGGCGCGCTGGCCGCCGAGCTGCCAATGGAAAGGACCCATTCCAGCGGAAAGTAGCGTCAGGCTCACAGCTTATCGCCGTCGCCGGAAGGACGTTTTCGTCCCAAAACGTGGGGTTTCCGTGGAGTGGGTTCAAAACTCGCCCCGAAAAATGCCCTCCGTCCCCACGTTCCCGCAGGTCAAAGGGCCTTCATGTGGAGCTAAGGAGATTCGAACTCCTGGCCTCTTCGATGCGAACTCGGAATAACGCTGGTTCACGCAGACTCACGAATTCAAGGTCTGACCTGCAGCTACTTGGTGTTGGCGTCATACCGGATCACGGAGGATCACATCCGGATCACGTTCGCTCACGGTCAAAGTGTTATTCAAAGTGTTATATCCCCTTGTTCTTCAGCAGTCGTGCAAAAAGTGACACCCGTCAGGCCGTACGGCGAATAGAAGTCCACATGAACACTGAAAGCACTACTGGAAATACCACTGGAAGTACCCGCGAGATGCCGTCGAAGTTGATGACACGAAACGAGGCGGCGGCATATTTGCGCCGGTCTCCCGGAACACTGGCCAACTGGGCTGCACAACGGAAAGGACCCGCGTACTACCGTCAACTGGACGGCGCGGTGGTCTACGCAATCGAAGACATGGCCACGTGGCTGTCCTTGCAGCGGGTAACACCGAGGGCCGCATAATGGCCAATCACGAGACTCGGCCCGGATCATGGGGGAAGATACCTAAGGCCAAGAGACAGCCTGACGGCCAATACCTGGCCAGCGGACGGTACAAGACCTTGGAAGGCAAGCTTGTCCAGCGAATGCGATCGGGTACGACAGCACGTAAGGCCGAGGACGCAGTTCTCTCCGTCTTTCAGGCGATGGCTGCCGAGGACAAGGCTAGGGCGAAGGCCGCCGAAGCCAAGTCGTCCACGAAGATTCAGCAAGGAGCGGAAGCACTATTTGCTGAAGTCGTTGAGAACTGGATCTCATATATCGAGGCGGGCGGCCAGGCACTGCGTGTCAGTACGGCCTACGAGTACACCCGCATGGCGAGGGCCGACATCGTGCCTGCTCTTGGAGCCCTTACACTGGGCGACATCGACATCAAAGCTTGCGCTGACTTCCTCCACGGCATCGTCGACGGCGGCCGCTACTACGCGAAGGCCGAACACAACCGGGTGATCCTCTCCAACATTCTGACTTGGTGTGCCGGACTGGGCCTGATTCCCGGGAACCCAGTCAGGCAGGTTGCCCCCCTGCCGCGGCCTCGCAAGAAACCGGTCCTGATAGTCGAAAAGGAGGACATGGCTCGCGTTCTGGCCTCAGTACGAAAGCACGGAGAAGATCAACTGCAGATAACTAGGCCGGGACCGAGACAGAATCTGGACATCCCCGACGGTGTGGAACTGCTCCTGGCCACAGGAATGCGGATTTCGGAGCTCCTGGCCCTGAGGTGGGAGGACGTATGGATCGACCAGCCCGATGACGGCTCGTACTGGGTTCAGATCAACGGCAAGGTCGGATGGGAGCAAGGACGCCCCATGCTCCGCCATGACTACATCAAGACAGGCATTAAGAAGCTCGATCTTCGCATCAGCCCCGACGTGGCAGCAATGCTTCGTGCCAGGAGAGCCAACGAACGGCGCACCAATCCCAACGGCGCGATATTTCCAGCCCGGGGCGGCGCCTGGATGCAGCTAAACAACTTCCGTCGTCGGTGGCGCATAGTCCGACAGGAGCTTGACATCGCCTACGACCTCCCTGAAGAGGAGCAAGAAGTCAGGGGAAGGAAACAAGAACGCCGGGAGTCCTGCGACATTGCGACCGCAACGCCCCACACGTTCCGACGCTCTGTCGGCACCTTCATCGGCGAAACCGTTTCGATCGACACAGCAGCCCAGCAATTGGGGCATAAGCGCACCGCCGTGACCGTCCGCTCGTATCTGCGAGAGCGGCAAGAGGCACCAGACAGCAGTGAGCATCTGGCCAGCGTCATGTACAAACGCGGCCGGCCTGGGGATCCGAGTGTGAGTCAGCCATCGTAGTACGGCTGAATCTGCCGTTTCGATAACCTCGAAGCTGGCTTCGCATGTTATTCCCATACCTACCAATGTGGTTTTGCTTGGAGTCCACCGGTAACGACAGGCACCCGTCGTTCGCGTCCGGCGAGAGCCGGCGAGAAAGGTAGCAGGCCCGCATCGTGAGCGTCTGCAGAGCGGCCGAAACCGTGCCGCTCTGAACGGCAAACTGTCCGTCCGTGGCACGAGGAGGCTTCCATGCGCTCGGGACCTCGGTTCCGCGACTCCGGCAACGCAGCCATAATGGCGTGATGGATTACGACCTCCGCAGACTAAGGACGCTCACGGGCGTCAGCCAGGCGGAGCTCGCCCGTCTGGCGGGTGTCTCGCGTTCGACGCTTTCAGCCTTCGAATTAGGGCAACGTACACCGAGCCCTGCGATCGCGGAGCGGGTCCTGAGCGAGCTTCGGCGGCCGTCTCTCACGCTGTTCGGGCACCGCAAGGCGTTGCAGCAGCTGGCACGGAAATACGGCTTCCACAACGTAAGCGTGTTCGGTTCCTGTGCCCGTGGCGAGGACGGTCCGAACAGCGATGTCGATCTTCTCCTCGACGGTAGCGGCATCACCCTTTTTGACATCGCTGAGTTCATTCAGGACGCCTCGGAACTGCTTGGCGGCATCAGGGTCGACGTCGTCATCAGTGGTGGCATAGGCGCCGCGATGGACAGGATAGTGGCTGAGGCGGTCCCTCTCTAGCCTTACTGGGGCTTTCCTGCCGTAGGCGGCGCCGATCAGGCTCGGCGAAGATGCCGACAAGTGGGAGAGATTACGAGTCTTCGCACTGTCCTGGGCACATATCAGAGGCTGATCCGGTGTTTTGTTCCCTGTTTCAGGGGTCCAGGTTCCCGGAAATACGGCAAAAAGGGAACAGAAAAGGGAACAGGCTTTTTGGGCCAAGATCCCCGCCGATAAAGGGAAGTAGGGGTGCCTATAGATAGATAGATATGTCTTGTTCCCTCGCGTTCCCCCCAATGGGTATAGCCCCCCTCGTACGGCTTCACTCTCTCTTCACCGCTTTCTCTCACACTCTTCTCTTACGAAGCCCCACCCCCTCTCCCGAGGGGGAACAAGCGGAACAAGCCCCAAACGGGCCCACATCCCTTTATCGGCGCGGATCTTCACGGCAGCCGAAACCGGAACAGGCCAGGAACAAGGAGAACAGGCCCTCAATGGCCGAACGGGGCCCTTCTGGCGCTGCATTTGTACCGTTCAGACAAACAGGGGCTGAAGGTGCCCCTCTTCAGTCTTCCCGTCGAGCTCTTTCGAGGGCGGCTCTGCGTTCAGCCTCCGTAAGCACCCCGGCGAAGGGCGTCATCTGTCGAAGGTCATTTCCGAGGTCGCCCAGCTGCAGCATCCCTGCGGCCAACTCCTCATCGGTGCCATGCAACAACCGCTCCCACTCATCCAGCCAGCCCTCGCGCATACCGCTTCCGGGTCTCTGTCTTTGCCGTGCCAGGTTCCGGAGTCCGATGCGCCGTATCTCCTCACCCCGTTCCGGGAGCAGCGCGGCCACAGTGAGGTGCAGCTCGTAGCCAAAGAGGTCTTCCCGACGTTCCGGCCGTTCGCCCGTCACCACGTCGCCTCGAAGTGGAGGTGGGCAGCCCCTACGACCTGGGCGGGTTTGGCCAGATGATCCGCCGGGGTGTCCTGCTCGTAGAACAGAGAGGAACCATTGACCATCCAAAGGCAGAGGTCAGTGTCCGTGACGCCGGCATCGCGGGCTACGGTCAGCAGCTGCGGGATAACGGGCAATACCGTACCGTCGGCGAACTGATATTTCGGGCACCAAAGCTCGCCAGCGTATTCGAAGGCAAGCAGTCCACCGGAGCGGCGTAGCGCCAGGACGCGGGCAGGATCCGGCGCCGATGGGTCCATCAGTTCAGCGGTCTCCGCCAGCGTGTATGAGCCATCGCAGAGCAGCTGCATCCAGCGTTTCTTGGCGGCCAAAGCGTGAGCCATTGCTTCGTCGTGGTTCATTCCTACACCGCCTTCCGCATGCCGATCGAGTGCCCTGGCGGCGGTTCAATGCCGGGGAGTGCGGCCGCGCGACGCAGTTCTTTCAGGGTCAGGCCCCGTTCCTCATCCGGCCGGACGATGCGGATCTCGGAGATATTTGGATGCATCGCTGCCAGATTTTCCTCGAGATATTCCGTCGGCCCCGTGGCCGGCTCGTCATCGATCCAGATCACTCGGACCCCGGCCTCCCAGTCGTCCTCCGCGGCATTGCTCACCGCAAACCGCTTCCAGGGCCGCTGGGAACGGGCGTACATGAAGATCTCCCCCGGTGACGGCTCGTAGAACAACTCGAGCTCTGGCAGGCCGATCGCCCGAGCCAGCCACGGCGCCCTCCAGCCCCATGAGGTGAGCCAGCGGATGTCGATGCCTGCCGCATGCCAGCTATTGATGGCCTTGATGACGGACGGGCGGACACGCACGGTGGTCGGCGCGTACGGGGGCACGATCAAATCGAACTCCTGAAGGCTGCGAAGCCGCACTGTCGTCCAGGGATGCCTGGTCGGCATAATGGTGCCATCCACGTCCAGCAACACCAGTGTCTTCATGTATCACACATTACGGTGGTGCCGCGGCCGTAAGCGTTACAGCGCCTCGCTCCATGGGTTGACCATCGACCAGTATTCCTCCGGCGGCATCCCCTCAAGGGCGTGGAAGAAAACCATGTCCGGTTCGACGTAATGGGGACACCCGTGCTCAACCCTCAGGATGGCGTCCCGGTCGATAGCCCCGGTAACCATCCCGACCATATTCAGCCAGCACGCCTGGCAGATTTCGTTCGGGAGGACCATGTTGGTCTTCGTGTGAAACGCAAGACGGATCATGTCGGTGAGGCGGCCGATGGGCGGCGTGATGCGTTGGACCTGGGGTAGTTCAGTTGTAGTCATAGTCTTAAATTGTGCGGCAAGGGTCTTTTCTCTCACCGACTGGGCGAAATCAGCCCAGAAAGTTCCTCATTTGTGACCAAGGTCACGGATTTTTGGGCTCGGCGGCAATAGTATCGCCAACACCCGATGACAGTGGAGGCCAGTGATGCCAGGTCGGCACAGCTCTGGCTCGGAGGGCAGCCCTGGACCGGCCCGAATAGGCTGGTCGAATGACAGACGAAGTTTCCCAGCTGGTCGTTGCCGGGGATTGGCATGGCTCGGTCGGCTTCAGCCTTGATGCTGTTCGGGCGGCCTCAAAGATCGGGATACGGCACATGATCCATGTCGGTGACCTCGGTCTTGACTGGCCGGGCCCTAAACGCGGCCGTTTCGAGGCTCGGCTGAATCGTCTGCTCGTCGAGAAGGACATGCGGCTGATCGTTTCCGGCGGCAACCATGACAATTGGGACACCATCATGAAGCTCCCCGTCGGGGCCGATGGCCTGGCCGTCTGGCGCTCAAATATCCTGATCCTTCCCCGTGGTGGCCGAACAGTGATCGAAGGCCTAACGGTCGGCGGTCTGGGCGGGGCCTACAGCGTCGACCAAAGGTGGAGGACCGAGGAGAAGGATTGGTGGTCTGACGAAGAGCCTAAGCAGGAGGAAGCTGACAAACTGGTGGCCGGCGGTCCCGTAGACGTCCTCGTGACGCATGACGTTCCGTGGGGCGTCCCAATGAAGGGCGATTTCGACCTGCCCCGGGAGGTCGAAGAGCGCGCCAACGAGACTAGGCTCCTTCTCCGAACCGTCGTAGACCGGCTGCAGCCTCCTCTGGTATTCAGTGGCCACTGGCATCAGCGACGGATCGCCGAGCTGATGCACGCCGGTTCCGGGAAGACCACCGTGCACGTCCTGGCCGACGAGAATTCCAGGGCAGGCAACGCTGTCCTGTTGCGGGCGGACACCCTGAAGGTCGAGCCGCTGATCGTCCTAGGGAGCTAGGCCGCAATCAGGGTGCCTGACCTGGCCGTTGGACCCTACCCCGGTGACAAGGCAATACGACCCAGCTAGCGGTAGTGCTCCAGCTCAAATGTCCAGAGGGTGTCTGGACAATTGACGCGGGTCACCGGGACATCCCGGAGTCATCGTTCGTTCCGGCACATAGAAATGCCCTCGCCCACGCGGAAGATGAGGGCATTTCTATGCCGGGACCGTGGCAGTGCCGCAAAGAATATCAACCGATTTAGGGTGCCATATTCCCTGCTATCGGCGTTCTGCCAGTTCGCGCCGGCGGGCCAGATGCTTCAGGATCTGCTCCTCGTGCGCCTTGACGTCTTCGACTGCCCACACTCGGCGCTGCCGCGGTGACTTCGTCGTCTTTGCCGGCGCCCCAACCACCCCAACAGGCGGGGGCAGAAGTTTCTTCCGCTCCGCCCATTCACCCGGGTACCGGGGTGCGACTCCGAAGTGTTCGGCGATCATCTCGGCGTCCATCAGGCCCAGGACGTGGGGGATGCCCTCGTAGTCCTCACGGCGCGCGGCCAGGGCTTCGAAAGTGACAGGCTCCCGCTCGATCCGGGGCGCGTTCCGTTTCACGTTCTGACGGGCTTCCAGGATGGCCGGCAGTGCAGCCTCGAGTTCGTGGACATCCCAGATCATCGTTCCGCCCAGGACGCCGACAGGCCGGGGCAGGGCGGCACCAACGCCATGGTCATAGTTGGTGGTAACGACGCCATGGTTATAGTTGGCGGTCACGAGGGCATTCAGCCGGGCACGGTTGAAGCCCAGAGCAGTTTGCACTCGGCCGGAGTCCACGGCGTTTCCGATGGGGTCAAAGTCGATGGTCATTCTTTGCAGTGTACGACACTACGCAAAAATGGGATCCGTTAGGGTGGACACCGATACGGCTTTAGGCTACGTTGAAAAAAAACTGCAGGACCCCAACCAGTAAGGAACGACCGCCATGTCAGCTACCATCATCGCCTTCCCTTCCGAATCGTCCCGCAAGCCCCGCTGGGTGCTTAGCCCGGAGGAGATCAGCGGCCTGCATGGCGGGGAAATCGTGAGTGAGCTGGCGGACATCGTGACTACAACCGAGGCCTTCGGTGACCCGATCGCGGCCGATGCCATGTGGCTGCTCACGGCACTAAACGACAAGCTTCCCGAGCTCTACGAGGTCTTTGAGGAGCTCTACGAAGAGCTCGAGGTCTCCGGCCGTCTAACCGCCGACTTGATCGAAGGAATCCTCAAGGCTGCCGAGCCCGCCATTGACCAGCGCCAGGCCTACTTGGTCCACCAGCGCGAGTTTTACCAGCGCGAGTTCTACGGCCTGGCCGCCGCCTGAGTCGGAAACAGCAAGAGGGACACCCCGCCGGCCATCCGGCGGGGTGTCCCTGTTAATCCCACCCTACATCAACGAATGGACCACCCCTTGCTTCCCGTACCGGACTTCTTCGCGTCCCTCGGCGCCACCCTGCACCCCGTCCAAGTGCCCGGCATCGGCGCCTGGGAGATCGTCCTGGCCTTGCTGTGGGCCGCCGGCGCGTGCTTCATTCCCCGGGTCTGGCGGATCTTCAGCCCCTTCGTCGCCCTGGTCCATGAGGTCGGGCATGCCACCGCAGCCCTCTCTGCCGGTCACCATGACATCAGTGTGAAAGTCCACTCGTACGGCGACGGCGGCTTCGACAGTAAAGTGCTCGGGACGCGCGGGCTCAAGTGGGCCGTTTTCTGGGGCTACCCCATGCCGGCGCTGGTCGGCGCTGGTCTGTTCAGCGCTGCCCTGGCCGGCTGGGCACCGTTGGCGCTGGCCGTCGATACTGCTGCCCTGCTGTGGTCCCTGATGGTCACGCGGAACCGGTTCGGGTTCCTGCTCGCGCTGGGCTGCTTCGTGACCGCCGTAACGCTGGTCTGGCTGGCATCACCCGCCGCGGCCGGGCACGTGGCCCTGTTCCTGGGCCTCGCCCTACTGGTCGCCGCGATCCGTGATTTCTTCATGGTCAAGTCCTTCGGCCCGGAGAATGTCGAAGGGGACACCCCTTCGGACGCCAACATCCTGGCCGAGAATTCAGGCGCCCCGGCCCGCTTCTGGCTGACCCTCTTCGCCGGCACCATCGCCGCCGCCTGGTACGGCGCCATCGCGGCCGCCGCGCCGCTGTTCCTGGCCGCCAGCTAGACGGTCCAAAGGCTCCGCCCCGGAGTCAGAAGGGGATACCAGTTCCGTACACTTGCTGGTAGGCTCACAGATATAGCGCACGTCAAATCGACATATACAATCCATTCCAACGACTCCAGCGCTGAACAGGCCCGGAAAGGCAAGAATGAACACCGCAGTAACGCGAAGCATCCTGACCGGAGCCCTGGCCGCTTGCCTCATCTTCGCCAGTCCCCTGGCGGCCGGCGCCGCAGTGCTGGCGTCGGCGCCCTCCAGCACCCAGTACGACGGCGCACCGATCCCCTCGTCCATTGCCGACCTGACTATGCACGCGACGACGCTCCAGGACGTGTTTCTCAATACGGAGCCTAGCTCCGGGCTTGACGTGATGCTGAAGAGCTCGGTCCACGCAGTAGGGTCTCCGGGCCTCGTCCGCGTCTCGCCGCCATTCACGGCCAACGATGAATCCTGGGTCGCCGTCGAGGTACCTGCCGAGGCCCACGGCACCGACCGCGCCAAGAGCGCCCTCGCCGATCCGGGTGTGGCATATGTCCGGGCCCTCAGCGTGACCTATTCGGCGCCGGCGCCGGTAGCCTCCAAGGCACCGAACGTGGTGAACCCCGTTCAACCGAGCAGCCAGCCGACCACACCGGGCCCTAGCCCCGTCGCTACGCCGAGCGCCACCGCTACTCCTACTGCAGCGCCGAGCGCCACTGCTACCCCGCCAGGCATTGCAGCGCATCCTGCGCCAGTTCGGGATACTGTCCCCCAGCCGAACTGGCTGGCCGCCGGCGGAAGCGTACTCATGGGCGGGCTGTTCATCGTCCCGCTCTACAGGCTTAAGCGCAGCGGCGCCTAGAGGCTCAACCCGAAAGCCGGCGGCCGCCGTTCCCGGCCGCCGGCTTCTGCTGCCACTGCAAAACACAGCGGCCATCAACAGCCAATGTCCATATGGGGTACTCTATTTGATATGGAACACAACAAGTCCTTGGACATGGACGCTGAAGAAAGTCTCGCAGAGCTCATGCTGGCCCTGACCGAGCGAAACTTCGCTCCGCCCGGCGACACCACGTCCGGCAAGCCGCCCCTCACAGCCGTCTCGCTGCTGGCCGCCGGGCATGCCATCCTCAAGGCCTACCAGGCGCGCCTGCCGGACGACGTCAATGACGCCCGGGACGACGGCGCCACGCTGGCCCAAATCGCTCGGGCACTGGAAAAGGCTGACGCTTCCACGATCCACTCAGCCTTCGGCAAGCGCAGGGATCAGGACACGATTGAGGCGAGCCAGGAAGTCCGAAGAGCTGCTGCACGGGAACGCGCCGCCAAGTCCAGGCAGCGGGCCAGGGAGAAGTACCAGATTCCGGAACTCCCCGGCGTCTCAGCACTGAAGGCGGCTGCCATCATGGGGATCGATCCGCGGACCCTCAAGAGCCGCGCCAAGAAGGGCAACGATCCGCACATCAAGGCTGTCACCGCGACGACGGCCAATGGCAAGGAGGTCACGCGCTTTATTGTCACCGCAGCGGGCGCAACACAGAGCTAGTAAACACCCCAGCAGGGGTTCGAAGGGCCGGAGAAATCCGGCCCTTTTCTGTGCCTGACAAGGGGTTACCACTTTTGCACGATTGATGGTAGGGTCAGAAATATAGAGCACATCATATGGACATGGGCAAACATGAATGTACATAGACAACGAGATCGAGAGAGGCTTTCATGAGTCAGACCAAGCAACAGGCACCACCGGCATCCAGCTCAGCAGCAGTCGAGGCGAATAGTCGACTCAATATGTCGGTGCTCAAATTCGCTTGTTTTTTGCTGGTTGTCGTCTTCGGATTCGTCTTCGGATTCGTCCAGGATCGCCCCAAAAATGTCTACGAGCGAGAAGATACGAACAAGAATTCACAGGGTAACCAGCTGGTCTCCACCATCTTCTACTCGGTTGCCGCTCTGGTTGCCGTTGTGGTGCTTGGCCCACTGGGGTTCATCCCCCTGGCGCTTGCTGTTGTAGTTGTTGCCCGCCGGCGCTGCGCTGCAAAATTCGTCCCTTACAAGCTCAATGTCCTTGTTGACAACATCGCCGAGGTCCTAGAAGACCAGCGCCTCAAGTACGCCGTCCTGGGCATCATGGGACTCACCGTGATCCTGCATGTCCTGCGGATGGTCACGGTCCCGGTGGGCGGATTCGATTCCGTCGCGTCAGCGGCCATGTGGGCACTGTGGCTGTTCGTCGCATTTCAGGCCGCGGCAGTGAACTTGTCGGCCGCAACCGAGAAAGCGCTCCTGTACAACGACTTTGCCGCCATCTTCGCTAAGGCCTTCGGCGGCACGACCGACGAATGGCACAAGGCCAAGATCGACAAAGACGGTGAGGACATCGTTGTCACGAATTTCCCGTTGGGAGCTGTGCTCAAGTACGACGGCGTCGACGAGATCCTCGCAAAGATCGCCCCGGACTGGGAGCTCGACCCGGAATCGGACAGGCACAAATTGACCCTGCACCCGGTCTCACACGAAACCGAAGCGCGCCGAGAAGCAGAGACCGTTTCAGGCGGCCTCATCGGCGCCCGGGTCGAGACCGAACAAGCATCCGAGCCGGCCTTCGCCGGCTTCTCCATCACCGACGACGATCTCCGTTAGGAAAGGGGCACCATGCTGAGCTTCCTCAAAACCCGCAACGCTTCCGGCTACAGCCAGAAGGACTACAAGATCGCCAACCAATACGCGGTTCTCTACCGGGAAGGCGATGGCATCGGCGCCGCTGCGGTGCTATCTAAGTACGGCTGGGACCACGATAAGGTGAACGACGTCCTCAATGACTTCGACCCGGACGGTGCAGCAGCTGCCCAGCCCGAAGAGGACGACACGGACCCCGAGCCTTTCTACGGTACGGAAACCCCTGAGCCGACCAGCTCCGCCGTGGAAAAGCGGATCGTGAACGTTCCTGCCACCTACGGCGACTCGCTCGTAGGGCGCGCAAACCTGATCGCCGCACTGTGGGGCAAGTTCGGCGAGGGTTGGCAGGTCGAGTCTTTCGATGCCTCGAACCCCGCAGCCCGCACCGTCACGGTCGTTCGCGGTGAGCTGCCCTCGATGCGTCCCGGGCGCGAGGTCTTCGGCGCACCGAACGCGACGGCCGGAAACGGCGAGGCAATTGCCGCATCCCACGCCGCTTACGGCCGGACCATGCTCGGCTACGATCCCTACAGGCGCTTGGCAGAGACCGCGGTCCTGCCGCCGGCGACGATTGAGCTGCGTAACCGGCTGCTGCGTAAGAACCCGAGGCAGAAGTCCTGGGAGCTCGAGCTCCTTCCGATCTTCGGTGTCCGTAACGGCGAAGGTTACCTCGCGAGAGTCATCATCACCCGCGCCGATCAGCACTCCCCGGATCGGGACAAAGAGGTCGGCTACTGGATCGGTCTCGCCAAAAACACCATCGGGCATCAGGGCTGGTATGCAAAAGTCGATGACCAGCTGGGTACCGTCGAAATGATCGCCGGCGTCAAGCATCACATTCCCGACATGGTTGGTTACGACTACGCCGCAGTGGACGCAGGCTCCTGGGGCGACGTCCCGATCGGCACCGATGGCTACGGCGACCCGGTCCAGCTGGATCTGGCATCGAACCCCCACACCATGGTCGTTGGAAAGACCAACTCCGGTAAGTCCGTCGGCCTCCGCGCAATCATCTTCGCTGCGTTGGTGCACGGCTGGGACTTGGTAGTCATCGACCCGACCAAGCGCGGGCTCGACTTCACCTGGGCGCGAGGTTACGTCCGTGACGGCGGGTGGGGCTGCCTCAACTTCCCCGAAGCCCAGGCCACCATCGAAGCTGTTTACGCAGAGGGGAAACGCCGCCTTGAAATCCTTGTAGAACAAGACGTGGAGAAGTGGACCGAACTTCCCGAAGACTTCCGCCGCGCCAACGGTTTTAAGCCGATCATGGTGGTCATCGATGAGTTCACCTCTCTGTCTAAAATGCGGGCCGTGCCCAAACTCCTTGAGGACCACGACCAGCGCAAAATTGATGCTCTGGAAGCGAACCTGGCGAAAGAGATCCTTCTCCTGACGACCGACAACATCCTTCGCGAGCTGCGCTTCGTGGGAGTCCATGTCTCCATTGGCACACAGGTCTGGAACGTCACCGACATCGGCACGGGTGCCGGCGGCATGCGCACCAACATGGGCAACCGTCTCCAGTTCGGGCGGGCGTCCAACGGCCAGCTGGGCATGGCTTTCTCGGACGCATCAGAGGCTGGGGAAGCCTACGAACTGGCGCATAACATCAAGGCTGAACTGACGGACGCGGCAGCATCCGGCAAGAAGGGGCGCCCGGGGCGAGGGATCGCCGAACTCGACGGCGTCGGCTATGTGCCCTTTCAAGGTGCGTTCGCGACCAAACAGGAGCTCGCAAACGAGCTCGAGAAGCGCGGGATATACCCGCGTGACGCGATCGTCACCATCGGGGGGACGGCGTTGACGGACGCGGACGTGACCGATCTGGGCACGCTGGACTTCGGCGACCTCGATCTGGACGACCTCGAAGAAGATGCACCGGATGCTGAGGTGCCTGTTTTGGCCGCAGCAGCCGAGACGGTTCCCGAGGAGACAAACGACGCGCAGGAAGCCGAATGGGCCGCCACGCAGGTGCCGGCCACGGAGCCCGCTGCAGCGCCGTTCGATGACGAAGACGACCCGTTCGCGGAAGAGGCCACGCCGGTCCGGACCCCCCGGATCATTGCACCGGTCGAAGAGGACCCGTTCGCTAGCCCTCCGAAGAAGGAGAAGGCCGCGGCACCCGTCGCGGATTCCTGGTGGGACTGATCTACCGCACACCCAACAACCCCGATCAAACTAACGAAAGCAGCGTCTTGGAAACCACGATCCGCCCGAATGTCACTCCGAAAGCAGATTCCAATGTGTGACCTGAAGGGTGAGGGCGACCGCTGCGCCAAGCACTCCCCCGAAGCGCGTGCTGAAGATCTCGCTTCCGAGAAAGTCCAGACCATCGCTGGAAAGCTGGTCGCGGCGGGGCGCGCTTTCATTGAGGAAGTCCGCACCGCCAAGTCCGGGGAGCCTACTCCGGCCCTCTCCCGCTGGGGCGCCATGCTCCAGCAGCTGATGATCACCTTCGCCAAGGCACGGAAGGATCTGGCAATGAAACGGGTTAAGGCGCGTGAAGTCCGGCAGGCCCATGACCTGGCCTTCATCGAGCGGCTCCGTCAGGAAGAGCAGGACCGTGTTGCCCGTGATGAGAAGCGGTGGGGCGAGGAAGCGATCGCGCGCGCGGACAAGGCTGCGGTCGCCGCTGAAGAGGCCACGCTGGCTGTAGAAGCGGCAGAGGACGAGCTCCTTGACGCCGAAGAGGAGCTGGCCTGCGCGCTCCCGGGCGACCTGGCCCTGTCCCAGTATGAGGGGCTGCAGTTCCAGGTCGGTCTGGCCCAGGCTGACCTGGATGACGCCCAGGACAACTATGCCAAGCTGCTCGAGAAGCAGAAGCCGGCCGACATGATCCCGGGCGCTGATGGAAAGCCGTCCCGGAAACGCCAGGCGCTACTGAAGGCTGAGAAGGATCGGGATGCGGCCCTGCGGAGATCACGTTCGGCCAGGGCACGGCTCGACTCCACCCTGACGCACGATCAGGCTGAAGCGCTGCGGGATGCGGCGGCCGGACGGCTGGAGGAAGCGCAGGAAGTCCTGGCGGCAGCAAAGAAGGAGCGGCAGCAGGCACGGTGCCTGGTGCGCGACTCTTCTGCGGTCGAGATGAAAGGCGAAGTGCTGGCGGCCTGAGCCGGTACAGTTACGCGGCGATCTTCGCCACCACGACGCCACCACCGGTGGCGGTGTTTGAGATTGCCGCGTAGCCGGGCACATCGATGCTCATGCCGCCCAGGACGTAGTCGTATCCGCCGGGCAGGACTCTGATGGCCAGGGACGTGCCGGGGCTGAGCAGGCAGGCAGCGACTTCCTTGTCTGCCTGGGCCTGGGTGCGGAGTCCGCCGGTGAAGTTGAAATCAGCAGCGAGGTCCGCGCGGCAGGCTTGTACATCGGAAGTCACCACCTGCAGGTGGGCTTTGGCGAAACCCTCGGCGCCGAGATCCGCGGCGTAGGAGCCTACTGCCCCGGTTACGCTGGCGGCAACGGCGCCACCAGAGAGGGTGAGCGCTCCGATGAGGGCGGCGGCGAGGATCTGCATGGTGGTCAGCTTTCTGGCTCAATTGTCCAAAGAGCTTTGGACAATTAGCGTGCTCTGTCGATATGTGGAACTACAAATGGACATTCTACAAAATGGAGAATACCATATAGACATGCGCAATGACAGAACCATCCGCCAGGCCGCCCGTGCAGCCTTCCCACTCACGATCCTCGGCATCGCTGCCGCCCTCACTATGTCCGGCTGCGCACCCGCCCTGACTGCCGCACCGGCCTCGAATGCGCCGGCCGCTGCCGGCCAGGACCTGACGGGACTCCAGGGAGGCAACGCCGGCACCTCGGCATCGAATCTGCTCTCCGTGGTCAATGCCCCGCGGATGGATGGCGGCTCGGTCTTCACCGGCCAGATCGTCCACGACGGAAGCCCCGACCCCACGGTCTCGGTCCAGGTCTACGACGCCCCTGGCGGCGCACCGCTCGCCTGGCTGGATCACTCCCAGTCCCTCCCGGTCATTGCCCACGCAACCGGCAATGCGCCCAAGGGTGTCAGCGCCACGACCGGCGGCTGGACCCGCATCATGCTGCCCTCCCGCCGCTCTCTCCCGAGCCAGACCCCCGCGGGTCTCCTGCCCTATATCAACCAGGGCACTGGCTGGGTCTGGGATGCCGATGTAGCGGTCGCCGGCGCTGCCAACACCCGCGTCATCGTGAACAAGACGGCGGGCACCGTCACGGTCGGCTCGGTTGATAACACCTCACACAAGTCCTTCCCGGCCGTGATCGGCACCAACGTCCCCGTGGGACCGACCTTCATCGCCTCCCCCGCCTACCCGCCGGCACCTTGCGGGGACCTCTCCCTGACCCTCATGGCCGCCCAGGGCACGAACGCCGACTCCCTCCCCAGGCAGACAGTGAACCCCACGGCCATTGCGGGTCCGAGCGAGCACTGCCTCGCAGAGGGCGGCATGGACCTGACGGACGCACTGCCGAACATGGTCCGGCTGTCGCCGGCTGACGCCCGGGAGCTCGAGTCACGCATCGTTCCGGGCACGCCGGTGGATGTCATCTCCGCGGATGCTGCTCCTGACGGAACAACGAACACGACGGTCATCAGGAACCAGATCGCCGCAGCCGTGGATTCTGCTTTCGCCAAGGCAGGCCAGCGATGAGCGCCGAAGCACTCGTCGGGGTAGATGCCGACTTGGACGCACTCCTGGAAGGTCGGCTCAACGATTTCCGGCGTGAAGCTGCAGACAACGTCGGTGCAACTGAGCTGTGGGTGGCCGGCCGGATGGTTCAGGCCGCACGTCGTGTCGAACAGGACGTGGCATCCACGCTCCGCCGCAACGGCGCCACCTTGCGGCAGCTCGCCGACGATGCCCGGCTGCCAAGCCGGCAGGCAGCACGCTCGAAATTCTCCGGCACGGGCCGCGAGGCGCTGCCGGGCCGGACGGCCGTGGATGTTGCCCGCCAGCTGGGGATCAGCGATCAGACGGTCGCCTCGAGCTACGCGAAGTACGGCGTGGAACTCAGGGCGTACCCGGCCGAGCCTCGGGCACTCAGGCGCTATTTCCTGCCTGGCGATCCCGGGCATTCAGCCACCGAGTAGCAGTGCGACGAGTTTTCACCGGGGTGCAACGTTTCTGTTGCGCCCCATCAGGCCCGCCAGCCGGGGATCCAAGACCATGAAACGACACGGGAAAGACACTATGACCATGCTCCGCCGCCCTGCCAGCAAGCTTCGACGATCCCGACCGATCCTGGGACTAGTGATGGCCGCCGTCATGATCGGCTTCGCCGCCGCACCCACCCCACTTTCGCCACAAGCCGCCCAGGCGGAGGCAAACGCACTGTTCTCCGCGCAGGAGACAGCCGTATACGCGGCGTCTCCCGCCGCAGCCGTCGCGGCACGTGCAGTTTTTGCGCCGCGCAAGTCGTACCCAATCGCTCCGGCCATGGGCCTTGTGGAACATGACCACCCTCTCGGAGTCCCCGCACCGCTCGCTTCGCCCAGCACTTCCTTTGCCTTCCGGCGCACCAACGCGGATGGCACGCCCGTCCGCTACGACCCGTGCCGTCCCATCCATTACGTCACCCGTGCCGCGAACGAACCCGAAGGAGGTGCCCAGATCATCAAGGACGCCGTCACGGCTCTCTCTCACGCGACCGGGCTCATGTTCATTGACGATGGTGCCACCACTGAGGCCCCCACACGTAGAGCTGCTGTCCGTCCCGACTTCCAGCCGGAGCTCTACGGCGACCGCTGGGCTCCGGTGCTCATCACTTGGGCGACCAGCGCCGAGGAGCCCGAATTCCCCGAGATCAATGCTTCCCACTATGCATTTGGAGGCAGTGAGTCGCGGGCCAGCGGCAATTCCCCGCAGGTATATGTCACCGGCTCTGTTGAACTCAACGCGAAAATACTTAACGACGCCATGGCTAAACCCCACGGCGCCGAGATTGTCCAGGCCGTCCTTGGACACGAGCTCGGCCACGTCGTCGGCCTGGATCATGACAACAACGAGGGGCAGCTAATGAATTGGCAGGTCAGCTGGAAAATCCACGATTACCAGCCGGGTGACCTGGCCGGGCTCGCCATCCTCGGCCAGGGCAAATGCGTGCCAACGCTGTGAACGTGTACAGCCACCGTCTCCGGCGCCGCATGGCGGCCACCCTGCCAGCCATAGCCCTTGCGGGTGCACTCGCTCTGACCGGACTTGCCCTCCAACAGGCGGCATCTGACTCAACTGCCTCAGCGTCCGACCGGAATGCACTCCTGGCCGCTCTTGCCCCGCCCCTGGCGCCGGCGTCCATCGCCCTGGCCTACGCCCCGGAATCCGCCCAGCCGCTCGGGAAGCCGGCACCGCTGACGGTCCCCAGTACCTCATACGCATTCTTGAACGCCTCCCCCAACGGGACCCCGGTCGCCTACGACCCGTGCCGACCCATCCACTACGTCACACGCGAGGCGAACGTTCCGGCAGAAGGCGCCCGGCTCATCCGGGAAGCGGTCGCTGCAGTCTCCGCTGCCACGGGCCTGGTCTTCATCAACGACGGGACCACCACCGAGGCGCCCGCGGCCAAGCACTCATCCTTCCAGCCGGATCGCTACGGCAACCGCCCTGCCCCCGTCCTGATCGCCTGGGCGACCCCGGCAGAGGAACCCAGCTTCACACTCGCGGCACGCGGGATCGTCCTGGGTGTCACCGGCAGCGAGGCGTTCCAGACACGGGACGGCCGGTTCACGTACGTCAGCGGCCAGGCCACCCTCAACGGACCGGGCCTTCAGAAGATGATCAAAACCGCCGGCATCGACGCAGCCCGCGGCCTGATCGAACACGAACTCGGCCACCTCGTGGGGCTCGAACACGTCTCGGATACGACACAGCTGATGAACCCGACCATGACGCCTGGCATCTCCGACTACCAGCCCGGAGACCTGACCGGATTGGCCATTCTCGGCCAAGGCAAATGCGAGCCTGGGCTCTGACCGGGCATCCGGCGGAGAGCCGGAGGCTCACCCCCTGTCACTTTCAGAAGTCGTCTGCACAGCCCGCACGTTGAGGGGATCCCTCAGCACGAGCTCGGGCACGCCACCACGCGATTCATGCCGGGCAATAAGCGCCTATGCTCTGTCGGTGGTGGCTTGCGAGGCACACGAGCCGCTGCCTCGACAGTCACGGTTGGCCGCCCTTCAGCTCCAGGTAGTCAAGGAGGCGCGTCATCGCGCGGATCGCTTCCTGGGCGTCCTGCTGTTCGACTCTTGTGCCACCCTCATGGACGGCGATATTGCGCTTCGCAAAAAGGTCGTCCCCAGCTGTCGAAACATCCTGGGGTGCCCCAGCGAGACGACGCTTCACGTCTGCACCACCCCCGCCGCTGGCCATCTCGACCGCGAGACGTGCGGAGAGCACGGCCTCGCGGTATCGGCCACTCTCGAAATACGTCACGGCCGTACGTGAGTGCGACGCGGCCGCAGACTCCTCTTCCAGAATGCGGAACGCATCCCGGTACGCGGTATCCGGTGTCGGGCCGAGCAAGTATGTGAGCTGGGCGCCGTCTTTGAAAAGGAGCACGTCATACGAGTCCACGGCAGTGCCGCCAGAGACCAGCACGTAGTCGTGGTATCCGTCCATCTCATAGAGATTCGGCATACGCTTGTACGCGCCTGTGAAGAGAGGGCTGGCAAGGAACTCGATCAAGTGGTCCTTAGTCTTGCCATACATCTCGACCTTACGGCCGGTAACCTTCTGCCGGAGTCGGAGGCCTAGATGCCCATTCTCGCCGGGGTACTCCTCGACGTAGCACCAGACGGAGAGGGGCGGAGAGATTATGTGCGCGGACAAGATGTTAACCGTCACGGAGAACTCGTCATCGAACCACACGACGATCTCTTGCGCGTTCTGGGTGAGAATTGGCGCGACGATGACGACGTGCTCCTTGCGGTTCCGAGGCTCGATAAGCCCGCCGCCGTGGGCATAGCAGTCCTGCAGCAGGTTCGACATCGGCGCGAACGGCTGAAGCATCGGTTGGTCAGTAAGAACCCGCACCGTCCGCCGGGTCAACTTCTCACGAAGGCGGAGGTCACGCATTCCGTCAGGGCGTTCGAAGCACTCCACGTAACACTTGATCATGCCGGAACTCTGCGCGCTGCGGGCCGTGACTTTAGCTGCCTGCGCCGCGCGGCGTGCTTTCGAACTCGGCGAGCTCATTCTGACGTCCTCTCGCTCACGTTCACCCGACCAATTCAACCGTTGGCGGTTTGACACCTTCAGCCACGACCTGCTCGCGGACCGAAGCGCATCGAAGTCCTGCAATAGCTTCGCATTTTGGACAGATCCGATCAGACGGAGATGAATCGATCCGCCTACCAGCTCGCCATCCGAAAACCATACCTGCCCAGAGATGCCGGACGGCGCCCTGAGATCTGTCGGTCATCGTGCCCGACTGGCGATCCTTTACCGGGCATTTGCTTTCGCCAAACCTTCAGGCGAGCAGGGCACTGGCCGTGAGAATCTGCATGCCTAGGATCCTCCCGTCCCGGGTGCCCTTCATTACGCATGGGCGCTCGACTCGATGGCTACGGCGAATCTCCTTCGTCTTCTTCGGTCTCTTCGTCTTCGTTCGACTCCGTCTCATCGTCCGAGGAAGACTCGGTTGCTCTCGCCAAGTACGCCAACCCATTGACGTCGTACTTGGGCATAGACGCAGCGAGCTGCTGAGCCAGGTTCACGCTGGGCAAGAGCCCTGCGATGTCGAGCTTGGGCATAGAGGCAGCCATCTGCTGAGCCAGGTTCGCGGTGCCGATGAGGCCAGCGATGTCGTACTTGGGCATGGCGGCGGCAATCTGCTGAGCCAGGTTCACGCTGGGCAAGAGCCCTGCGATGTCGAACTTAGGCATGGCGGCGGCCATCTGCTGAGCCAGGTTCGCGGTGCCCATGAGGCCAGCGATGTCGAGCTTGGGCATAGAGGCGGCCATCTGCTGAGCCAGGTAACTTCCAGCTGCAGAAGAGTTCGCAGACAAATTGGCGAGGGTTCGCCGAGCCACGTCGGCCGCCCTTTCTTTGAGTCTCTTTAGAGCCTCCGCACACCGCTCGTCAGCCATGTCGGGCAGCGAGGGCTCTCCAGGCGTCAGGAGAGTTGGTGTCTGGTCCTCTTCGCTTGCCGAGAAGAGGACTTTCACCTCCCATACACAGGCGATGCTCTGCGTGTCGTTGCCGTCGGTCGCAACCCCGTACAGCAGCCACCGCGCGTTGGCCGTGTACCAGATGTCACCCTCGATCTCATGGCCCACGACGTCCATGACGCTAAGGAGTTCTGCTTCGGGCGAGGTCATCCATGAACGCCACTGCACCACAACATCAGTGGCGCTCATGCCTGCGAAACCCGTGGGCGAGCTGAGGATCTCCACAGCCGTCTGAGCCAACCGAGACTGTATCGGAAATGATCTGAGCAGGTCACCTACAGCTTCCGCGTCCTTCCCAGAGACTTCCTTGGTGAACTGGGAGACGACCTGGTTGAAATCCGCAAGACGCGTGAGCCGGCCCTCAAGGCCGCGGAGGTCCTCATCCATCGGATACGCATAGGCGGTCCCATCTCCAAAGTCGTCGGTATTGTTTGTAACGAAGCAGATGTTCTCTTCGGGATT
Source organism: Arthrobacter sp. 2MCAF14 (assembly GCF_052115645.1). Lineage (NCBI taxonomy): Bacteria > Bacillati > Actinomycetota > Actinomycetes > Micrococcales > Micrococcaceae > Arthrobacter > Arthrobacter sp. 2MCAF14. The sequence continues at coordinate 249,497 of NZ_JBFRHB010000002.1, read as the reverse complement.
TTCCTTGAGAAATTCCAGGATGGAGAACCAGATAGCCACATCCCGCGCACCCTCAGAACGGTCCCTATCCCGCTTCGCAGGCGGAAGCGCCATTGCCTCGCGAGCCAAGGCGCTGCGTGCGATCTCACCACTCGTGTCGATCACTTCAAAGATCTCGCGGTAAGCATCTCGCCAGTGATTCAAAAGGCGCTCCAAATCAAGTGGTTCCAGGGAACTCTCCAGCTCCCACGGAAGCACGTCTTGTAGCTTCTGCAGGACGGTTACTGCTGACCTGTGCCTGTCGAGGTAGAACACCGCCTTATGCGCAGCCATCTCTTCCAAGACCATCCACGGCACGGCAACCCTATGGTGCCCGGACTCCCGCAGCTTCCGGATGATGTCGGCCCGGGGGCCGTTGGGCGGCAGAAGGTTCACGGCATTCGTATCGAAGATGATCAAATCCAAGCCTCCGTCTCACTCAAGCGCCCTGGGTCTGATGGAGACTCGCGCTATTTGATTACCACCAGCTGATTGCCGTCGGCTTGGCCCAGCATAGAACGCCTACTTGAACCCAGCGGACGGGAATCGCCGATTTAGCAGTGGAGGCGCTAGGTGTTGTGCCAATGGACCATCCGAGGGTCGCGAGCCCGAGGTCCTCGACCCCCTTCCGCCGGCCGGGCGAACTGAGCGGTCGGAACGTTTGATGGGAAAGAACCTCTAGCGCTCGCTGGGCACGTTGGCGCCCCTCGTCGTCGGCGGGGACGCGCCGGAGAGATCTACGGCGCTCCGCTGCGCTGGCCGGGAGAGTTGTGGGCCGCGTTTGCTCTAGCCGGTTTCGGTCAGCTGCTGTTCGGCAGGGCCACGGGAGTCGAAGGGCCATTGGAAATGGGATACCAGCAGGCTGTGCTTATTGCCCGTATGAGTGTCACGAGGCGTTCGCTGAACCGGGGAATGATCGTCATCGGAGCCCCGTTGGGCGGCGTCACAGCCACCGTCGCGGGAACCGAGACGGCGCTCTGGGCCTCTGTCCCTAGGCCGTGTCCGCCGAGCGCCGTCGCTACCCCGGTACCGAGACAATTCTCAGTGGGAGAGGCGTCCGTTCGGAGCCCGCTACGGTGTGCATCGTGTGAGACATGAGACTCAACGCCTGACTTCCGACCATGCCTCGAACTCAGCGACGGCTCGTTTCAGACGCCTTATCGCTTCGTCGGAGGAGGCATCGGTGGGTACGATCCCCTGCCTGGTCTCTATGACTGCATTGACGGCAGCCGCAAACTCGGCAAGGGGGACTCCTGGATTCATTGCTTTGGCTGCCCGCCCGACGACCTCGCGCAACTGTGCCGGATTCAGTTCGTTGGACAGGACGGCATGAACCACGTCTGTCATCGCCCGGCGTAGGGGCGTCTGTCCGTCTCCGAAAAGGAGGTTGAACACCTCGTAGGTCATTCGGACCGGCCGACGGTTGCCGTCGGACTCGACGACCTGGACGTAGTGGGCCGACACATCCTTCGTGACCTCTCCGTACCTCACCATGAGCATCTGGCCGGCGAAATCGCTCCCGATAGCCATGGGTGGGTTGAATGGCAAGGCTGCCATTCGGTGTTGCCCTTCCGGCAGTAGTGCTGGCGAACCCCGCCACACCCCGTCATCGGGTGTCTGGAAGGCAAAAATCGCCTGACCCGTGGACTGGTTCCGTGGATCCTTCATGTTCGGACTTGTTGGCGTCTGCACGGGCTTGAGAGCGACGATGGGGGCGCCCGTGGAAAACTGACGGAAGATGCTTTCGCGTGGCATCCCCACAGCCTCGCCGATCTTCGCCCAGGAGACACCAGCGTCGGTGCACTCTCCGACGGCTGCCCGAAGGGTCCATGCCACTTGCGCCTGAGCTTCGGCGAGCAGTTGCGCCCGCCGAAGCGGCTCACCGGACAGGCTCGCCATCTCGATCAGTCTGACCGCATTCTCTGCGCGCGACCGGACGATCGGCGACATCGTGGGCTCAGTCATTTTTGCCTCCAGAAAGGAAAGGGTACGGGTCACTTGAGGCGGCCAGTACATCAAGAGTAAACCTTAAGTCACGGCCCATGCAACAACATATTGTGCGGGGACGTGTATTAATGCTTCCCGGATACGCCTGATCGGCGGCCGCCCAGTTCGCGTAACGCCCAAACGGCCGCAACCGTCTTCTTCGAGTTTCCCGTAAGCCCTTTGCGGGCTGCGTTGCGGCGACTCACCTGGCAAAGAATCGGCCTTGCCCCTGACGCGTTCTGGGATCCATCGGGTAGCCAAGCTCCTCAAGGCAATCCAGTACCTCGTTGGGGTCATAGGTCCAGAATGCCACCAGGTTCCGTCCCGCCGCAGGAATCCCAGACCGTGAAAAAGTATCCAGGCCCCTCATCGTCCGGTAAACCAGACGGACGTCATCCCATTCCAGTCTCCATGACCCAAGGAACCTGCCTAGCCCATGCCGCCCCCGGAACTCAAGCTGCTCCTTTGTCGGCACGAGAAGGGTCCATGTCGTGCCCGCCCTGAACTTTCCGGGGACAGCGAGCCCTCCCCTGAATTCCGGCTGCATCTGCATCTCATTCCAATCCACCCCAAGGTGATCTCACACCGTACCGGCTTGGTCGGGGAAGGCGATTGTGACGTTCCTGCCCGATCCTGTTCTTCCCCGCAGGCGATCCGCCCGGATTGGGATCGCTTACCGGACGCTCCGGAGGGGATGACCTTTGCGGCCGCAGCGGGACAGGAGCGTCTGCGGTCAGCATTCATGGCCGAATTATTTCCTCAGTTAGACGGCGGATTCTTCCAACTCTTCCGGAACCGGCAACCGATTCAGCCATTCCCTGGCGTCGTCGACGGACGTGAAGTATCCGTGCGGGCACTCCTGCTCACGCAACAGGGCCGCGGCCATTACCCGGTCGACCATTGTGGCCCCGACCAGTGCCACAGCGGACACAAACCGCCTCCCCAGCAGCGTCACTCTGGCGCCGGGACTCATAGCCACGTCCACGACCTCGAAAAGCATCGGCTGCAGCCGGCCTCCCGTCACGCCCCGGACGGCTGCGACGACGGCGTCAGCGTCGGCGGCTGACACCGATGAGCCGGGCGCCCACCGCAGATGGAAGGTACCTTGGGCATCCACGTTCAAGCTTGCGTTTGCGCAGGTCAACGCGATTTCCATCATGATGGTCCCCTTGGTCCTCAGATGACCTGCAGGACTCGTCACCACAAACCGCCTTCTGAGGTCGCCTTGACCGGCGACGGGGCGGATTCTAAGGATCGACGCAACGTTCGAGTGAGCCAGATATGCCCTTCGAGGGAAAGGTAGATCGGCACACCACCTCCGTGGTCGTCACATCGAGTCTCTTCACGCGTCGTTCTGTCCTCTATATACGTCTGCTGTTCCCGGCTAGGCGCGGCGTCCTGCCCGGCGGACATAGAGTGACAGCTGAGATGGACTACGGAAGGGAAGAATAAGCCGTGGATGATCAGGCACGACGTGAGGCTTACACGGCCCTGTACTCGGACATCCGTGACCTGGTGGGCGCAGCGCCGGCCCCGTCAGGCACGCTCTACGGGAGCGGAGAGAGGGCCAGGCTAAGCGATGCGGCCGCCGTGGCCCTGTCTTGGGGCTGGATGATCCGGCTCCTGCGCACGGGAGAAGCGGCCATCCAGCTGGAGGCAGCCGGTTACGGCGAGGAGGCGTCGCCGTTGGTTCGATCAATTTTGGAGCATGCAGTCCGGCTGTACTGGGTCGCCCAGGTGGGCGCCGGCGCGGTGGAGGTGGCCCTCCGGGAACGCAACGAGAGCATCAAGAAGATGCGTGAGTCCCAGTCGGCGACGTGGTCCTACACGGACGAGGAGATAGCGGCGCTTGAGGCGCTCCAGATGGAGTCCAGCAAGGAATTCCTATCCCTCGACACCCAGAGTAGTTTGCGGAACTTCGTCAGGAAGCACCCGGAGAAGCTGATGCCGGTTTACCAGGGGTGGCTGCTCGAGACGCAGCGGAGTCACCCGACTCTCTCGAGTGCACGTCCCTACTACACGATCGAGGACATCGAGGCAGGCTACATCCTTGACCACGAGCCCGACGAGGTGAACCACCAGATCAGCGGCCAGGTCTGCGCAGCCGCACTGTTCGGGGTCAGCTCATACGCGGAGGCAACGAAGACCAACGGACACTTCGAGGAACCGCTGGGCATCCTGAACGCTCGTTACATCGAGCTTATTCAGGGTTAACCGCCGCTGCCTCACCGGGAAGCGTCTTGCAACTCCCTAAGGACTTATGAGACGAACACGTGAGACAGGCTTTATGAGACATTCCCGGCCACGGAAATACCCTACTTCGGGCGGTTCGAGTTCGCCTCGCCAAACTAGAGTTTGCGAGACGCCTCCTGGTGCTGACTTAGACTTCAAATATGAGCCAACATCCAGAGGGCCGCCCCACATCCGACGCTTCAGACCGAGATGACGGTGGCCCAGCAGACCTCTTCGAGGGGCCACCGCGATCGACCGAACGCATTGACCGGGTGCTGGCCCTTGTCCGGCGGGAATGGGTGGAGCACAAAGATGAACGCTTCTTCCAATTTGTCAAAAATTTTCAGGCCAGGCTTGGCATCAGTGCCTACGCCTCCATTCTGGAGGACGACGCGCTCATCGCGTTGCTTGATCAGCGCACGAACCCCAGCAAGGAACAGGGCGAGAAGAACGGTATCCAGGAGTAGCTGCGCTCCCGGCGCGTCAGCTGGCACGGCTGCCGCCCACGGCGTAGACATAAGGCCTATGGAAACAACAAGCCCCACTCTTGCATCCCGCTCCTCGGAAGAACCGACTGGCGGCGTCCACCGCGTGGTGTTCTCCGACCCTGAAGAAGTGAAGACTACTGCCGTCCGTGACCTTGACGCCGCACCGGTGCCCGCCGTCTTCTCCAGCCACTACTGAACCGCCCCCGCCCGGGCGTATTGTGACGTCCATGCCCGATACCTTGCCCGCCGGGCTCCACTCGCCGGCCTTGGCAATGGCGAAGGCCGTGGACCGGATCCCGCCCCCGGATGCCCTGCCGGGCGGCTGCATTTATGAACCCAAATTCGACGGTTTTAGGATCGCAATTTCCGTTGACGCGAAGGGCGCCACGCTCTTTTCCAGACAAGGCAAAGACCTTTCGAGGTACTTTCCTGACCTGGTGGCCGCCGCGATCGCATACATCCCGGCCGGTTGTGTCGTCGACGGCGAAGCGCTGATCTGGTCGAATGACCGCCTCGACTTCAACTCGCTCCAGCAGCGCATGATCACCGGCAGAGCTGCTCTCCCCGCCTTCGTCAAAGAGCGCCCCGCCTCCTTCGCAGCTTTCGACATTCTCGCCGTCGCCGGGCACGACACCCGGAACATCATGCTGCGGGACCGACGCGCGCTCCTGGAAGAACTGGCCTCCGACTGGCGGCCTCCACTGAACCTCTCCCCCGTCACCTCTGATTACGACACGGCCATGCAATGGTTCGAGGACCTGCCCGCCACCGGCTGTGAGGGCCTTGTGGTCAAGGGATCCGGGCAACTATATGAAGGTGGCGTCCGGCAATGGCTGAAGGTTAAGCACAGAGATGACATTCACGTCGTCTGCGCTGCCGTCATAGGCCGCCGGGACCGGCCCTTCGCTGTCGTCGCCGGGCTGCCCATGCACGACCGGCTCTGGATTGTCGGGCGCACCTCTCCGTTGACTGCCGCCTCCTCGCGAACCCTTGCCGCCCACCTGCACATTCCCCGCCCGGACCACCCGTGGCCTGAGCAGATCAGTCCCGGCCTGTTGGACCGGTTCACCAAGGACAAAGAACCCGTCCACCTGACCCGGGTCGAACCCCTGGTCGTGGAAGTCTCCGCCGACGTCGCCTGGTCCGGGAGATCGTTCCGGCATCCGCTGCGCTACCTACGCGCCCGCCCCGAACTGAACCCAGATGAGGTGAAGCTGCCGGATCACTTGTCCGCCGCGTAGCATCTACCACTGTCCTTGGTGGAACGGATCGTCATCAGGGGGCCGCCGATGCCGCGTGGTCTGGCAGGGTCATTTCGGCACCCGCTTCGGCTTTCTCATGCCACGTCTAACGACGAAAGCCCTTACGAACTCCTCGCCCTCCTCCAAGAAGTACGAATGGCCGGTCACCGGAGGTGGGGCTTTAGGGTGCCTCTTCGGAGGCCACTCTGGCGCAGGTGGCAGAACGTTTCCCGGCCGAGGCTTACGTTCCTCAGCTGGCAATCTCTCATCCCAATCGAATCTTGCTGCGCCCGGAACCCATTGCCTGGGCCAGGAAAAGTCAACACGACCCTCGCCGAAGTTGCAGCCCCTGAAATTTGTCGGCGAAACGAATTCCGCCTCACAAAATGAGGTCTCCGTTCCAAGGAACATCGCCCCCTCAAACGTGACTTCGTGGTGGTGAGTAGAGAAGGCTCCTTGGAACGAGGTCTTTGCCCCGCTAAACACGGCCCCCTCGAACGATGATGACGAGCTAAAACCCGCCACATCGAACGAGGTCTCCGTAGCACTGAACCTAGTCCCCTTGAAACTTACCGCGTTGAGCTTCGCCGCATGAAACGAGGTCTCTGCCCCGATGAACATCGCTCTATCGAAAGTGGTTGGGTACCCGACGAATATCGCCCGATCGAAGTTTGCATCCTCGAGTACTGCGCCCCGAAAATCGAACGCGCACGGCGACCACGATTCTCGCACATCTCTTTGGAGATGGGACTTGATGACCCTGATGATGGTCTGTCTTACTTCCTTGTCATTCTGCCGATAAAGGTATCGGCGGGTAGATTCTTCCCCTTCGCGGGCCGGGACCTTGCGCTGGAGTTCAGCCTGGTGGTTTGACCCCAGCTCTGGGGAGTACGGCAGCCGCAGGTAACCGCAAAGCACATCAACGCACTGCTGTCTTTCATGAGCCACTGTTTCGTCGGCAACGCCTGCCATGGCATAGACCCCTGCCATACGAACAGCCACGTCCGAGTGTCCCAATTGGCTGGCTGCGGCACCGAACCGCTCTACGAAGCGGCTCTGCTCAATTCCACCTTGCCGCCGGTAGGCGACGACGAGGGCAACAACACCGCCGATACCCGCGACGATTGTGAGCGAGAACTGGGTGAGGTCTTTTGGCTGGATGGGATCCCCTCCGTGGGGAAGGACCCATTGAAGGACCATGTGGGCTATGAAAGCGATGGCCGTGGCGGCGATGACAGCGCCAAACACTGCGGTCGATAGTCTCGCACGACGTGCGAACCGCGAGGCCTTCTGCCAAGACTCTCCGGCCCCTTTACGCGTTCGTTCTTTCCAGGAAGGTCCGTTCCCGCGTTTGTTCATGCGGTAATGGTCACACCTCACCGTCTAATTTGGGAGGTCCTAGTCGATATTTAGAACCAAAGCAATTGGTGAGGATTACCTACGGCTTCGAAATAATGGACTCTGCCAGGAGCCGGCCCGAACTGGACCCGGCCGAAGTCCAGGTCCCTGACCATCTACGTCACCGGTGGCCTGGTTCCGTGTCCGCAACGGTCAGAGGATCGCGAGCTGCCAGGAAACCCGGCCATGGCGCGGGACATGAAGCAAATGTGGGCCCCTTCAATACATCCGGGCCCGGGAATACCATGAGGAATAGTCGTTCACACACCGCCCACGCACGAGGCAGACCATGCCACCACGCAACGACATCGAAGCCCCCCGGAGCAGCCACCACCCGGCCGCCGGTACGCCCCGCCTTGGCCACCGCATCAGGGAAATCCGCCAACAACTGCATCACCGCCACCCCACCGTGACCCGGTACCAGGTCACCGACGCTCATGCCGCCCCGCGCCCGCTCGCCCTGGCGCCGTCGATGTCCGTGACTTCGGACGCCTACCAGACACGCCTCTATACAATGTCCCGGAATCACGACACCCGGGTAAGGCTCGCCGCCGTCCGCGAAGCCATTGCCACCTCCCCCTACATGTGGGAGGACCTGGTCGCTGACGGCGTCAAGGAATGGGTTGAGGAATCCATTGACGATGATGTCCTCCTGGCGTCCGCGCTCGAGTCCTTGGGATCCTTGACTCCCGAGGAGCGTCCCTACCTGGGCAAATACGTAGCCGAGAGGATCTACGAGATCCTCACGAACGCTGAAGCTGCATACTGGCGCCGGGCCGTCCCTTTCCAGCAGCGCTGAGAGTCATCATTTGAACTCCTGTCGCCTGAGCGCAACCCCCGGACCAGATTGTCATAACCAATCAGGCAAACTGATTGCATGGAAGTTGAACTGACCATTGAGAGCCCGGACGGCGAGCAGAGCCGCGTTAGCGCCACCGGCGCCTCCTACGAAGACGCGCTAACCAAGGCCACAGAGCTCGTTCCGGAAGGGTACCGTCGCATCGTCATCCGAAAACACATCGGCTGACCCATCGGGCCTGCACATAAGCCTTCCGGCCGCTGAAACACACAAATGCGTTTCGCGCAGCGGTTCCGTGCTCCGCCGACGGTGTGTCGCATCCTAAGCGCGAAACTCCCGGAACCCGCCGTTTTCGACCGGGATTCGACATCCTGACTGACTCGGCTGTTGAACATTGTGGGTGCAGAATGGGGGCATGTGCAGACGCTGCGACACACCTGAGCTGATTGACCTGACAACTGCGCGGCTCCTTTGATGCGCGAGCGGCAACTTCGCCGGTTGCTCGATGTGAAGCAGGACGACCGCTTCCCGATCATTGGAGAAGGTCTGGCTCGCCTAGGAGAGCACGTTGACGGCTTGGCGAAATCTGTCGTGACGCTAGAGAGTGCCGGAGACATTCGTGGCGCTGCCGCGCTTGACATTATTTGCACGGAGGAAGCGGCGAAGATTCTCATTCTGCTCGACATGTCCCGGAGCATGCACAAGCAGAAAGAGTTCACGAAGTGCTTCCGAGACTTTTATGACCACCTTCCCCGCGCCATCTACGCCTACGTCCACGAATCAAATCCGTCCCTCTACGCCGAAGTCATGGGCTACGTTGAGGATTGCCGCCCCAGCCACTACCTTGACGGGCCCAATGACGCCGACTGGATCTTCCGAAACAGTCTCAAGCGCCAACGCGAGACCACGCTGTACGTGGACTACGAGGAAACGGAACCTGGAAAATATGAATGGACGGGCGGAGATCCGGAGCTCGTCCAAGTGTCGCGACCGATAACACGTCTGGTGCTTGCCATGCGGACGGCAGGGATGCTGACAGAGGCCGGCGCCCGGGCTGTGGCCATCGCATGGGCGAACTCATCCTTTGACGAATCGACGCGCTGGGAATATTGCCGGGACAGGAATACCCGCGTGCTGCAGGCTTTGGTAACAGCAGAAACGGAAGCAACAAGGGAGCTGGCTGATGCATGGCGAACCGTGCAGGAGAAATGGACCTTTCCCCTGACCAAGCTGAACCTATCCGTGGATGACAGCACCACCATCGACCAGCTGAAGGATGAGCAGGCCGGGTATTACAACCGGATGATGTTGGACGAAATGGGACCCCTTGACTACCGCGATTACTGAGATTCCTGCCCCCTCCCCGCTGCTTGGCACGTGGCGGCCGGCATCGTTCCGCCATGCCTGCTGTCAGTTGACCCTTGAACGGCAGCCATCGGAATCCTGACGACTGCAGGCGCGGATGTGGCGGCTTGTCCTGGCGACTGTGTACAAGCTGCTGCCAACTTACGCGGAGGATTCAGGGGGCCGAACCGGACCTGGTTCGCCAGCTGCGGGAGAAACCCAAAGTCAGTAGTTTTCGGCCACGTATGCGTAGGCGTGGTCGAAGAGCTCCCCTGACGCTGGCAGACCGTACCGGACCAATACCTTGCGAATCGCGATGCGGACTGCTTTGTCGCCCTCTTTGCTGTTGTTCCAACCGTCCCATCGGACCTCCTTGACGATGGCGTCAATGTCAGCGACAACCTTCCCGACGATGACCGGAACGTCGTGGGGTTTGTACTCTTCAAAGATCTGGGTGAGGGCGCCGACGTTCGGGTCCGGTAGCAGGTCCAGCCCGACAACGCCCGACTCGTCCTCTGCCTTCTCAGCTGAGGCGAGGTCACGGGCCAAATCGAGCAGGTCCCGCAGGAAGTCCACCGAGTCGCGTGCCTGGGCAAGCTGGCGTTCCCGGAGCCGTTCCAGACGCTCGGCGATCGTGCGGTAGACGGAATGGGTGCCGTTGGCACCTTCGAGCCGTTTCCGCAGCCGTGTGGCAATATTGTCCACGACCTCAGCGGCCGTGGTCACGGTGTTGTCGCCGCTGCCCTCGTCAGGATCGATAACCCCGGCTTCGATGAGCCGTTTGATGGTGCCTTCATCTGCGATGACGACGTCGACCCCGGTGTCTTTGACGGTGACCTCGCCAATGTGGCCATGTACGAGCTCCAAGGTCTTGGCGCCAAGTCGGTGCCAAAGCAGGTCGCGGGTGTCGTCGGCCGGCGCAACGGAGGCATACACCTTGGACAGCCACCGGTAGTCGGCCCGGTGGGCTTCGAGTCGCAGGTCCGGATAGGCAGCCTCCCAGATGCCCTGCAGCATTCCGTACTGGGCCGCGAAGCGCTCCATGGCCCTATCGTCGGGGATCCGGTCGTGTGCGGCCTGGAGCGCCTCAAAGCCGCTGGCGGAGCGGTCGATGCCGGCGAACCGGTCCAGGACGTTGGCGATCTCCATGTCGAACTGTTCCAGGAGCGAGTCCGTTTCGATTTCCTTGCGGGCGTGCTCCGGGTTGGCTGGCGACATGGCCCTGGCGAAACCGTCACCGAGGCCGACGTAGTCCACAATCAGCCCGTAGCGCTTCTCCTGGCCGGTGGACGCGTTCTTCCAGTTCCTGTTCGTCCTGGTGATGGTCTGGTACAGGGTGTGCAGCTTCATGGGCTTGTCCAGGTACATGACGCCCTCGATTGGCGCGTCAAAGCCGGTGCCCAGCTTCGAGGTGACGACAACGAACTTCAGCGGGTCCCCGAGCTGACGGAACCGGTTGAGGATGGCCTCTTCCTTGTCATCGGTCAGCCGGAATTGCTGCCAATCGCTGTCGTCCTTGGTCTGGACGGACATGACCACAGCTGCCTCATCGGGGCCGGTACCGTCCTGGGTGCGGGCTTCCAGCTGCCGGGTCAATTCCGAGTGGTACGCCACGCAGAGGCCCCTGTCGTAGGCGACAACCTGGGCTTTCATGCCCAGCGGGTCGATCGTGGAGTAGAAGTGCTCGATGATGTCGGCGCAGACCTTACGGACCCGTTCCGGGTTGGCGAAGAAGGTCCGGGTGTCGGTGGCCTTGGCCGCCACAAACTCCTGCTCCTCCTCGGTCAGACCCTCCTCGGCGGCCAACTCACCGAAGGCCTTGTCCAGGTCGGCTTTGCGGATGTGGAAGTCCACCAGCCGCGGCGAGACGTGCATGGGCACCGTGGTCCCGTCGGCGATGGACCGGTCCGAGTCGTAGGTGTTCATCGCATGGTTGGGGTCATCAGGGTCGCCGAAGAGCTCGTAAGTGTTCCGGTCCTCATCGGCGATGGGAGTGCCGGTGAAGCCGAAGAAGCGGGCGTTCGGGAACGCGGCCCGCAGGAACTTACCCAGCTGTCCTTCCTGGGTCCGGTGGGCTTCGTCGACCAGGACGATGATGTTCTCCCGGGTATTGAGGACACCGGCGCTCTTGAACTTATGAACGGTCGTGAAAATGATGCCCCGACGGTCCTCAGACAGGATGCGCCGCAGCTCCGCGGCGTTCTCCGGCGCCTCCAGGGATGGCATGCCGGCCCTCAGGAACTGCCGGTACATCTGTGTGACCAGCTGGATCCGGTCCGCGATCAGGATGATGGACGGGTTCTTCAGCTTCGGCTCGTTGACCAACTTCACCGCGGCAAATAGCATCGCCAGCGTCTTGCCCGAACCCTGGGTGTGGTGGATTAGGCCCTGCTTTTTGGTGCCGTGCAGCGCACGGGCGTGGATGGCCCGGACGGCCTCCACTTGCGGGTAGCGAGGGACAATCTTGTGCAGGCGCGGCAGGCCCGAGTGCTTGCCTTTGAGTTCGTACGCGGTGAAATCGGCGATCACCGACAGGACGGTTTCCGGGTTCAGGAGCAGTTCGACGCTGCGTTTCACCCGCGGCCAACCCGAGGGAAGGATGTCCTCCTCCGTGGATCCCCACACGCCCCACGATTCGATGTCCTGCCCGACGGCCCCGTAATGGAAGTCCTTGCCGTCTGTCGCGACAGAGAACGCATTGGGCACGAAGAATTCCGGCCAGCCTGGCTCGTAGATGGCGTGGATCTCGTGGGCGGCCTTCAGCCAGGTGATCCGGGCGTCCAGCCGGGTCTTGGTCTCGACCACCACAAGCGGTATGCCATTGACCCAGAGTACTAAATCAAATCTGCAGGAATGCCCCGGAGTGCCGAAGGTGACCTCATCGGAGACGGCCAGGATGTTGTTGGCGGGATTCTGGAAGTCGATCAGCTGGACCGGGTCGAATCCCTCCCGGCCCTGGAACCGGTGGGTTTTCTGCCCGCGGAGCCACTCCAGGAAATGCTGGTTGGTCGGGACCAGCCCGTCCTCCCGTGCCGACAGCATCAAGCTTCGCAGCGGCGACAGCAATTCTGCCGCGCGCTCCGGGACTTCGGCAACAGCAGGATTCAGCCGTACCAGTGCCGCGCGCAGATCAGCCTCGAGCAGCACGTCCTCGGTGTGCCGGTCCAGCTGATACCCGGGAATGTGCTTCCACCCGGCGGCCACCAGCAAATCCAGGACCGGCTGCTGCACCGTGTTCGACTCGTTGAACCCCGCCACGTTACGCCCCCGGCTCTTCGTCGAGGACCCACGCCAGTTTCAGTGGCAGCTTGTTCCGCGTCTCCTGCGGAAGGTCGGCATAGACCTTGAAAAGTTGCTCCATAAGGGCCTCCGAATCCCAAAAGCCCATACGTGTCCGTTGATGGGAGAACTCCCTCTTGGCATTGGTGTTGATTCCTCCCCACGCGACGAGAAGCCCTTGGTCCGCTTGATTGCTGGTGACGGCTCCCTGCAGTCCGCGAACAACAGGGGCGCCAATCTGTGACGATTCGGACTTGACCTCAACAACAAGCGTCGGGGAATCCAGCCCCAATGGTCCGCGTCCGGCCAGGATGTCCACGCCGCCATCAGGGCCTTCCGGCGAAACATTGCAGACGTATCCCAGGACGGTCAGAATGTCGGCAACCAGGTACGTGAGCTTGTGGCCGGAAAAGTTCTCAACGATATGTGTCCGGATCCTGTCCTTGATTGCATCCATCGTCGGAACAGTCTCGGGGTCGAGCACACCCGCCGCCTCAATGTCGGCAGTAGTCGCGCTCGTGGCCTGCGCCAAGCCTGGCATTGCGCCGAAAAATCCTGGGTCGGCCCCGTTGCGAAGAACTGCATGCAGTCGGTCGTCGGCGTTATGCCGAGACGGGCTAAATACCGTCATTGCCCCGTTGATCATGTTCAGTAGGTCATCCTTCAACACCGAGCGAGAAAAGTGCTCCGGGTGCCAGTCGACGTCAATATGATGCCGGCGCCGCCTGTCCGCGGCGGAAGCGTCATACGAGTACCCGGCCCGGCAAGTCCCGAAGGCCAGCTCCCCGCTACGCTTCAGCGGCATGATGATCAAATCTCCAGGTTGGATAACGCCCTGCAAGGCCCACAGCTGGCCTGTGTAGTTGGCCCGCCGCATCACGGAATCGCCGGGGAACGCAGCGTCGACGAGTGTCCTCACATCCTCACGGCTTCGGCAGGCAGACATGTCGCCGATCTCAGGCCATCCGACACCCGCCCGACCCGAGCTAAGGTTCCAATCCTCGTCTTCCCCGCTCGCTCCCGCCCGAACCACCCACGTCGTCATACCCCCACCGCCTCCATCGAGTCCGCCCCCATCAGCTCGTCATACGTCTCTGGAATTCTATGCGCACCGGAGAGGAGGGCAGAAAGCAGTTCGGCGCGGAGCGAGCGGAGAGAATCAGCGGTCGCCCGGAGCTTAGATATGACGTCGAGCTGGCTCTTGTTCAGCGACCCGATTCGACCCTGCTCTTCCGGGTCTGCAGGCCACCCAACGGACAACTGCCGGATTGCTTCCTGAGAAATGTTCTTCATGCTTCCTGACGAACCCGTTCCGCTCATTTGGATCTGCGTTCTGGCTTTCGAAGTGGCGAGAACAGCTACCAGAGAAGCCGGATCGACTCCGGCCTTAGGAACCAACCGCAGCGTCTTGTCTGAAAGGAACAGATTCGGGTAGTCGTCATCCACCAAGCAGGCCAGCCCCACCCGTTCGGGCGTATTGGCGCGGCTGATGAGAATGTCTCCGGCTCTAACCGACATGGAGGCGTTGAAAATATTAGGGTTGTCGACGGTCTTGGATTCGGACGGGAGAAAACCAAGTTCGCTAACGGCACTGACCTTTAGAACGCCGTACTCCTCCGCAACAGGTGGGCGGCCTTCTGCCGATGGGCTCTTACCTCCAGATATTCCTGCAAGCAAGTCGCCCACATGAACTAGCGGAAATCCCTTGAAGGAATTGTCCAGCAGTCTGTGTGTGATGGACCAAAGGGTATTGGCCTGTTCATCGGCCGCATCGATTGCTTTGTCCACGGCGCCGATCAGGTCAACGGTGCGCCGCTGCTCATTGATAGTCGGTACTGAGACTGAGATTGACGAGAACGTCTTCCACGGGAGGCTGCGCCGGCGGTTGATACTTCCCTGTGCCATGTCTCCGTAGGTTGCCAGCATTTCGGGGGACCGCAACAGGTGTTCGAAGTACCGCGGGTCGTGATCCTCGCTGGTCCAGCGAAGGATCGTGTACATGGGGCTGACCACGCCAAGAAAGTCGTGGCTGTTCCGAGCGATGGAGCCTTCATCGATGTGAATCGTTGAGTAGGCCCAGCCCGCGGGGCCAAGCGTTTTGTAGGTGTTCAGCTTGTCGGATGCCACGCGGCGTTCGTGATAGTCGGACCCGAGTACGACGCCATCGTATTTTGAGATGGCAAATACCGGAGGTTCTTCAGCATATTCACCAAGGCGCTCATTGCTGACCTCGAAGACGTCTCCGAGCCGGATGGGCTTCATCGGATCAGAAGACAAAGCCGGCCGCCTTCAGCTTTTCAGCCAGCACAGCTTCGGCAGCAGCGAGCTGCTCGCGGCTTTCCTGGTAGGCGATGAGGGCTTCTTCAACATTGACCTCGGCGATGGTATCGGTCTTGATGTAACGGCCGATGTTCAGGTCGAAACCATTGGCCTCGATCTCATCCAGCCCGACCAAGCGGAGGCTTAGGCCGTCTTCACCGTCGATGTCAGTGCCATCTTTGTAGGCAGCGTCGATGACCTTGATGTCGCAATCTGACATGGTGTTCTGGTTCTTGCCGGGGACGAACCGTTTGGACGCGTCGATGAACAGGACCTTGTCCCGCCGATCCGCCGGCTTCGCTTTCCGGAAGATCAGCAGGCAGACCGGGATAGACGTCGAGTAGAAGAGGTTGTTGGGCAGGCCGATGACGGCTTCCAGTAGGTCCTTGCCGATCAGGCATTCACGGATGGCGCCTTCTTTGCCGCCGCGGAACAGCACCCCATGGGGCATGACGACGCCGACCCGGCCGGTGTCTTCCCTCATGGAGGCGACCATGTGCTGGATCCAGGCGTAGTCGCCGTTCTTGGCTGGCGGGATTCCGCAGACGACGCGGCCGTAAGGGTCGTTGGCCCAGCCCTCGGCGCCCCAGTTCTGGAGGGAGAACGGCGGATTGGCGATGACGACGTCGAACTTCTGCAAGCCGTCACCGTCCAGGAGCTTCGGTTCGCGGAAGGTGTCGCCGCGGACGACCTTGAATTCCTTGAGCCCGTGCAAGTACAGGTTCATCTTCGCGATGGCGCTGGTGGTCAGGTTGATTTCCTGGCCATGCAGGCGGAGCGTCCTTGGGTCGCCCCCGGCTGCTGTCACCGCGGTGACTGTTTCGACGAGCATGCCGCCGGAGCCACAGGCAGGGTCGGCGATGGTGTCTCCCGGTTTCGGGTCAAGGATCTTCACGAGCAGGTGGACAACGTGGCGGGGCGTGAAGAACTCGCCGGCCTTCTTGCCGGAGGCTTCAGCGAACTCCCGCAGCAGGTATTCGTATGCGGATCCGAGCATGTCGCCGTTGACGCTGTCCGGGTCCAACCGGACGGAGTGGAAGGAGTTCAGCAGCGCGGCAAGGGCTGACTGTGGGAGCCGCTCCTGGTTGGCCCAGTGGACATCACCGAAGACACCGGCGAGGGCGTCAGGGTTGGCCTGCTGGATCCGCTGCAGGACGTTGTCCAGCTTCACCCCGGTCTGTTGCGCGGTTTCGATGACATCGGCCCAGTGGCAGTCGTCGGGGATGACGAACGTGTGGTAATCAGCTTCAATCTCATCCGTCAAGGCTGCCCCGAAATCTTCGACGGCTCGTGCATGCTCGTGGTCCCAGCCGTCGCTGATCCACTTGAAGAACATCACCGGGAAGACGTAGGCCTTGAAGTCACCGGGATCGACCGGGCCACGGAGGGCGTTCGCCGCCGACCAGAGTGTCGATTCAAGCTGCCGCTGGGTCAATTGACCCGGATCTGAAATTGAGAGCGTCAAGGTAGTCCTTCTTATAGTGCATCCGACGGTGACAGGCACCAGTCAAGACTGTATCCAACTTCTCCTTGCTTATCCGTGCAGCCCAAAGCTAGGACGACATCCCAGAACCGAGAAGCCGGCAGGCCAGCTTTCTGAACCCAAGCGCAGGCCCCCATCGCTGTGCTTCCTGGTGCGACCTGAATGAGAACAATTTCGGCCCGGGGCGACCAACCGGACCGATCGCACTTCTGATCTTGAGTCGTCCGGACTGACGTCGCCCGGGAGATTCTCCCAAGCAAAGAGTCAGCGGTGAGTCTCGTGATTGGCCGCCCCGGTCCCGAGCTTCCTGGCGCAGCCCCCGCCGGCGGTGGACTTTGTGAAGCGCCTCCACAGAGGGTGATGGCACACTTTAGTTCATGGCTGAGATCGAATACCGAGGGCAATCCACGCTGCTGGCCACCATTGTTCCGGCGCGGGCGGCGTACTTGGTTCAAGAAAACAGCAGGGATGGTTTTAGGCGGGCAGTGCAGGAAGCAAGTACTCGCTGGGCCGGCATGACGGAACCGATAGTCCCCGTATCGGGGGATGGACATATTGACGAGGCGACGCGAAGGATGCTGGATCTGGCAGGTGTTGATGGGCTGGTCAACGTGGACCTTTCCGTCGCCGAGGCAGAAACGGCGTCTGAGGAACTGGGGTTACCTTGGGTCCCGCTTGACCAGGCTCGCTGGGCGGATCCTCTTATCTGGACATGTAACCCTGCCGGTGTTGGTACGACTCCAGTTCAGGGGAGTTCTTACGTCGTGGCTGACGCAGACGCAGACGCAGACCTGTGGATGGTAACCGCCGCTGGCACCTTGCCCACCGACTACATCACTGGGATGCAGGACCAGCTTTTCCCAATACGCAGCTCAAGCCGCCCGGATTATTTCGGTAGGTCACAGCTGGGTGAGGCCACTTGGTTGAACCAGACCACGACCTCGTTCGGTGAAACGTACGGTTCTCAGATCCCATTGAATTATCCTGCCGTACTGTGGATCACCAAAGACGATGATCTCCAAGACTGTTGGGAGTTCTGGAATGTTCGTGCCCTTCGCCCGGTCCGGGATGCCAGCAGCGTTCCGATGGTGCTGTTGCCCGTTGGAGAGGTCCAACATTGGCTGGAATTCGACAGGCAATTGGCCGCGTATCTTGCCCGTCCCGACCAATTCTCCCCGGACGTCGTTCTCACCAGCCGTACGGCGAGTGAAGCAGAGATGCTTCAGATCGCCGACGTCCTGCATTTGCAGCCTAATGGGAGCGACAAAGTTCAACCTGGCGGCGGCTACCCCATTCCGGACGAGCAGCGTCACCATCCGTACACATATACGATCTGGAACGATGTCAGCCAGTTTGTTAATTTTCAACGCGTTTATGGGACGGATATGGAGGTCGACGTCCACATATTCAAAGACACCACTACTGTCCAGTTCAGCTCCCCCGTGGTGTTCAGAGGGGGCGGGAACGCGCTGCTGAGGCTAAACGGTGCACCCTTCGAGGGGCTACCGCGTCATAAGAATGTCGCCTCGCTTATCGCGAAGGGGGCGACGTGGCATAAAGACAGCCTTCAGTTGGGCGTCTTTGCGCAGCAGGACTACCGCCTTCAGATTCATGTCCCGAGCCTGCCCGAATCCTTGCACGTGCTTCTGCAAGACGTCACGGTGTCCTACAAGCTATCCGATAAGGGGAGCCTAGCGGACGGACTGCAACAGATGCGCGGCGCCGAGTCGCTACTGAAGCCAGGCATATTCGAGACGATCCGGGAGCTCATCTCGCCACGATCCACCCAGTTCCTTAAAGATCTCAAGAGGCTAACCAAGAATGGTGAGATAACCCCTGAAGTTGAAGAGTTCGCCCATGCCTGGGCCGGTCAGGGGAAGAGAAGATACAAGACTGCCCTCGACCTGCCAAACAATGAAGCGTGGTTGGCGGCAGATGTTCTGGAGGACCTATGCGCAGTGTCGTGGGCGGAACGCGGCTTTGAGATTAAGTGCAGCCGATGCCGCACCTCCAGCTTCGTCCCACTAGCCGGCGATTCGTCAAGGGGCCCCGCCAAATGCCCGGCGTGCCGCGACGAGCAGAAGTACACCAGCAGCAACAGTAAGACGTATGATCGGTCGATTTTCTATAGGCTCGATGGCTTCGTGGACACGGCAAGCGATCAAGGCGTTCTTCCACATCTCCTCGCCATCGCGGAACTAACCCAGCGGGAACCAAGGTCCTGGTTCTTGCCCGGGGTAGACCTCAAGTTCAAGGATGGTACAGAAATGGAAGCCGACATCCTCGGCGTGTACGCGGGTCGGTTCCTTTCCGGTGAGGCGAAGATGAGTGGGAAGGATTTCAATACCAAGCAAATAGATAACGACATCCACCTTGCGGCTGCGGTGGGAGCCGACATCTACGTCATGGCCGCGCCGGATGACATTCCGGAAACCGCGAAAGCTGAAGCGGTAGAAAAGTGTGAGGCATCCGGCATCGATCTCATCGTCTTAGACCGCACGGACCTGCGTCCAACCTGCGTCCTCTCCAACGGGGGCTAACGGACTCTGCTAGCCTCGGGCTTCCCAAAGCGGGGGTACAGGCGTCTTTCATGACGGGTCCTGTCGTTGACACTGCCGAAACCGCCGGCCTGCATGCCGTCAGGACGGTGGTCGCTGGATGATGCTCGCCGCAGCAGCCGGTTGACTTACCGGGGCCGTGATGGATTTCGTTGCCCGGAAGAAATGGGCCACCGCCTGCTCGCGGCATGGGACGCCCTCTCGTGGGCAGGCTTAGCCCAGGGCCGGCGATGCAGCCTCCAGTGCCTTAATGATGCTCCCCCAGTTTTTGTGCGTGGCGGGAGCCAACGTGGCAGCGCCATGGGCGGCCTTTCGATCCGCATCCAGGTAAAGACCGTGCTCGCCGGCAATGCGGTGGAATGAGCTGTTGTGGTGCCGCCCCCGGTCGGAGGTGTCGCTTATGCCTCGCGTTGTTGCCACTGAGTGCGCTGCCTCATGGAGCAGGACGGCGAGCTGCTTCGCGGCGCCGGCCTTGGCGAAAGCCGGTCCGATCCACAACTCCGGCGGCTCGGACGTCCGGTAGTGGGCGAATTTGTGCCCATCAGGCCCCGTAGCGGTAACTGAGAGTACGACGGGCTGCACGTCCGGATGCAATTTACAAATCGCTTCCCACGCCTTCGCGACGGCGGCGATGAGTTTTTTATTGACAATTCCGGTGGAGTTAATAAATCGATTGTACCATCATTCTAACCAAATTTGGTTATTATCCTAACCACCATTGGCTAGTGGAATTCGCAGTACCAGAAAGACCCGTTGGCTCTTCCGGCAATTACGAGCCATGGTTGAATGGGGCCAGCGCAGGGATGCACGCGTGATGAGCACCAAGCACAATCACTCCCGCCGCCGAGATCACTAAGGTTGTTAAGATCTACGAGTGTCATTGCTTCTGACTACGGTAAACCTCCAGCACTCGGATCACGATTTCAGGCCCTTTTCTGCCTGGACCCAGCAACTGTCGCCGCCACCAGGCTGAGTGCTTCGTGAGGTCTCTCAACCAGACGAGGAGTTCTACGGCTGTGGATTCGTCCAGTTGGCCTTTTCGCGCACTCCGGTAAATTGCGGCGATCACCCGCTCACGCACCGCTGCATACTCCGCAGTCAGGACGCTCCCATACTCCTCAGACAGCCCGGTGTAGATGGATTGGTACGTCTCTGGCGGCGGTTTGGGTTTGGAGGCGTGCTCAATCTCAGCCTTGGCCTTCGCTTCCTCGAGGACGCTTTTGATGCTTGGCGAGTACAGCCCGTTCCGGCGCACGATCCAGTCCCTCAGTGGACGCCAGGCGGTTTGGAGTGAACCGCCTCCGTGGAACCCGAAGTAGCCCAGGTCGCATTCTTTGGTCTCCATGTCGATACGGACACGGAATGCATACCCGCCCCGTTCAACCTGGCTCCGGCACGCCTGAATTTCCTCGTGTCCGTAAAGCCATTGAACGTGGTTCATGCACTTGAGGTAGATGTTCGAGCGCCGTTGCATCTCCGCGTGCGTGAGCGGCGATAGCTGGATCTCCAAACCGAGACGATGGGTGTCCTCCGCGTCCCGGACCACTAGATCGCTGCGCCCCTTCCTGTCGGACGTGGCCACCTCTAGATCGCAACGGAGTGAAGTGGTCCCTTCGATCCATCGTTTCAGTTCTTCCTGAATCGCCAGGTGGGTGTACCCGTCCCTTGCGGTAGCGTCACTCAAGTCGCAGACCGCCTGAGGCGCGTGGCTGAAGTAGGGGATGCGCATGTCCCCCGCGGCGAGCTTCAGTTTGCTACCGCATCCGCCCACCGCTATGGAGCAGAAGAACGACGTACGGGATTCTTGGGCTTCGGACCGCATGCGCCTCGCGGCGTACTTCTCTGCCGGGGCGGTCACTACATCGCGAGCTTCCGGGCTTCCCACGACGGCATAGATGGTGTCATGACGCCTCATGGTAGACATATCGTTAGCCCACCGCACCATCTAATTGGATCGGAATGCCACGCCCTTCAGTCGGCATCGCTGCCGGTCGTGGCGAACTACGGCACCGGGATGGACAGAAGCTTGTCATCGCTGTTTCGAACCGTCTTGCCCACGCGCAGATTCTCGAGTGCGGGGGTCGTGTTGACACCGTACTGAATGCTATGCAGCACGATTGTCAGTTCCTCGACGTTTCTCCTGATGAGGTCCAGGATGCGCCACGACTCTAGAGGAGTGAGCACGAGAGACCCTGTCATAAGAGAACTCGCGTCGTGCTCCTGATTAGGAAGACCCAACTCGTCCTCCCCCATCTGCTCTTTTCCACGGATCCCCAGGGCTGCGATCTTCTCGGCAAAGTCGTTCTTCCCCTCCGCCGTTCGGAACGAATTCCGCAGATGCGAAAGCTTGTTCCGGATCCACTGGGCATTCTTAATCGCCGGCGTGGTGATGGTGACGCCGAGATAATCCTCATAGAACTGGTTGCACTCCTCGAGCCTCCACGTCCCCTCAGTGGAGAGCTTCTTCAGCCCGGACCCGTACCGACGAAGCAACTCATGTGCTGACTCCTCGAGGAACACTTCGAAGAGTGTGAAGGCATCTTTGATCACAGCCGACGACAGTTGCTGCCAGTACTGCTCCCAGAAGATGCCCGTCTCGTCCATGAAGTGGTCGTAAGCTTCAGGACCTTGGTACGTATCGGGGGCGATGGACCTGCGCGCCTCAATCTCGGCCTCCTCCTCCTTTGAGGTAAACCAGGCGCTCATACCTTTCGCACTTGTAAGCAGGAAGCTCCGAAGCTCCAGCTCGTCAAAGTGCCAGACTGCGTACCGGCCAGTTGTCACGGCATGTTCAAGACCGACTATTTTCGCTTCGAATTTCACAAGCCGAGCATATGTCAGCGGCGCATCTGCCGCATCGAGGCGTGCCATATCAGACGTCTGGAAGGACGCCGCAAGGCTATCAGAGCCTACCTAGGCCCCGGGCGACGATGGAGATCCCGGCCATCCAGCCCGGCTCCTCCGCGCCCGTATGGTGGTGGTCCAACGGACCCTCCCGCACCCAGCGCCCGATTGGGGTTCCTTCACCGGACGCGCAGAGCGGTGCCCGTGGCGGGCGTGCGGAAGCTGTCGGCGTTGTAGGAGTAGCTGGTAGTGCTGCCAGGGCTTCACGTGCGGCGTCGCCCTTCGCTCCGCGGACCGGTTCGACGGCATCGCGGGTCTTCACGAACACCCAGCCCTCGGCGGTGATCTTGCGTCGTGCTGCAGGCCAAGGATGACCTGGCTGGTGTCATTGCCGAAGCCGCGGCGGAAGCGTGCGGTCACGCCGGAGCCGATGCCGGCGGCGAGTTCGCGGGCGCGGGACTGGAGGTCGCTCAGGATCTCCTGGGCGTCTTCGATCTCGGTGATGGTCGCTGAAGCGTTGGGCAGCTTGTAGGCGCAGGGCATGATGTCTCCTGGTGGGGCGGGATGTGCTTGTCCCGCCCCATGTGCGCGGAGCTGCCGGCCGATGTCACCGCATCTGTGGTCAGGCTGGGTCGATCCAGCGCCGGATGGCCCCGTCAATGTGCACTACGGCTGCACGGAAACCCGGGTAATCCATGGGATCGGGCCTATCGACCCCGGCTGTCATGGCATTCAGGTTGATGGTCTTGCATTTGATGCCCAAGGACCGGAGTGCTGATGCCAGCGCATCCCAGGGCGGCATGGTCTCGTACTTCTCGGACATCTCGTCGAAGGCGTCCTCGAGGGCCTCACCGTCGAGTGCTTCAAATGCCCTGGAAATCCTTTCGCACGGCAACGAAGGCAGTCAGGACAGGTCCGTGTGCATCCTGCTCCGGAGGCGGGGTATTGGCGAGAGGTCCCGATTCGATTCGCTGAACGTTGACCGCGCCGGAGGCTCCACTCTGCTCCAGGTCGAACTCGTTCTGTACTCGGCCGGCGCGAATGAGAAGATCCAGTTGCTCTTCGCCTTCACTTCCAAGGTCGTCCAGCCACTCTTGCATGCCGGGGCCCCTGCCCTGCCAGCCAGACATCCATCTGCCCGGCTCCACTTCGGTCATACCCATATCCGCCATGGCCTGAAGTTCCTGCTCAGTCGGCTTTCCATCCTGTTTCCCGCTCATACGTCATTCCCCTGTCGTCCGGTTACTCGATCGTAAGCCGTCAGATGGGGAGCCGGATGGAGGCGAACCGGGTGGCCACCTCGGAAAGGGACGGGTACTCCTACCCGTTTTCCAAACAGCTCGACGGGGTGTTTTCTGCTGGAGCTTCCGAGACGGACGCCAGCTGGGAGAGTCACTGGTCGCGCGCATCGTGAGAGCTCCCCCAAGTCGGACATCCGTTCATCTACTTTCCGGCGGCCCACCAGAATAGGAGAAGACCTGGATCGAGACGAGTCGCCTCAGTCAGGAGCTTGCCCTTCGAAATGATATTGCTGAGAGTGTAGGCTGCACCCACTGAGGGAAGCCCAACTCTGACAGTGTCAGTTCCGCCCAGGCATGTCGACGCCAACGAGAAGTAGGGGAAGTCCGCGATGGACTCTCCTGGCTTCGCTGCGTTCTTTTCCAAGATGCAGTCGACCCGCGAGCGTAGATTGGCCCCGGTGTTGGAGTAGAAGGTCTTTACGACCTCCTGACCTGGGGCGCCAACAGGGTAAACGATGATGTCCGTGGTGAAAGCATCAGGGGCAATATTCGGCTTGTAGTCGACCTGAATCCGAACATGATCTCCTCCACGCAGTACACCCAGCCCGGGTATCGGTTGCGCGCTCACGGCTGGAGTTTGGAAGAATGCGCTCCACGAAGCGAGGCCGTTCTTGCAGTCTCCGATGACACCTGCCTTCGTTGCCCCGAATGCGCTCACAGTGTCCATTCCCGTCCAGTACGACACCTGCGACGGCTTCGAGTCGCACGTCAAGAACGGGATGTCGAAGCTGGTTTCCGCGTGAGTTACCGGCGAAGTCCCGATGGCTTTCGGCTTGCCTGAGACGCCGGCCCAATTCGGAATGTTGGTCCGGGAGGCTGGCCAGATTTTGTCATAGACAAAGGCTGCCGCCACCTCAGTGGAACCGTTGTAGTCGAAATGGGGACAGTCAACCGCCTTGCCTTGAACCGCTGCAATGCAGTTATTCAGATCTTGGTCGAGTGTCTTTGGTGTGGCGTTGCAGACCGGATCTCCATCCAAACAAAAGCTTCGCGTCTTGGCCGCAAGATCGGCGCTGAGAAAATTGTTGGGAAGCGCGAGCAGTCCGGCACTGGGGCCGAGATATGGAACGACATATTTGCGAACCGCGTAAGGTGCGACCCCGATGCCCGTTGGTTCCTCCACGAACGACCCTCGATCAAACGAGCCCTGTGGTCCGAAATATGGATCGCCAAAGAGCACTACGGCAGAGACCCTTTTCTGTACTGCATGGTCTAATTTTCCGTAGACGCGCATTAGCACGTCAGCCCCTTGGGAGTACCCGCTAAGCACCAACTTGCCTTGGCATCCGCTCTGGATGAAGCTGTCAATGTAAAGGACGGTAAGGCTTACGCCGAGATCGACACTGTTTGTGTATGTGTTTAAGGCGTCCCTGACACCCAGAGCCTGCGCAACCTTGGAGCCAAAAACACTCGTCTTGGTCGACACAATATTTTGGAGAGCCGAAATCGACACCGGCTTATATGGAATTCCGTGCGCGCTGATAGTTGTTCCAGTGTCCGAGAAGGTGCCCGCCATGTACTTGTACAGGCTGGTCGATTCTTTGCCGAGCGAGTCGTAACCGGCATACACACTGCCTGGCTGGTCGAGCTCTCCGCTTCCGGCAAGCCCGATCAGGTTCACGTCCTTGCACACTGGTGCCCCGTCGGCGGAGGCAGCGGACACGTTGACGAGAACCAGTGTGCTTCCAAACAACACGGCTGAGATCCAGGTGGCGATCAGGCGTAGGGTGGACCTCGATTTCCGCCTTCGCACCTGATGGTGATTCGACCCGGACATAAATCTCTTCGACGTTTCATGTTGCATGGCGGTACCTTCGGCGATCGGGCTGCACCGGGGATCTATTCGGGTCTCCGCGTCCATGGGTCAGCCGTGATGTGTGCTTTGCGCCCCCTGAATAGCGGTTCGCGCATTCGGGTTCGAACCCTGACATCGCTAGTTACTGAACAATGGGGCCAATCGTCGTTGGCATCCCCGCCCCGCGGCAAGCATAGGCAAACTTATCTTTCACCAAACGAGTGGCTGCTACTTGCGGTTGTGCGTTGCCAGCACCTGTACGGATGCCTAACTATTTCGAATCGAAGAATCCGAAGGAGGACCCAGTACGGCGGATAGGATTCTCAAAGTCACCATTCATCGACCTCGAAAGCAGGACTATGGCCATCTTGCCGGGCACGTGGCGTGAACCGCACCGCGACGTAGAAATCCACTTCCCGCAAGCCATCGAAGAATGGGCCGAGGCTTCGGTGCCGGTGCTCGAAGAGGTGGCACGGACGTATGGTGCCTGCATCACGTACAAGGATCTTGCCTCCCGCCTCTTCGACGCGACGGGAATTCACACTCGGATGCTTGTCCAGAATCTGAGCGCGAGGCTGTTGAATCGGGTGATCCGGATTTGCCTTGACCGCGATTTGCCGGCGCTGTCCTCACTGGTCGTCCATGCGACCGACGGCATGGTCGGATCCGGTTTTGACGAGGTGCTGCGCGCCGCCGGTCGTGTACTGCCTGGGACCGAGCTCGAACGTGAACGGGCCGCGGCGGCCGAGCGTTTGACCTGTTACCGGGCCTACTGCCCGGAGGTGCCGGCCGATGCGGTGGCACAACTGACCCCAACATACGAGGCGCGGATCAACCCGGTAAAGAAGGATGCCCCAAGGCCAAAACCGGTGTGCGTCGTGCACGGGATCCAGTTGCCGGCAACCGGGGTCTGCGACGACTGCGTCTAAGAAGGATTCGGCGGGAGCAGCACCAATTTGTCGATCGGTCGTCTCTCGCCGCAGGTACCGAACCCGCTGCCGATGAGACCCCGCGCGGCTTAGCGGGGCTCGCCGCCGACACGCGTCCACCAAAATCTTTTCAGCACGGTCACGGAAGGCAAGAAGGTGCGGACGTATGCGGTGCGGGGTCCATGCCAATCTCCTGGCCCGACGCGGTAATGGATGCCGACAATGAAGTCGACATGCAGTGGCATCGTCGCGCGGTAGCCGCAGGTATAGGATCTCGAGCCGCTCATCGAGTCGTTTGCCAACGAAGTCAGACGGGCCGGGAAATGGCCAACGACCACAGACGAGCAACTCAACATTGCATGAAGGCTTGATCCCGGCTTAAGCAGGGCAGGCAGCGGCTCGGCTGGTTCGTGCTGAAACGGGATCCGTGTCTTGAAAGTTGAAGGGTTCTACCCTGCCGTTGTGAATATTCTCTTGCCGTTCATCGAAGTGGCCTCCGGCCCCACTGTCCAGCGAGCACCCCGGAGCTTAACGACCGCAGAGTCATTGGCACGAAACGAATCGGCATCCTACTCCGTACTGTTGGCAACGAGGGCTGCCTGATTTGAAGTTGCTCTTGACATTCCCACACCGTCGGAGCATCTTGTTAGGGAGATTCAATGCGCTAGGAACTGGCCATTCATTTCAAAGCTAGTGCCGCGTTCCTTTAAATTGACTACATTAGACCCGCCACTACAATCGCGCACATTACCCTAAGCAATTAAGCGTGCATAGGGCTAGTTGGACGCCGGCGACGGCAACGCCGCTATTGCGGCTGGTTGTCGCATCTTGAGTTGACTTTCTGTTCAACTCAATCAGGAAAAAGTCTATTCGGTCAGGAGAAAAACTGATGTCGGAGAGTACAAGCGTGCCACAAAACAGAAGTCTTGTAACTGGTCGTACATCTCATCAGATCTACGTTCTCGAAGATGGTAAGCGACGGTGGATACCGGATCTTTGGACAATGCATGCAATTGGGCTTTCGCCAGCAGATCTGGTCATACTCGACGATGATGAGCTGGAAGCCAGTGAGCTATCAGACGCAATTCCGTCCGAAGTACCGACGCCAGAATTGCCAGAAGGTGGGATCATCGAAAGCGAAAATGATGTATTTATCGTTCAGGACGGACGACTCGTCATCGTTGACAACCCGCAAACCCTGCTCACAGGAAACGGATTCGACCCCTCCAAGGTGACTTGGCTCCCCGAATCAGTGATTAGGAGCATGCAATGAGCAAGCTGATCGCCGGAACCGCAGGGAACGTCTATAAGGACTTGGGCGCTAATCACCATATGTGGACCTCCGCCCAATTGTGGGACAACAACAGCCTGACGGCCGTAACCCGCACCCAAAGCGGCACATGGTTTGGTGGATACACAGGCGGAGTCGTTGTAGTTGCGACGGATGCTGCTGGCACCGTTCTGGCCAAATCAACCCTCCACTCGTTCGGAGTCAACGGGACCGTTTTCGGCGGCAGTGACCGCACGGATGGGTGGAACGAAATTCTCAACCCAGGACAACCACTGGCAGGCCGTGCCGTCGCGCTCTACCCCTTCCAGGCCTGGGCCCCTACGTGGAGACTCAAGGAGCCACTTATTCAGGTGGGCTTCCTTCTTTATGACGTCATTAGTGCAATGGCATCCTCGGGATGAATCCGAAAGCGCCCTGAACCGCCCCGCAACCCCAGGGTTACTCCTGCTTGCGGGACGGTCCCATGGCCCAGTGCTCCTGTAGCTGTCCTGAGTGGAAGATCGGTTGGCGCCTGGCTTTGGGCGTGGATCCTGCAAGTGATCCCGAGGAGGCCGCTGCCTTCGTCGAGTCACTCAGACAACTGGACCTCGATTGCCCGACTACTTGGGAGGTCGCCAGGCACATGGGCTCCAACCCGCGCTTCGACGGGAACGACTTTCGTTTCGTTGACAGTCCGTTGCATCGGGAGCAAAATGTTCGTGCAATATCTCCGAGAATTGGACTAATCCTTGGAGCGTCCGGTGGCCTGGGCCGAGCGTACACCCGTGACGCGATTGCGGATGTAGCGGTAATCAGGGCCGCCCCGGGACGCCGATCTGGCTAGGGATGTGGGGCAAAGTGGTTACGAAAAGACGACTGATGGACCCGGGTAATTCCGTTCGGTACACATCCAAACCGCGTTCCTGGCGCAGGTGATCGCAATGTCAGGAAACCAAACAGTACCAGCCCAGGGTGGTGCAGATCCTACAAGCCCTCCAAGCTCGACAGGTCGAGTGTTCATTTCGGCGGACTCCCTGACCTTCCCCACTGCTGCCGCGGTATGTGCGGCCCTAGTGAATAGTTTCGGAGTATTTTCCGATAAAGCATCACATAACGTCTGGATCGTTCTGGGGGTTGCGGTAGTGGTCGGCGCGATTATTATCGTTGTCGGTTGGCCGTCCGACACTTCTACTCCGAAGCAGAAGTGGGTCTACGCGGTCACCGGCTTGCTGAACATACTTTTGCTTTTCGCAAGCACGATGGGACTCACTTCGATGGCGACACAAAGCGTGCCAGGCCTGCCGAGTTGATGGTGAACCGCCCTTGTGAGAGTTGCTTTGCCTTATCGCTTCCCAAAGGCAGCGTCTGACCAAGTGATGGGCATGCAAAGAATTCTTGCACGCACGGCCCCGAAAATCCTTTGCATCTAGGTAAGAAAGCAGCGCTCCCCCACGTCCTACTTTCAAATAATGGAGATTGTGTCAAGTTGAGCATAAAATAGGCATTTTGGTGGACAGATTGTCGCCGAATCAGAACTTACTCTGACATTATGGCAGTTCTCTCTTCGGATCAGTAGGCATAGTTCAGTGCAGAGTTTGAAAGCGCGCCGGACGCTGGCTTCCGATGTCTGAATGACGAGCAGCCCGGTTGGGTTCACCACAATTGTCGCCACGGCCCCGCACGAAGCTGGGTCAAAACCATCTCGGCTTTCATTGCGTGCACCAGGCCGGACTCGGCAAGCCGTCAACGCCGCAGCCGGTCCGGCACCAGTGGCGGACAAGGTCCGGTCAGGCCCGGTTTTTCTGCAGTTTGAGTTCCTCCGGGATGTAATCCCCGGGGAAAAGTCCGAAGCTGCGGTTCGACGTCGGACCGCCTTTCTGATGCTCCAACTGAAGCGTCCGCTTCTCCGCCTGCTCAGCAGGAGTCAATGCCTCATCCCACATGCGATACCACTCGCGATCTGCCTGTAAACGATCGCGTCGCCTGTTTTGCCGCACCAGGACATCGACATCAATGGGCTCTTCTGATGGTTTCGGCGGGGCGATGTTCCTCGCTGGTGACACTGGTTTGACGGATCCTGGTGTCGGCGCGTTTGGCCGGCTCGGGCTGCTATGCGAGGGCTCTGGATGTGGCCTTGCTCTTCTTTGTTCAGCGGCGCCTTTGGCTATTGCGAGGGGCACCCCGACAAATAGAGCAACAAGAGCCCATTGGGCGAACTTGAGGAACAGGTACATGAGTTTGGCCAATGCAATCACTGAATACCAGACCAACTTGCCCATCAGCCAAAACAAAGGCCACAACAGGAAACCCACGAGTCTAAACATCATTGCCTACCTTAGTCCTGGAAGACCTCTTTCCGGGACCCTTGAGAAAGTACCCGGGCAAGCGAGCAGCGAGGCGGCAGGGCTGTGCCGCTCAAAAGCTGTTGCGCAGTTGAACCGCCCTTTGGCGGACTACGCAGATACGGCCGACACGCGGGCAAGTTTTTGTGGATAAGGACTCACAGGTTTTCCACAATTGCCTCGGGTTCGGCGGAACCACCTGTGGATCAAGTGTGGACATCATCCCTGAGCCCTTCGGAGTGCTGGCCTGCGAGCACCCTGGTCGGCCTACGATAGGTTCCCCGATGACTGGAGAGGACGAGTGGGGAACATCGACAGTAAGCCTCGTATGAAGGCATCCGCATGGCAGGTCGCTCAGGGCGGTCGTTGACCTGTGGTCGCTATGGCACTAAGACCCACTTATGTCGGCGCCGGGCGTATCGCGAGGTGATCAGTTGATCGCGATCCCACCCTACGAAAAGAGCGGGCGGGATCGCTCCCGCACGCTCCCTTCCGTGCATCTACCCCTTGCAAGCTCCGTACGAAACGCCCCGGGTCAGGTCGACTTTGAATCCGAACTCCCTCTTGAGGACCCAGTTTCCGGCCAGCTCCCAGAAGTTCCCGATGTCATTGCAAGTGAAATGGTGCCCAGCGCCGGAGACCCACCCGGACTTGGCATCGACTTTCCACTGGCGAGTTGATCCGCCACACCCTACGTGGACCTGGTATTGCCCACCCCTATTGAGGGTGAAACGGAAGTCGGCCTCACTGAGGCCGCCCAGGTGAATCGGCATGCTCCAGCTCGCCCAACCGGACGCGCTCGATTGTGCCTGAATCCAGACTCCCTCCACCGTGCTGTTGATACAGCTAACTCGGCCCGTGACCGTTGTCGCGCCAGCCGCATCAGCCCCGCTTACACCTGCCCCGACAACAAGCCCCGTCGCAATCACACCAGCGGTAGCGAGCATTCGCAGACGATGCATAGTCCCCCTTTCAATTGCCGCCCAGCGCGGCTTAGGACAGCATCGCGGTCAGGAAGGGACAACGTCAATACTCCGCGCGCAGATTTCACAGCCGTAATCCGTTTAGGCTCATTTCGTGGAAAGCTAGCTGTGATAAGCCGGACAGAGGAAGGTACCGGAGAGCGTCTTGCTGGTCCAGGTGTTGGACGGACCAGCTTGCCCAACTCGCCGAGCTCCGCGATTCCGGGGTGGTCACGTCGGAAGAATTCGAAGCCAAGAAAGCTGAACTCCTCGAACGCCTTTTGAGTCAGAGACGAAAAACGACAAGGTCTGGAGCTACTCAGGCACCACCTGCCCTCAGCTCCCCCGGACTATCAAGGCGACCGAGAATGGCTGGAAGGCCATCGACGCCGAATACGGGATGCTCACCACCATGGACGTGGCCCGGCCTATCAAGAGCCTGCACTATGCACACAAGAAGCCCGCCGGCCGGTTGGCCGGTTAGCGGGCTTCTTGTTCTTCTTGCTGCAGGCTAGCCGTTGGTGACCGTTGCGGCCCGGACCTGCGTCCGGTCCACACTGACCCCCACGGCCAGGGCCAGGTAGGGCGTACCGGCCGGGATGCTACCGGCGGTCAGTGCCCGTGCCCTAAGCCGGATGGCCGCCCCGGGACTGGCAGGAACCGTGCCTGAGGCTGCCGATCCGCTCGACCCGCCTGCCACTGTCAGAACCTGGGACACTGTCCCGCCCGTGCACAGATTCCCTGCTTCATCCCAGGTCGTCGAGCAGGACTCGATGGTGAACTGAACGTTGGACGGGGCTGAAGCAGCGCCTGTGTATCCGGCCTGGGTAATAGGCAGGGTGCCGGTATTGGCGGTGTTGAAATACACGATCGGGTACACCGGAGAGGCGTCGCTGCCGCTGTTGGCGAACGTGAGGTTCAACGGGCCGGCGCCATACGGTGCCGCGGGGTTCAGCGTGGCGACAGCTCCCCAGGTCCCACTGCCCACGGCCTGGGGAGCCGCGGAGGCTCCCGCCAAGAACGCTGCCTCGGCGGGAGCGGATGACCACAGCAGCAAGACTGCGACCGCCGAAGCGACCGCAACCTTGCTACCGTACCGGCGCGGGTTCACAGGGCTAGTTGTTCGTGGTGGTGGCGGTGCGCTGGGTTTCGCCGAAGGTCCAGGTCAGCGACGAGGACTGGCCCTGGATCGTGTTCATCGGGGGCGTCCCGTTCGTCGTGGTCTCGGTCTGGTCCGGCAGGGTCACTGAGACCTTCAGGTTCAGGCTGGAGCCCGCCGAGAGCGTGCTCGCGCCCAGGGCTTCGGGAGTTGCGCTGGTGATGGTGCTGAGCGGCGTGCCCGCGACCCCCAGCGGGGTCGTGGTTCCACTGCAGGCTCCGGTGGTCGTCGTCCACGGGACAGTGCACTGGGAGACGGTGACCTGCAGGCCCTTGGTGGCGCTGGTGGTGAGTAGCGAAGGGGTGGAATCCGAGGCGGCCAAGGTCAGGTTCTTGGCGTCCAGGTTCCCGAGACTGTTCAGGGTGACGTAGCGGTTGGCGATGTCGCCGGGGGCGAGGTTGGAGATCGCCTGGCTGAACCCGACACCGCTATTGGCCATCGTCAGGAACATGACTCCGGAGCTGACGGTCTGGGGGGAGCCGTTGCTGGCCTGCGCGTTCAGGGCGGCGTAGACGCCCGTGCCGGTGGCGACCAGTCCGACCACAGCGACAGCGCCGACGGCCCACATGACCGGGGCCGAGAGTGCGGCAGCGCCGGCCGGGGCCGAGAGAGCCGGGCCCGAGGCGGAGAGAGCGGTAGCGCCGGCAGCGGAACGACGGGCGGTACGGCGGGAGAGGATTGACATGATGAGTCCTTACGGGATTTGTTGGAGCGGAATGGGATGGAGCGGTGGTGCCGTACTCATTAGTGGGCGGACAGGGGCATAAAATCTGTGGCGCGCTGCACGGCACGGCGCCGGTTTCGGATGAACCAAGCGGCAACGGCGCCGGTCGCCATCAGTCCAACGAGGCCGATCAGCACGGCCCGCTGGATGGGCTGCTGGATCCAGAGCAGGGCGGTTCCTAGCGACGGGATCGACGTGACCACGACGGTGGCATGACCCGCGCTCACCGTGGTATGCCAGGTATCCTGGGCGGGGTTGGCGTCACCCTTGGTGGACAGGATGGGCTGCTGTGGAGTGCCGGCAATGGCCATGATGCGGTGAGCAAACGGAACGCTCTCGCCCGGAGGGGTGAAGACTGCAATCTGGCCGGGGCGCAGGCTGGCCACGTCCGCGGGGGCGGTGATCAGGAGGTCACCGGGGGCAAACGCCGGGCGCATGCTTCCGGTCAGCACAGGGGAGAATCCGATGTGCAGCAATGGGGCAACAACAATCAAGATCATCAGAACTGTTGCACTAATGCCAATGATTTTGCACAGCAGACGAAGAGCGCCAGCGGCCGCGGAGGAGTCCCTGCGGCTGCCGTAATTGAACGGCACGGCACTCGATTGAGCTGCACTCATGGCACCCCTTCTTAGGTCTGTTTACTCTTGCAAGTCTAGTTAGCAATCTACGTAAAATGAAACGGAAGCCTTACATTTCCCCTGTCAGCATAATGCCGGGAAAGTCAGTCCCGGCATTATCGGGCTACGCGGCAGCTACGGCCTGCTGACGGTCCAGCTTCGCGTCCCATTCGACGAGTTTTGGCGGATTGTTGCCGCCCCAGAAGTCGGCGATGGAACCGTCGGCGTTGCGGACGATGACCAGGGGTGCAGACATGACGCCCAGGGCCAGGCCCATTTCGCGGTTGGCGGTGATGGTGGCGTCCAAAAGCTTGTAGGCGGTGTTCTTCTGGGCGAGCTTGCGCTTCGTGGCGTCGCACTGGACGCAGGCGGGCTTCGAGTAGACCTCGAGAGTGAAGTCGGAGACGGGGGCTTCGATGAGGGCTGCGGACATGGGGGTTCCTTCTTTCAGTGGCGCATAGGGAGTGTGGAGCGGGGTTGTAAAAATCAGGCGTGGGCGATCTCGTCGGGGAAATCCGGCCATTCGAAGCCGGTGAGCCAAGCCCGCGCAATGCGGATCTCTCCATCCACCACGAAGAGCGGCACCCCGTCTTCTGCGGCCAGCCGGAGGACCTCCCGCTCACTGCATCCCATCCGCCGCGCGACGGACTTCGGCGAGTAGGCCAGTGGGACGACTGTCAGCATGCCGGCCGGCGGAGCCAGTGTTTCGGTCATGAGAGTCCTTTCGCGCTAATTAGTGACGCAGAATTGTTGCACTAGGGGTCAAGAAAAGGTGCCTAGTCCTCCCAGGCAATCTCGTCATCAAGGTCAGCCGGCAAGGCTTCGTCCGGAGTGAAGTCATCCGGCATGAAATCGTGGGCGCCGGCCGGGACGGCAGCTGCGGACGCACGAGACGTGGCAGGTGCGGAAACCTGCGGCTCGAGATAGCCGTAGCGGTGCTCCTCCCCGCCCGCATCGTAGACGTTGCCGACCCCGGTGACGGTCTTGACGGTCGTTGCGCCACTCTTCAGGGTCACGGTCACCTGGCCTTCGACGACTAGGGAGGACGGTCCGAAGACCACCCAGGTTTCCTGCTTGTTCTTACGCATCTTGACGATGGCTTCGTTCTGTTCAAGGGTTGCGGTGCTCATGCCCGGCTCAATTCACGGTCGGCAATGGCTGCCCGCAATGCCAGGTCATCGGCGCGCAGTTCTGCGATGCGGGCGTCGAGGTAGGCCATCGGCGAAAGCATGATCCTCCCGGACGGGACGTGCTTGACAGGTGCCGGCGCGGGCTTCTTCGGAGGGTTCATGGCGGCCAGCTCTGCCATCCGGGCGTCAAGGTAGACGAGCGGTGACAGCGGGGTGGATCGGGGCATTGGAGCCTCTTTCTGGTGGACGGTCCGTGGGGCTTCAAAGGCTCCGAGAACGGTTTTTACTACCCCCTCAGTTTAAGGGCGCTAATCGTAAAGTGCAACACTACTGTCTCACTTTACGGGAGAGAACCCGGCCTGATTCACGAGGTGAGGGAGCCTGTCCCGCGTAGCGCGAAAGAGAGGCCGAAGGGCAGGGTCAGGCGGCGGGTGCCCTGAAGCATCACCCGCCGCCCGGAACGCAGGCCAGCGTTCCGCCACTGCAACTGGCGACCGGTACAGCCTAGGGCGTGAGGCCCTAAGACTCACGCCGCCACACTCAGTGCCAGGGTGACGTCGGCCCCCGCCTCATGCAGGGTAGCGATGGCCAGTTCGATCTGCTCGGAGTCCAGCAGGACGCAGCCGTCGATCGGGGCCCACCGCGGGTCTTTGCTGACGGGGTTTGCGATGTGCACCCCGGCCAGGGCTAGGTGGCCGGCCACGATGGGGGCGAGGCGCGCGGTACCGCATGCGGGGCCGGCGTACAGGACACCCTCGTGGTGGAAAATGAAGATGTGGGGGATTTTCGTCGGGCAGGTCTCGAAGTCCTGCCCAGAACAGGTTTCCCACGGCTTGGGGTTGGCGGCTGGGAGGCGCTGGACGGCGGGCTTGGTGAGGGTTTCGGTCATGGCACTATCTTTCTGGTCGGCACCCTTGCGGGCACTGTGGTCGAACGCCGCATTTTGCGGTGCCGGTGTGGTTTCTATGCGTCGTACGACCCGACGGGCGTCGTTTTCTGTGACAGGGGTGTTAGATAGCCGCGGATGAAGTCCAGACCGTTGCGCTGGAAGGTCCCACCCAGGCAGTGGACGTGACGGACGACGGTCGACCGGTTCTTTCTGGTGACCTTCACGGGCCCGAGCTGCATCAGGGCAACAGGGCCCACAACTTCCCAGGCACCGGTCAGTCCCTGGGCGTACCGGACGGTGTTGTAGCGGGCTGCGCCGCGCCGGCGGCGGTCATCCCTGAGAGCCTCGAGCTCTCGTTCGGTGTTCACGGGAGCCTCCTTCGGCGGTCGTGCATCAGTGAGGGGTCAGTGTCTACTTGTCGGCCAGGTACTTGACGGCCAGGGTGACCCAGTCCTCGATCATGTCCGCGGGGCTGCGGGGCGGCTCTTCATAGCTGTAGGTGGCCATGACGGGAACGCAGTCACTGCGAGGCCCGACGTAGCCGGCAACCGTGCCCGACCCGGAACTGCAGGGCACGCCCAGGGCAATGAGGCCATCGACAATCCCCGGCGTGACCTTGGTGGCGACAGCGTCCAGAAAATCGTCGGCCGCACTGCAGCTCTCCCTGCCGTCCTCGTACTCCTCAGCCCACACGTCCATAGGGAAGAGAGCCTCGTATGCGCCGCGGACAACCTCGCGGACGGCTTCTGGTGTTGCGGTCATGATCTTCCTTCGTGAGAGTTGAGCTGTGTTGCGGGTAAGGCCGGAGGGGCAGGGCGTGGAGAGCGATCGTGTTTTTGCCGCACACATGAGGTTCAGAGACCCACTGGTCCTCCGGCTCCCCGGCTGCGGTCAGTGCCCCTGCCCTGTATGCACTTGTTTGTTCATAGTTCCACATTAATAGATAAGTGGCACTATCGCGCCCTTTTGGCCCTCCATACCGCCACTGACTTTATAACGATTATGTAACAGTACAAATGGCGGGTTTTGTTCCCTGATTCCGTGCCCGCTCCGTCTGTCAGAGCCGGACAAAAATCCCGCCAATACAGGGATGTAGGCCCGGCCGGGACTTTTTCAACCTTCCCTTCCAGGCACGGTGACTGGAAGCACAGTGGAAGGGAGCGGGAGCTTGCGCCGCAGAGAGTGAATTCCGCGCGAGGGGGTACGCCAAACAGGGGGAACAGAGGGGAACAAGCACATCCTTCGAGCCGCCGCCGACCCTGCTTCCCTGTATTGGCGGGGTTTTTGACGGTCTCCCCTTGTTCCCCTTCCTGTTCCCCTTTTGACGATTCGGGGGGAACCACGACCCCAAAAAGGGAACAGTGGCTGCCATGAAGCCCCGTTTACGGCTCGTCGGCGGCGCAGGGAGGCGAGTTGCAGTGACAAACATGTTCCACTAACTTCAGTTCTGCAGGCCTTGAGCCCTTACTTAGACGAAGCCGCACCGAGGGGTGCCGGAGAACAAAACACCGCAACCCGGCACTCGACGCTTCGAAAGGCTCTGCGCAACATGACTGCAACTCTCCTCTCCACGACCCTCACCGCTGACCACCTGACCTACCTGGCCGGCGAAGGCATCTCCGAGGATGTGGCCACCGCCCACCAGGCCTACTCGGTTCAGGCCCGTATGGAACTGCCGACTGAGCTGCAGTGGGCCTGGGACGGCGTCGGCATCGTCTTCACGCACTTCCTGCTGGACGGCACCACGGTTCCGCAGTACCGTCCGGACGCACCGACCCACAAGGGCGACGACGGCAAGGCGCTGAAGTACGTCTTCCCGGCCCGGATCCAGAACGGCCCGTTCGTCAGCCCGCTGCAGACCGGCCTGATCGCCGCCGGCACTGCCACGGAGGCCGCCGGTGTCGAGGGCACCAAGGGCTTCCTGGCCGTCATCTCCCTGCTCCACGCTGCGGGTGCCCTCCAGGACATGCTGGTCCTCGGTCTCCCGGGCTGCTGGGGCGGCGTGCAGGACGGGCTCTACTCCGCCGACTACGCCGACATCGTCCCCGCCGGCGCTGCCTTCACCGCATTCCTGGACGGCGACGTCGCCAAGAAGACGGGAGTGTACGACGCCGCCGAGCGCCTGCTCAACCACCTCGGCGTCATCGGCCTGGAGCCGAAGCTGGCCGTGCTGCCCGTGGGCGGCGCCAATGGGATCAGCGACTACCTGGGCAATTCCCTGAAGACCATGAGCGCAGCCCGCAAGCTGGACACCGTCCGCAACCTGGCCAAGCGGGCCCGCAAGACGATGCCCCGCCGTCCTGCCGAGAAGAAGGCCAACAAGAGCGCTGGTGGCGCAAAGGTCATGTGGGATCACGAAGTCATCGCGACCTTCTACCTGGACGAACAGGGCGTCGAGCACATCGGTGACGTCCTCCTGGACGCCGCGGTCCGCCCGGTCGCCATCCGTGTCGAGATCGACGACCTGAACCCGCGGGCCGTGCCCTCGTCCAGCTTTGACCTGCAGATCCGCAAGGGCAGTGCCATCTACAGCCTCAACCGCGTCAGCTCCAACAGCCTCAACACCCCGCGCACCTGGCTCTCCACGCTGCCCGGCGCCTTCGGTGAAACCATCACCATGAAGCCCCGTATGGGCGAGGACATCGGCGAAGCGATCCGGGCAGGCTCCGGGCACGCCGGCGCCGAGGTTCCGGTGTTCACCACCATCAAGCGCTCCGGCTGGTACACCCGCCAGGAAGGTGAGGACATGGTGACCCGCTACGTCACCGGCAACTTCGCGATCGGCCCGGAAGACTCCACGGACGACCTCACCGGCAACATCGCGGACGGCCGCTCCGACGGCCTGATCTACGCCGAGGACCCGCACTCCCTCACGGAGGAAGAGTGCGCCGCCGCTATCCTCGAGGTGCTCCGCGTCGGTGACGACCTGATGATCGACGGCACCGGCTGGGTCATGGGCATCGGCATGCACTGCCGCGCCACCGGCGGCGGCACCCGCACCGGCGGTATCATCTTCACCGGTACGCCGGGCTGCGGCAAGACCAGCCTTCTCCGCGGCCTCAGCAGCCTGCAGGCACCCGGTGTTGACCTGGATACCTTCGAGGGCACGGTGAACGCCGTTGGCGGCATGGGCCGTGGCCTGCACCACGCGGTCAAGTACGTGGATGACTTCCGGGACAAGTCCGCCGGCGGGTTCCGCGCCGCCCAGCAGCAGCATGCAGCGCTTTCCGCCCTCTCCCGCCGGATGATCGGTGGTTCCGAAGGCGTCAAGGCCCGCGAACGCGTCGACAAGGCATCCGGTGACATTGTCGCCGGCGTCAAGGAGTCCGCTGAGCCCGTCATCATGGTCACCGCCGAGCTGGCGGCCATCCCGACGGGCAAGGGTACCGAGTCCGACATGGAACGCCTCATGGTGGTCTCGATGGACCGGCCCACGTCCTTCCGTCGAGGCGGAGTCAACGAGCTCAAGGAGCTCTCCGCCAACGGCACCCTGCACCGCGCCAACGCCGCCTTCATCCGCAACGTCGCGGTCATGATCAACGTCACCTTCGGCTCGATGGAGGCCTTCCAGCAGTACAAGGATGGGCTGCACGAGCACTACATGGAAGAGCTGGCCGAGATGGAGCCTGAAGTCCAGGCCCCGCGCCGCTACGAAGTCGCAGCGAACGTCCTGGTGGGCTACCACCAGTTCCTCTCGGCCGCCTGCTACTACAACGCAATCGAACCCGATGAGGTCGACCGCCGCATGAAAGAAGCCAAGGCCATGGTGGCCCGCGTCATGCTCAACCACCACCGCGTGTTCCTGGGCGGCGCCGAAGGTACCGACTCCACGGTCGTTGACCAGCTGGTCTCCGCCGTCGTCTCCGGCCGCTACAACATCGACGACCCGACCGTCACCCTGACCGG
The DNA here is from genome assembly GCF_052115645.1 of Arthrobacter sp. 2MCAF14. Taxonomy (NCBI): domain Bacteria; kingdom Bacillati; phylum Actinomycetota; class Actinomycetes; order Micrococcales; family Micrococcaceae; genus Arthrobacter; species Arthrobacter sp. 2MCAF14. The sequence continues at coordinate 210,481 of NZ_JBFRHB010000002.1, read as the reverse complement.
TGGCTCGACCCGTCTGGGCTGGCCGCTGACGCTCAAGGACGGCACCCAGGGTATCGCCATCCTGCCGGCCGTCGCCATGGCCATCACCGGCCTGCCACGCCAGTCGCTCAACGTCGCCATGATGCCCTACATCATTCCCGGCAGCGATTCCGCTTACACTCGCAAGGTTCGCAACGGCACCAAGGGCACCCTGGACGCCTACTTCCTCACTCTGGGAGCCTGGGGTTCTGACGCGGAGCTGGAATACGACGAGGCCGCCTAACCCCGGCGGTTCGGCCTCGGCCGTTGCCTTCCGAAGCTGTGATAGACACCGACCCGTGAAAGCCCAAGGAGTGGACCTAGTTCTTCTCCTTGGGCTTTCCCGGCGGCAACGCCTTCCGAACGCCGGGCCGCGGTGTACATCTCCACTGCCGCGGCCCCTGCACGGTCCAGTTCCGGCTTCAGCTGCTCCTGGATCGCCATGATCAACGCCGGCGCCAATGCACCTGGCAGGAGCCCGTGGGCGCCCGCTTCGGTCTGTTCGGCCTGCTCCGCCCGGACCAAGACATGCTCGAGGAGTTCCGCCACTGTCTCCGCGGCCAGGGCCGTCACCCAGTCCGGCTGCTCAATCTGTCTCATCGCCATCCGCCAAGCTTACCTATTTGCCGGTATATGGCACGCCGTTGTAGTGTCAAACACTATGGCCCGTCCCACACTTAAGCCCGGAACCCACGGCAATATCGCATACACCCATCATGGGGGGCGCGTGGAAGCTACCGCCTATGCCCGCGGGCTCGACGAGGTACGCCGCCGCATCAAGGCCTCCGGCCCCACGGAGGACGCCGCGCGTAAAGCCCTGGTCGCCAAGATCGATGTGCACAATGCCGACGTTGTCGGTAGCCGCCTCACCCGCGCAACCACTGTTGCCGAGCTGGGGCTCATCTGGCTGTTTTCGCTGCGGGGCCTCTCTGCCGGATCGATGGAATCCTACGGCCGCGAGGTCAAGCGCTTCATCACCCCGGAGCTGGGCGGACTGCCGATCGAAGCCGTCTCCCCCGAGAGGCTGGAAGCCTTCCTGGGCAACCGTCCCGGCGCGGCCGGCCGCGTCTCCCGTGTGGTCCTGCGTGGGATGTTCGAACTGGCTGTGAAGGCCGGAGCCCTGCCGCGCACCCCGGTCCCTGACAGCCACCTTGTCTCGGCCACACCGGCCCGGCGCACGATCACCCGCGTGGAGTACCAGCGCCTGCTGACCCAAATCAGCGTCTGGCAGGAGGAGGAGACCGCCGGAGGGGAACGCAGCAAGGACCTGCACGACCAGGTCATCCTGCTGCTGGCCACCGGCGTGGGTAAGGTCCCGGAAATGCTGGCCGCCTCATGGGAGGACTTTGACCTGACGGGCATGATCCCTGTCTGGACCATAATGGGCACCGTTGAGCGCTCGACGGAGCGCGGGCTGCACGTGCGGCGCTACACGCCTTCAGAGGTCAGCAAGATCAAGCTGCCGGGGCCTGCAGCACACATGCTCTACCGGCGCAGTGCCGCCCTGGGCACGCTCCGGCAGGGCCTGGTCTTCCCCTCCAGGACCGGGGGTCCGGTGGATCCGGCCAACTGGCGCAGGACGCTCACAGCTGCTGCCGGAGATGACTTCCAAGGACTGCACCTCACCGCGCTGTCAGGAGCCCCTGCAAGGGTCTAGGAAGTGCTAGACGAACGAGGGCCCGGGCCATGCGGTCCGGGCTGTTCTGTGCCCCCTTCCAGGGCCGCCGGTAGACACAGTTACGGATCTGGACGGTGACCGGTCAACGCAGGGAAGCGCCAGGCATCGCCACCGCGTCGGAGGTGCCGGATCGACCAATGGGGCCTGTTCCCCCTGTTCCTGGCGTGTTCCGGTTTCCGGCGTAGGAAGTTCCGCGCCGATAAAGGGATGTGGGCCCGTTTGGGGCTTGTTCCCTCTGTTCCCCCTTGGGGGAGGGGGTGGGGCTTCGTAAGAGAAGAGTGTGGGAGAAAGTGGTGAAGAGAGAGTGAAGCTGTACGAGGGGGCTATACCCAGTAGGGGGAACACGAGGGAACAAGACATATCTGTCTATCTATAGGCACCCCTGCTTCCCTTTATCGGCGGGGATTTTGGCCCAAGAAGCCTGTTCCCTTTTCTGTTCCCTTTTTGGCGTATTTCCGGGAACCAGGACCCCTGAATAAGGGAACAAGGCGCCGGATCCGCCTCTGAGTGGCACCTGAACGGGCGCCCTGCGCCGCTGACACCACCATTCCGGTCGACGGAGGCCGTCCTCAGTGGCCACCGGCCTTCCAGAGGCCTGCGCCCAGATGATCTGCTGCTGGGTCTGGCCGGCCACATCGGCCGAAGCGGTGCCCCGGAATCAACTTGTCGCTAACGGACAGCGGCAATGTTTTCTCCAAACCTTGGTCTTGAACCGAGGGCCGAAATGCATGCCCCCCGCGGCGCCTGAGCCAGATCGCCGTTTTGTCATCGGCCCTCCGATTTTAAGTGATCCTCATCACTTTTTGTACTGTTTTGGGTCCCAAAAGACCCTCTTCGGTGAGAGCAAGTTCCGCCGCCGTACTCATTAGGTTTACAGGAATCAACCGGTTCCAAGATGACATGAAATACACACCGGAATGAGAACAAAACATGACGCAGGCGACCATCACCCTAATGACCCTTTCCCTCGAAGAAGCAGTGAAGGCCATTGGCTCCTTCAACACCCTGGATAACCTCCCCGACTCCATCTGGGAGCCCGTGCAGGATCTCGCCGACGCTGCCCTGGCCTGCTTCCCCGAAGCACAGGCCGCCTTCTGGGAACTGATGGATTCCCAGGAGCCGTTCGCGCCGGAAACGGAGGGCTCCTTCAACTACATCGTCGATGCTCACCGCCTGCTGCTCCCGGCCGTTGAAGCGGTCTCCTACCCGCTGATCGCCAAGAACGGCGACGAGGACGTGGTCATCAACATGAACACGCCGCTCATCGTGATGCTGCCGCAGACCCAGGCCATGGGAGTCCTCCAGTTCGCGGCGGAGTCAGACCCGAACGGTGCCTTGACCACCGATGCCGAATTCGACGCTCTCCTCCAGATGACCGAGTCCCTGCTGGACCGCTACCCGGCCGCCCAGGACGTCACGTACGCAGCGCAGGAGATGGACCTCGACTACAACTACTTCGCCGGAGCTTTCGAGAGCCTAGTTGCAGCACAGTCAAAGGCCCTGCAGAACCTGACCGGGTCACAGGACGCATCCGTCCCGCTGCCCCTCCAGCCGGCCATGGCCGCCTGAGCGAGGTTGCTTTAGAGGCGCGGCCCCACGATTTAGCGTGGCGTCTATCATCGGATGAGCTGCTGCCGGACCCGGCTGCAGCGGCTAAAAACGGACGGACAGTGAACATGGCAACTCAGGATGACGGCAACCTGGCCCAGTTGATGGCCAATCTACTGACGAGCCACCGCCCGCTCGTGGAGGAAGATGTCGACGCCGAGATCAACCGGCGCTTGGCCGCCATGATGGACGCCGGGGCCGCAGGCCAACCTCCCGCCTGAGAAGCGCAGAAGAGCCCCTCTCCGATTGCCGGAGAGGGGCTCTTGACGTACCGCGAAGCGGCGGTCCTACCGGCGGAAACCGGCGGACGCTATGCACTGAGGATGAAGGCCCGCAAGTCGTCATCCCGTGGGAGCTGAATCATCTCTGCTCGGCGAATCCGTGCTTTCGCGGCCTGGGACAAACCGAAGTGGGTGCCCCTTTGGCCCTCGTTTGACTTGATTTGGCATAGACGACAACCCGAAGTATGATTAGTACAACGTAGGAACATAGCAAGAACTGCGAAGGGCGCAACATGAGCACCGAGGCCATCCTCACCACTGGATACCACCGCCCGGACACCGCGGTGAAGCTAGCCATCCTCAAGGGCCGCCACGGCTACACGGAAGCCCGGGCCGCGGCTCTCTACGGCAAAAACATGACTCTGGCCCTTATCCGTGAGGGCGAGATGCTGGTTGCAGAAGGCACACTCAGGCCAGGCCTCGCCGGCTACGCCAGGTTCGTCCCGAAAGGTTGCCGTACCGTCAGCGAAACTTGGGACGTCGCGGGCATCATTGGGCACACGAACGGCTACGGGAACGCCGTCGTCATCACCTCCAACGCCCTGAGGGAATTCGACGGAATCACCACCGACGACGTCCTCGGCTACCTGGCAGCCCGTGAACTGGAGGCACGGGAGATCACGAACGGTCAGGCCGCGGCCGCCATCGCCCGCAGCTGCCGTGAAGTCCAGACAAACCAGGCCGACGACGCCCGGATCCTGGCCTCCTTCGACGTCGCGGCTCCGGCCCTGGCCCTGGCCCTGGCTGCGTAACCGCCATGGCGGTCCTCCAGTTCCCCGCCGCCGCGCACTCTCCCGCCGAGCTCATCAAAGCCCTGCTGGCCCTGCCGCTCCAGAACAGCAAGGCCCGCGCCGCAGCATCGGTCACCACCGAGATCCTGCGCGATCCCTGCAGAGCGTACTGGGCCGATGGCGCCGCCCAGGGCGGCGCCATCGAATCGGAGCTGCGCTTCAGGGCGATGCTGCCGCTGCTGGCCGGGGACCGCATCGAGCGGTGGACGCGGCTCGCACAGCTGGCCGTCCGGGTCGAGATGAAGCATTGGGAAGATCCCGAATACGCCATGCACGCCGACACCGCCGACGAGGTCCTGATCGACTTCGCCGACGAGGTCCTGATCGACTTCGCTGGCTACACCGACACCGACGATGACCGCCTGGAAACGAGCCGGGATAACCGGGACCTCTGGGCGGATCTGGCCGATAACGCAACCGCCCACGCACTGGAAGAGAACGCACTCGCGTTCTCCCACGCAGCCTGACCACCCGATTCGCACGCAGAGAAAGAGACGACCATGACCGAGCCTCACCGCCAGCCGGGCTCCCTGTGGGATTCCTGGACGGCAGATAAGCAGCAGCGGTACCGCGAACGCCACGCCGCCGTCGTCCAGCGTGCCTCGGCGCAGGTCGGTGCAAAGTACGGCACCCCGGTCGAGATCGTCCCATCAGACATCAAAGGCAGCACCGTCGTCTATAAAGCAAGAGTCGGCCGGTACGCGAAGGCCTTCACCATGGACACCATGGCACCAGCCGCGGAGCAGAGGGCCCTCCTCGATCTGCAGATCGGCAGCCTCCAGGCCACCTGTGAGCTCCGCACCATCCTCGATTTGCACGGAACCATCGACCAAGGAATGAAAGCAGGACCACGACCATGACCACCACCGACACTCCCACGGATCTGATCCCGCTGGCCGCCGGAGCCATCGCCCTGGGCTACGCCCCCGGTTCCGTGTACGTTCTCCTTTCCAAGGGTCGCTTCAACGCCGTGCCGGTCTACTACACCACCAACGCCGATGGGAGGAAGCGTTATGCCTTCGTTTCCCGTGCGGAGGTGATGGCTGCGCTCCAGAGCCGGCCGCACCTCACGAAGGCCCAGTACGCAGCCATCGAGACGGCACACCGAGAAGCGGACCGGACCGATGCAATGTCCCGCCATACCTACACCACCGATGCTGAGATGCTTGCCGCCAAGGAGTGGCTCTCGACTGAAGAGGTCGCCCGCGTCCTGGGAGTCAACGCGCCCCAGGTGAGGGCACGTGCAAAGAGAGGCACGCTGCCCTTCGAGCTCGTGGAGGATCCGAATTCGCATCGCGGCGCCCGCCGGGCAAAGGCCCTCGATGTCGCTGCATACCTGGCCACCCAGGAGCCGGCCTGGCCGATGGCCGAGGACTTCGCCGCGGTGCCTGCCCTGGGCCTGGATGAAGTGAAGCTCGCTCTGGGCGATGACAGCCCAGCCGGCGCCGACGACCCGGTCACGGAGGTCTTCCTGCGCTCCCGCGAGGTCATCTCCACCGGGGACTTCGCCCTCATGTTGGGGATCACCAAGGACGGCCTGAAGCGGCGCATCCAGCGCGGCCACGTACAGACGGTCGAGGACGAGTCCCTGACGGGCTCGACCCGCAAGCACAAGCGCATCCGCTCCGACTACGCGGCGGATGTGCTGGCCGGGCGCGCGACGGCCTGACCGCCCAAGCCGAAGAAGCACCACGGAGGACCTGTCAATGCGGCGGGTCCTCCTGCTTTTTGTGCCTCCTGGCGCAGGGCAATAGCTACGGGATCGCTGCCAGCACAAACATCTCCGACCTCGCCGCAATGATCTCGGCCGCAGACAGCGCCCTCTACCAAGCCAAAAGCCTCGGACGAAACCGCATCGTCACCGCACCTCCTCATCGGGAAGCCATAAACACACGGGGCGGGGGACAAGGTCCAGGTATGCGCATTGACCGGGGCCCTGCTCCCGCTGGGCGGATTCGCCCTGTTCACGGCCGTCCTCGTCGCGATCGGCGTGTTCATGTCGACCGCCAAGGAAGCCGGAGTCGTTTTCGGGCCGCTCGTGGCCCTGATCTTCGTCCCGTTCTACGCGATCAGCCTGATCCTTAGCGACCCGCACTCCCCCGCCGTGCAGGCCTTCACCTACTTCCCGTTCTCGGCCCCGGTGACCGCCATGCTGCGCAACGGTTTCGGACGCTCAGCACCCCGGAAGCCATCATTGTCATCGCGGAACTGTTCATCCTCGGCATCCTGGTCCTGCGACTGGCGGTCCACTTTTTCCGCTACGGATCCGTCTAGTACTCCAGCAAACTCTCCATGAGGCGCTTGAGAAAACGGACGTCAGAGTACGCCAAGTGGCGTCTCGATACCCGTATCTGAGGCTAACTGTTGAGAACTGGCTTCAAGAACCAGTTTTGAGAACCAGAAATCCGCTTGTTTTCCGGGGTTCTCATCGAACGGTCTGGTGTTCTCGGAAACCTGGGTTTTCAATAACCCTCTAGTGGTGGCACAACCATCCTTTTGTCTGTGCCGTGACTATATTTGCCATCAAAGGTACTCCGGCCCCGGTCGGCACGGGTCCCATATCTGCGTATGAGGGGGCGGCTGGGCGATGGCTCGACGGCGAAGCACAAACGAGGATTCGTCAGGGTGCGCGTACGCGGCGAGTTGGCGGCGGGAAGTTGCCAAACTGCCTCCAGCCGAGGTTCCGTTTGCCGCAGGCGTCTTCGACGAGCTGCCAGAGGTCGCCGGCGAGGAGCAGTTCGAGCTCGGGCTGGCCGCCCTGACGCCGGCCTGGCAATCAGGACTGGCGAGTGATCTAGTACGAAACTGTCACTTGTACCTGCGGCGCAGAGATGTTCGGGAGCTTCTCAAGCCGTGACCTCCTGGGGACCTTTGCGGCAACAACAGACGGAAGCCGGCTAGAGGCAATGGATGTCGGCCAGTCGCATGCCGTCACCCTGGCCTGTGGTGTCGTCCAACTTCACGATGGCGTCCTTGCCCTGGGCCAGTGGGGCGGTAATGCTGTTGGCGAGGCCCAGCGATGACGAACCGTGTTCGATGCTGGCCGCTACATACAGCCCTCCAGGGCATCCTGCTGCAGCCATGGTCGTGACGTGCACGACGCTGCATTTCAGATAACCGCAGGTGTACTCGGACTTGGGTGCGTATTGGTAGTAAAACGGTCCGGAGAAACGGGTCCATCCTTGGGCTTCCATCTGGGTGCGGATCGACTCGGACGTGCCGGCTTGTTCGGCTGCCTTGTCGGCGGCTTGGCGGGCACTAGAAGCGGCAGCATCTTTTTGGTACTGGTCGGCAACCCTGGCGTTGTCGGCCTGGACCTTCGCCCAGAAGGCATCTGAGTCTTCCTTTTTCTTCTTGGCGGCTGCATCCTTGGATGCCTGCGCGGCCGTCTGGGCATCGGCAGCCTGAACCGCCGGGAGCCCGGCACTGAACCACCAGGCCGCCCCGGAGCCGGCCGCCAGGACCAAGACCAGCACGAGAATTAGGATGATGCGGTGTTTCCGCTTAGGAGTAGCCGGCTGACGGTCGTTCGCCTCAGACTCGCCGTCGAGATCGTTCATCATCGTACTTCCCCAATATTCAATGCGGTGGCCGCCAGTTCGGCGCATCCACAACATGATGCCACGACGAGGGAATCAGATGCGCTTCGGCACCACGAGTTCGTTTCAACCCGTCAGCGCGGCGCGCAGAGGCGACGCCATGGCAGGCATGCCGCTGACATTCCGATGTGCGGTGCCGCGTCGAGGCCTCTCGATACTGGTCTGAGCGGACACGGCCGAGACCCACGCCCACAATAGCTTTCAGGGAAGGAGTGTAGAAGCTAATCTTGTCCAAGCGTCATGCCTGCAGGTATGACGTTTGGTGGGTAACCGCAATGCCGTGCATTGTCGGCTCGCGTTCACCTCGGTGATCTATGTTTTGGGGTTGGTTGCATTGAGGTTTCCGCGAGTTCTCATTTCGCTGCTCGCCAGCGTGATGATCCTGCCGATTTCCGGATGTGTGAGTGCTTCCGTACCCAGTGCGGCACCGACAGACCCCTGGACGATCAGCCCCGGCTCGACCCCGAGTGCAGCGCCTGCTCCGATCTATTCGGTGGCTCAGCTGCGTGCAATGGTTGCAGGCGTCCGCGCGATCGACGGGCCCGCAGCCTCGGTACTGGACGACGCCCAGCTCAAAAAGATCCAAGGCATCCAGTCGCTGAGTTCAGCCTTGCTGAGAACTGACCCCGCTGAATGTCTGAGCCTTCTGCACGATGGGAGCCTCTCCGATGACCGGATACCGGCAGCCGCGGCCCTGATCGGCCCGCTCGGGAGCACTTCAACAATTACCGCGTCCTCCGATGATTCCGGGCTGTTCTGGCAGGGCATCTACAGTCTCGAAAAGACCCGGACCCGCTGCTCACCATCAACCCTGACATTCGATGGCCAGACCGCCCGCTACGAGCTTTCCCCGGTTCTTGCGGACCTGCACGGACAGAAATCAACCGCCAACGTCCAGACCATCACCGACCAAACAGGACCGCATTACACGCTGAGCATGGTGGCCATGAGCGGAACCCTGTTTGTCACCGGCAGCAAGAAAATCCTGGCCGCGCAGCCTAGCGACGCCGAAATCAAAGAGTTGAGCGGCTACATCAACACCGTCATCGACGGAGCAGGCAAAGCTATCCCCTCGGCGCCGGCAACAGGGGTCGGCGCATAGACGGTGCGCGAGGCACGGCCAACCCGACAGAACCCGCAGTCAACACCGACGCCAATCGAAAACAGGGGGACTACATGGATAGAGAGACCAACGACCACATGCCGACCCAGCCGGACGAGACGATTCAAGGCGCCGCGCTGCCATTGTCGACGGAGGCAGATGGCCAGAACAGCCAACGTCAGTCAGGCCCCAGAAGAAATACCTTGTTCATTGGCATTGCCGCACTGGTCGTCCTCTGCGGCGTCGGGGCTTGGGCGCTGTATCCCCAGACGCTGAACGGCGGCCCGCATGCGGCAGCGGCCTCTACGACTCAGGCCGCTCCCCTGCCCACCGCGACCGCACAGCCAACCCCGACCTTGCGTCTGACCGACTACACCGACCCGACCCACGGCTTCGAAGTGAAACTACTTAGCCCGCCCACCCACACTAAGGTTGCAATTCCCCTAACAGCCGATACGACAGCAACCGCGGACGTATTCAACGCCCAATACCACGGACAATCCGTTATCGCTGTCCCATTGCCGTGCATGAACCCCGCACACACGACCGAGATCCTGCAAGGCTTCATGGATTCAACCGTGAACAATTCCGGAAAATCCACCTCAGCCCCACCAGTGGTCGAAACCCGTGATCCGACAACCCTGCAGTCGTTTCCTGCGATCCTTGGCAAGTTCACATACACCGACGCGGATGGCCGAAGGCTCACCGCTCAAATCCTCACCGTCATGCACGGCTCAACCCTCATCCAGGCCCTCGCCATATCCGGCTCATCCCCTGATGCCTTCCTTGATGCCGGACAAAAAGCCTTCATGGACTCACTCCGCTTCCTGGACCGGCCAGCACCCAGTGCCCCGATGTGCGACGCTTCCCAACCCCCAGGGGCGGCTGGCTAAGGATTCACAATGTCCGCCGTCTGGACGGCGTTCCGCCGGCGTCGCCCCGTAGAATTCGTGTGAACAAGCAGCGACGCACTTTCCGAGGAGCCTGCCTTGCCAGTCATTGACCCGCAATATCTGTCGTTCAAGTACGAGCTCAAGTACCGAGGAGCGCCCGGCGTCGGCCATGACCCGGAGGACTATCCCCTCGAATGGAAAGTGGGCATCACCGCCTCGATCTTCGACGACGAATTCAGCGACCCGGACGAAGACGTCGAGATAGGCGAAGCGTATGTCACCGTGATTCCAGATGCCGGAGAGATCGAGCTGTTCCTCACCCTCGACGCCGTGGACCAGGACCTGGCGAACCTTGCGGAGATGCTGACGAACGAAGGCTCGGGCCTGATGGGCGAGGCCGGTTACTTTGACGGCGACGGCGGCGACCTCATGTACGTCGAAAATATCTTCATCAAGCCCGAATTCCGCGGCACCAGGCTCGGGCACTCAATCATGGACGCCATCCTTCGGACCATCGGCCGCTCCTGCCCGATGGTCATTCTGCAGGCCGCCCCGGTCCTCGATGAGGACGACTTCGAAGGCGGCCCGGAACATATGGCTGCCAAAGCTGCACTCAGCAAATACTGGCGGCGCTACGGATTCATGCCCGTCGCGAAGGACTACATGGTCCTCGGCGAAGCCTTCACCTTCGAGCCGGACTCTGTGCAGTTCGGGGGCCTGACCCTGGTCCAGCCTGATTCCAGGCTAGCCCGAGCTGGGGGACACCGAACCTTACTGGGCTGAACACGCAGCTGCGGTCACTGGCCACTCAGGGTGGGTCGATCCTACTTTCGTCGGTTCCCGCTCCTCTCAGGTCATCGGAAATACTTTGAACGCATCCTTTGACTGGCTTACGCCCCAGAGCAAGACGGACCCGTCAGGCCTTCGGACGGCGATGGATCGCTGGACGCTCAGGATGTCCACGTCCTGCGGGTAGTCGTACTCGGTGTGGGATGTGAACTCTTCTGCGAATCTGCGGTTGATGATGGGGGCAAGCACCTTCCACTGCCGTTTCTCATACGTGGACAACCCGAAGGAGAGAGCAATCGCGATTCCAGCGAGGATGAACACGGGCCATTTGGGAATTTCTGCCGTGCTGAACAGGATGACACCCATCAGGACCCAGAACAGGAGGAAGAAAACACTCGAGATGATCCTGGCGGCCTGAATTTCCTCGCTTCGGGAAAAGCAACGGTGAAGGCCGTGCGACCAACATCCATGATGCTCCCCCGATCCGAGCTGCAAAGTGCGGTCCAAGTAATCGAAAACTGCTCATAGTCTGCCACTCCTCCGTCAACCTGGGAGAGGCGGAGCCGCAACGTTCCGCGTTGATCCCTGGTTCGGACCAATTCAGCGTTGCGGCAACTGCCCGGGAGTGGGACGTCCTATACATTGATGCGAAGAGATGACCAACGGTCGATCATAACCGCCACACAGCATGTGGCAGCAAAGCCTAGAAAGGGCCTGCCGTGTCAAGCATTCCACCACCGCCCCATAACCCTGCGCCCCCTCCTGGCTGGTACTTCCATCCGGAAAGCGGCGCAAAGAAATGGTGGACCGGCAGCCACTGGCTCGATGCAAGGCCGAAGAACCCGAAGACGGTCCCCCTTGCCGTGTTCATCGTCGTGACGGTGGTGGCCTTCGTCGTCGGGATCATGGCCGGCAGCGGTGGAAGTTCATCAGAACTTGCCGCAGCCAAATCGAGAATCAGTCAGCTGGAGGCTCAGCCAACTGCGAACGCCCCTCAAAATGTGTCCGGAACGCCATCGGCGGGTCCCACAGCGTCATCAACTCCCATTCCCGCGGCAGTAACGCTTTCCGGAGACGGCCAAATGACGTCAAAAAAGGTCGCTCTCAAAGGCGACTACTCCGTCAGCTGGAAGACGCTCGGCTCCTGCTACTACAGTGCCACCCTAAAAAGTGGAGCCGACAGCCTGAGTGACCCCGAGGCTTTCACTGCCAACCATGAGGCTTCGGGAACAAACAACGTCTATGGCCTCAAAGCCGCCGATTACTACCTAGACGTCATCACGGGTCCCACACCCAGTTGCGGTTGGACCGTTACTATGATGCCGGTCCCGTAGGAGACGGTCACAGCGTCCCGCCGAGGCCAGGATAGGAGCCTCGGTAAGCCCGGCCACATGCATGCTGACATTTGGCGCGGGCCATCGCGGCTGCGATGCTCCTGCCCAGGGGAGGAGGTGGACCAAGACTCGGTAACGCCAAAGGCCACCAGAACGATGCCGGTGGCCTTTAGTGTGAATGATTCCCCTGGCCCTAGGCGGGAACGTCGAAACGCTGGCCTTCGGGCTTGGACGGCAGAATCATGAAGATCAGCAGCGCCAGGCCCCCGAGGAACGGGACAAGGCCTAGGAGGATCATCCAGCCGCTGAAGTTCACATCGTGCAGGCGCCGGACCACCAGGGCCAGTGAAGGGATAAGGGTGGCCAGACCCCAGATGACCAGGAGGATGTAGCCGATGACCGCGCCCGGCCCAGGAACCATGGCGCCGGTGTCGCTGACGGTGGCGCCTGCGGAGATGATGATGTTCAGAATGATGGCCACGACGCCGGAGATCAGGGCCCACCACCAGTATTCGCTGCGGCTGGCCCGGCCGGTGAAGGTGGCGTACTTCTTGAAGAACCGGCGTGCGGCCTCACCGATGGGCGCACCGTAGTACGGGTACCAAAGCGGGACGGGGCCGGCAGGGACGGTCTGTTGCTGCGGGTACGACAATGGAACTCCTTCGTAGAACGAGTGATGAGGCTTATCGTAGGGGCCGAAACCATCTGAAAAGTTGTCCGGCAGATGAAATTCCCGCGGCGTGTCGGGATACCGCGATCAGTCGCCGAGACTACGAGTCGAGCATCTCGCCGGCCGGCTGAAGAAAGGTGTCCCGGTCACGATGGTGCTCAGCTGCGCTGCGAAGTCGGCTCTAGGAGCCGATCACTTCTCGCGCCTCAGGACACGGAGGGCATCCACCCGGTTTTGCTTCCGAGCTTGGTGTAGGCGTGCTCGAGGTGTTTCGCAACAGTCCTGGGGCTGCACCCGAGCAGGCGTCCGATCGAGGTCGCCTTGAGGCCTTGTCCGAGCAAGCGCATGGCCTCCTGCTCGCGCGCTGCAAGTGAGTAGCTTTCCGCGCCGGCCATCTCCGATGCACCGTGCGCGTTGCCTGTATATGCAGAATCGAGCAGCCGCATTATCTGGCCTACCTGCCGGGACACGGACCACGTAACGGGTAATCCGCGCGAGGAAACGCGCCGCTATTAACAAGTGGCGGCCACTCAAGCGATTGCCAAACGGACTGAGTATGGTCTTCCCTGTGCCCGGCCGCCCAAGCCCGCCCGGTATGGGCGGCACCAACACCGACGTCAGGGTTCGCCCGTACCGCATCCGAAACGCATGGTCTCCGCCCGATGGGTGATTGCTTCCTTCCGCCGAACCGTCAGGAGACCTCCATGCTCGGAACGTCCAGGACCCCGCGGTGGAGGCGCCATTTGCCGCGATGGCACCCGCGATGACTAGCTGCCGAAATATCGCCGGACTGGCGGTCGTCCGGATTGCGTGTCGTGACGGAACTCTTCGGTCGACCGGCCAGGGCAAGCGAAAGACACCCCTTTGAGGATGTCATCACAGCGAGCCGGAAAGCCTGCCCCAACCCGAACGAACACTTCGCCCAACCATCCGGGCTCATCCCCTCGACAAACCAAAGACCACCCTCCACAAACAACCTCACGACATGGAGTGATCGCATGCGTAGCCTTTCTTTCTCCCGCGTTGGTGCCGCAGCCGTTCTGGCTGTAGCGCTGGCAGGCGCCCCGATCTCAATGGAGGCGGCGTCTGCCGCCCCTGCCGTGGCCGCTACCATCCCCGTCGGCAGCTTTCCCTTTGGGGTGGCGGTGGATCCGGGCACACACACCGTCTACGTCACCAACAGCTCCGCCGGCACGGTCTCCGTGATCAACGGGACCACAGTGACCAGCACCATCCCCGTCGGCATCGGTCCGATTGGGGTGGCGGTGGATCCGGGGACACACACGGTCTATGTCGTCAACTTCACTAGTCGCACGGTGTCGGTGATCAAGGGGACCGCCGTGACGGACACCATACCGGTCGGGTTCCGCCCGAATCGGGTGGCCGTGGATCCGGGGACGCACACCGTCTACGTCACCAACGCACCCAGAGGCGACGGCACGGTGTCCGTGATCAACGGGACGACCGTGACCGACACGATCACCGTCGGCAGCCGTCCGCTTGGCGTCGCTGTTGATCCTGGCACGCATACCGTCTACGTCGCCAACTCCAACAGCGGCACGGTGTCCGTGATCAACGGGACGACCGTGACCGACACCGTCCCAGTCGGATACGATCCGACTGGGGTGGCTGTCGATCCGGGCACACACACCGTCTACGTCACCAACGATGGCGACTTTACCGTGTCGGTGATCAACGGGAGCACAGTAACCGCCACAATCCCCGTCAGCAATCCGATTGCCGTGGCCGTGGACCCGGAAACACACACCGTCTACGTCACCAACGACGAGCCGTTCATGGCTAACGGCACGGTATCCGTGATCAACGGGAGCACCGTGACCGACACCATCCCCGTCGGCAGAAATCCGGATGCCGTGGCGGTGGATCCGGGAACCCACAACGTTTACGTCGTCAACTCCGGCAGCGACACCGTGTCCGTCATAATTACGAGCAAGGATGGGTGCAAGGACGGCGGATGGATGAACTATCCACAGTTCAAGAACCAGGGGCAATGCGTCGCGTACGTGAACCATAGCCGCGGTTAATCAGCCCGGATTTGGCGGACGACCGGTCGGAGAAAACTTCGCCACCAGAGGACTTCTTCCACGAGCATCCGCTTTGTGGAAGGAGCCGAAACTCCGGATCGCAGGGGTATACGCCGCTACGCATGTACTGATACAGTGTTTATGTAAGCAAGGAACAAAAGAGACCAAGCGCCAGGGAGCACAAAATGACCGCAGCAGACGTATTCACCGAAACCGCCGCCATCCGCGAAGCCGGATTCCTGCGCAGCCGCTTCCAGGCCGAGGGGATCTCCACCTTGGCCTATATCGCCACGGCGGACCTTACCGAGGCCATCACCGACCTGGCCGGCGGCGCCGTAGACGGCTTCAGCCTTCGCGCCGCCTCCAATGAGATGTTCGCCATGGATGAGAAGAGCCGTATGGAAGCCATCGCCGGCCTCGCCGAAGATGACCCGAAGTCCTACCTGGCGGCCCACCTGGCAGCCTAGACCCACCAGAAGGGAGAAAGCCCCGCGCCAATACGGTGCGGGGCTTTTCCTTGTCCCCCTGCCGGGCTCTGTCGTCGTGTCGGTTACGCCGTGGCCATCACCCCCAGGTTGAAGTTGCGCATACTGAGGTCTTCCTCCCATATCCAGCCAGTCCGATGTGCCCGCCGTAGTGCCCACCGAACAGCCCCTGGACGCCCGTGTAGCCGTCGGTATAAGGGTCGCGGCCAGAGTAGGAGTTGGCGAAGTGGTCGCCCCAGACATTTGCCGGAATCCCTCAATACCAATGTCTTGGAGATCCTCCCGCGAGCCGTCCGCCAAGGTCGTCCGGTACACCAGGAACGCATTCTCCATCTTGCGGATTATTGGCTGTACGTGTTCGTAGCGGTGTGCCTGCTCGTGGATAGCAGAGGCCGTGTAGTGGCCAAGGCCCGCGTCGTCCGGCTGCTGGCCGGACCCTATGCGACGCGTCCTTCGTGATAGTTGAGGGGCCATGGCGGGCCGGCGGATTGACACCGCACCATCGTCCCCAGTGTTTGCAATGGATTCCGGCCCGAAAATGACCTCGAAAGGGCCTCTCAGGATTTTGTTTCAGTACCCATCAACGCTATACTTATTAATAGGACAAAGGAACATACCGAAGGCGAGCATCATGATCAACGCAACAGGCACCCGCATCGCAACAGCCCTCGGTTTCGTCACCGCCGCCTACGCCGAATCCGGTAAAGACTTCGAAGCCCTCTACGACGCAGCCTTCGCCGAGCAGACCCGTTACGGCATCGGCACCGACCTCGGCGGCGCCGTCCAGTCCTGGCTGGACGCTCACGCGGACCAGGCCGAGAAGATCTCAGACGCCCTCGAAACGCTGGGCATCCCGGCCGGCGGCCCGAACGAGGTTGGCCTCTACTCCATCGGCGACGTAGACATCGCCCTGGCCGACGAGGTCCGCGGCATCTTCAGCATGGAGCGCATCGAAGCGGACGTCGAAGCCGCCGTCCGCACTGTCGTCGAGGACCAGGCCTGGGAGGCCGAAATGCAGCTGGTCATCCGCGAGGAAGCACTCCAAGACTCCCGCGAAGCCCAGGAGCGCGACGATATGGTTCTCGGTAACGACTGGTAACCGTCGGCACCAGCAGCAACCCCGAGTGCACCTACCACTACTGTGAGCCGCGGCCGCTGTGCCCCAACGATGACCCGTTCGACGAGATCCTCTTCGGACACTTCAACTCCCCCGTCCACGGCAAGGCATTTGCCAGCGGCAAGGCCGCGGTCACGGCCGGCCCTTTCCCCGGAGCCGAAGACCGCTGCGGGAATGCGACGGTCTTCTACACCGTCGAGCGCCGCGACTCACGATCCGCCCGCGATCGGGCTAACCAGCACTGCCGGACCAAAAAGGGGACTCCGGCCACGGATTTAATGCCGTGGCCAGAGTCCCTTTGTCAGATTTCGAGTATCCCCATCTTGGCCCGTTGGCCACTGTCTTTCAGGTAGGCAGGCGGTTCATCCGTGTGATCGCCAACGATCCTCCGGTAGGCCTGGGCACCCTCGGGCAGCGTGCCTGTTGAGACGATCAGGTCCATCACGCTGAACCCCGAAGCGCCGTCGCCGTTGAAGAAGTCGACGGCGTTCTCATTGCAGATGCTGAAGCCGGAGTCACCGTACATCGAGGTGATGGCTTCGCGCGGCGTGAAGCGGCCACCGCCGTTGTCGGTACCGTTGATCGCTGCGGTGCGCCCTTCGGACCAACGGAAGTAGGCCTGCTCGAGTGCCGTAGCGCAATCCACTTCAACATCGACAATGGTGACATTCTCGTATTCGTTGAGCTCCAGCATCCGGGCATATTGCCGCGGCAGCCCGGTCCAGGAGAGTGTCCCCTCGATGATGACGTTTTCCCGCGCTTCCAGGGACCGTTCGATGAGGCGGTCCGCCAGCAAGACGGATTCGTTGTGCACCAGGCTCGAGAGTTCATTGGGCATGATGCAGTGGCCATCGGCCAGCCGGCGCATGAGGAGTTCGTCGAAGACTCCGTCGCGGACAGCCTCGTCCAGTAGCTGAAGTTTGATCTTGTCCGCGTCGATGACCCGCCAGCCGGGGCCGCCCAGATCCAGCGTCCTCACCATGGTGGACTTGCCGGCGCCGGGCGGTCCGGCGGTCACGACAGCGGCCAGGCCATCTTTTGCAATGTCCCCTTCGCCGTCAGCGATGAGCTCGTCCAGGAGCCGGCGTTGAAAGCGGATCCGGTCCGGGCTCACCAGATCGCCGGGGCGGTACGTGGCCAGAACGGAATGCCGATGCAGTTCCGCGCCCGTGGCGTTCAGGGCATTGAGCTCCGCTTCGACCCTGCGCAGGGTCGCGTCATCCACCTACGCGGCCGTCGGGTGGACGGTCTGCAGCAGCGCCTCGTAATCGGCGACGTCGATGAGGTCCCGGTGCACGGCGTCAACGACCTGGTCCCAGTCCCCGCTCGTGAGCGCACCCTCAGGGTTGCCCGGTTCGGCGTCCTGGCCGAAGGTGTAGGGCCAGCCCATTAGCTCGTGCATCATGTCTTCATGGCTGATTTTCTCGGCGTGGAAATCGAGGATGACCTCTCGCGGGGTCCGCTCCAGAAGCTCCGGGAAATTCTCGATCCTACGAAGAATCCGGTGAACCTCGGGCTGTGAGATCGAGAGCCGGCGGGCAATCTCTGCCTGCGTCAGCCCCTTGGCGTGTGCCATGGAGCACGAGCGCAGCATGTCGATTCGGTTCAGCTCCCGGTTGGCGAACGTCCTGGCCAGGTGGTCTTGAATGGTGAGCATCGCGTCACCTCCCATCTCGAAAATACATTTTGTATAGCCCTCAACGTACCGCTTTTGCCGTCCGGACAGAAGAGCCGCAAGCTTTGAGATGCGCGACCGACGATTGTCAGCGCCCCTATGCGGAGTCTCGTCAATCGAAGCTTCCCAAACTCACCCGAGACACCAAATTCACCAAATTCACCCAAATTCACCTGCAAGGATGTCCGGTCGCCGAGGTGGACGAAGATGCTGCCCTCATCCTTGGCAAGGAAGGAGACGGAAACAACTTCAGCGGCGCCTTTCACTTCTGCTCCGCCAAGCCGCCCCAGACCAACGGCAGCCCGTTCGCGGAAGTCCTGCACGGATGGCTCGGATCCTCGAACAACCTCCCCTCTTACGCCAGCGGGAAGGCCCGGGTCGTTGCCGGTCCGTTCCACGGCGAAGATGACCACCGCTGGGGAGATGTACCTAGTCCGCCGCTGCCGTGACAACACGCCGGGAACCTACTTCAACATCTAACAGCTCGAACTTCCTTCCCCGCCAACCCGGGGGTGTTCCTTTACGCAGATCAGGTGTCCGCCGGCCAGCCCCGGCCCGGGTGCCTTTTTGCCCAGGAACCAACACACAGGGATATAGGGGCCATCCTGAGCGCGTCGTCGAAGCGCTCTGCGACACACATAGCGCAGAGATCATCACCGGCGCCGCCGGTCCACGTCAGTGCCGAGGATCAATCGGATTCGTCGCCGGAACCGTCCCAGTTGTTATCCCCTCGACTGCGGATCACCCGTCGTAGGCGTCTTCCAGCAGGGCCTTGGCCGCGGCCGCTGTTTCCTGAAAACGGTCCTCGCGGATCGCCTTGATGGGCGAGTCGTATCCGAGTCGCGGATTGACGGAAAGGGCCCATGCCTGGGCGGCTTTCCTCCCCTGGGAACTTTCGATCTCATGCAGGACATTCTGGGCGAAGCGGAGACGCCGCTGGACGGGCTGGGCCGGCTCCAGATCACCACGCACCCACTGGCGGACCTGGTCCAGATCCTGGACGCCGGCGAGGGCGGCCACGAGCCTGGACGCGAGGACATCACTGAGTTCTTGGACGACCTCAGGCGTTTCCATGAAGGCCGATTCATACCTCGGGCCCTCTGGTGTAGTCGACATTTCGGGTCTCCTCTCGAAGTTCCCAGCGTATGCCTGAATGCCGGCTCCAGTCCTGCCGATCCATCAGCCGGGCGGACCCCGACTGGCCACCGGCGCCGTCGTCACCGTGGCGGCTCCCGGTCCGGGCCGTTTGCCCTGTGCACTCTTGGGGTCCCCTTGGGCGGAGGGGAGGCGTCCCGCGTACGGATCCGTCACTAGCCAGATCCGTAGTTGTGTCTACCGTCAGGCCCTGGAAGGGGGCACAGGCGCCCTTGGACTATGTGGTCCGGGCACTCGCTCGTCCGGAGCTTCCGGGCCCTTACAGAGGCTCCTGGCAGAACGGCGCCTTTCGCTGGAGAGCCCGCCTTCGTGCAGCAATAGTGTCCCCTTCTAGCTCTTTTCTGGAGGTGGATAGCCACAACAATCCCGGAGCCCGTCCGGCAGAGGACGGCGGCGGCGGCAGAGAGGGCCCGCACCGGGAATCGGTACGGGCCCTCTGAGAGACGCTGTGCAGGATTGGCGTCGCCTAGGCTGCCAGGGTTACATCCTCTTTGCCGGGCAGGATCAGGTCCACAACCTGGCGGGCCTTGGAAACCTCGTAGCCACGCCGGCGGAGTCGCGAAAATAGTTCCTTGGCGAAGGCAGCCCGGTCGGCTTCGGCCAGTTCCTTCTCGGCCATGGTGGCCATGGCGGCGCCCATCCATTCGCTCTTCGCGGCCGGTGCTTCCGTGGCCAGGGGAATGGCCTCGTCTGTACCCAACAGCGGCTGTGCGTGGGACATCACCCGATCGACCATCAGGGATATAGCGTCGCCCTTGAAGCCACGCAGTTTCAGGCGCCTGGTGAGCTCGAACTTCAGGGCCTTGCGCCGCTCCTCAGTGAGAGGATCACGGGCGATCACCTTGGACGCCTCGGCCAGCCACCACTCGAGCTTTGCTTGTGCTGCTTCCCTGGCGGTTTCACTCTTCACCGCGGTGGCCTCGGACGGGTACCACTCGACCGGACCAAAGATCGCATCGAGTGCCGGACGGGCTTCATCACGTACCTGGCGGACCCTTCGCAGCTCCTCCTTACGGGCTTCGGCGTTGGCCTCGTACTCGGCCTTGGCGGCGGCGGCAGCCTCGTAGGCTCCAGTGCTTTCGGCGCAGGCATCCAGGGCCGCATTGAGCCGGTCGGAGAGGTCACTTTCCGCAAGAGTGGCGTCCCCTTGTGTGGCCGGGTTCAGCAGGTCCAGGCCGGCCTTGGTCAGGACCTTCCTGGCAGGTGCGATGGACCGTGCCGGAAGGCCCAGCTGAACCGGGTCAACACCGGCCGCGGAGGCCAGTGCCAGGAGCCAGGATTTGAAGCTCAGCGGGGCGGTCCCGTTCCCGTAGGTCCACGCCGGGTGAACCACGGCCCGGGTCAGCAGGGCTGTCAGCCTGTCGCTCTCGGTCGGCTCGCCGTCCCATCCGGCCAGTGTGCCGATGGCCTCATACTGACCCGGGAAGATGACCTGACCCTGCTCGTCCTTGACCCGCGCGGTGACCCGCTTCTGGGCCGGCGTCAGGTACCAGCTGATCTTGAACCGGCCTGCCGAGTCGGCTCGCGTGACGCCCACTGGCTGGACCCAGTCCAGCGCCACCAGATCGATCATTGCTGCCCTGGCGGTCTGGCGGGTGACGCCCATGCGGAGCCCCAAGAAGGAATGGCTGATCATGACCGTGTTCCAGCCTTTGTCGCTGTCGATCGACTTCAGCTGCTCGTTGCAGAGCACGGCCAGCGCCGCCCGCGCACGGATCTGCTTCGCCGGCGTCAGGACCGGTGCCCCGTCAGCGCCGACCCGGACCGGGGTCAAGATTCGGCCCAGGGTGAGACGCGCCGCGGAAATGCGGTTTTCCGCCGCCGCTTGAGGAGAAGAATTAAGAACCACTGCGCGGGCGCGATCGAGTAGACGTCGGAGTGCAGGACGATTCGAAAGCAGTGAGGAAAGACCGGGATGAGTTCCAGTGTGCTTCTTCAGAAAGGTGAGCAGTTCGGATTGGCTTATACCTTCCGAGAAGGCCCGCGTGGCCAAGGACAGGACGAACACCTGAGGGGTGACGGTCGAGGATGAAAGGGACGCTGCAGTCATGACCAGGACATCGATCGGAGAGGCAGTAGGGGAATATGGCGTGGTCATGACAGAAATATTAACACCTCTATAAAGCGCTTGAGCGTAGCGACAAGCGCTTTGACAAGAGCTGTAAATATTCGCGTTGGAATTAGCCGCCGTGTTTATGACCCGTCTGCCGACGTCAGCAGTGAGATGGACGCGGTAGGGAAGGGCGGCAAAGGCCTTGATGGTTCTCCGAGGCCGGAAAGCTCGAAGGGCATTTGGAGGCCTGGACTGCAGCAAGCGGGGTAGCTGATCGGTGCAGTTCTTTCAGCAGACTCTTCGTTTTCTGTTCGTTCTTCTGTTCGGTTAGCTTCACGGCTGAACGCCTTCTCCGGGCTTCGCCCTCCGCCGGCTTATCAGGGGCGGTCTGGAAAGCAAGACGTCAGACGATGAGATAGCTGACCGGGTAAAGCTGGCTTCTTGATGACCAATTAGATTCCCTATCTGTTAACTCTTAGATTCCTATTCGTTGACTGTTCGACTGACTTCTTGTTGTTCTTCTTGTTGACTCTTAGGTTCGCCTTCGGCTCACTCCCCCGGAGATTTTTCAACCGGCCCTGGTCCTCTCCCCTCGCGAGGCCCGACCGAGCGAGTCTGCACCTATTCCGGACCGGGTCACTCTGCAGGGTCACGGCCCTGTCTGGACCGGGTCATAGGCCGGCGGCGCAAGGCATTCTGGACCGGCTCACGGGCTTGTCCGAACCGGGCCGCCAGGGCATCCCGGACCGGGTCACGGCGACATGCTGGACCGGCTCACCAGGGCGGCTCACGGGCCTATCTGAACCGGCTCACCAAGGCATCCCGGACCGGGTCACGGCGACACGCTGGACCGGCTCACCAGGGCGGCTCACGGGCCTATCTGAACCGGCTCACCAAGGCATCCCGGACCGGGTCACGGCGACACGCTGGACCGGCTCACCAGGGCGGCTCACGGGCCTATCTGAACCGGCTCACAAAGGCCCATCCGGACCGGGTCGCTCCGAACGGTAACGGCCCAACATGAACCGGGTCATAGACTCTTCCGAAGGTGCAGTATTACGTGCCGTGGGCGGGAGGCTCGCCCTGGCTCATCGAGCGGTCTGTCGGACGGCCACGGGACGGGTTGACGCGGTGAGTCGTCGACGAGGACGGCCTCCGACGGGCATCAGCGTTCACTGCCTATCTGCCCACCGATCGTGAGCCGACTGTCGACGGACATCGACCGCGCGGCCGATGTCCGGCCAGGACGCTCCGGCGGCTTTGGCAGCCGCGACGGTCTTGTCCAGGCGGTGCCCCTCGTGGGCACATTCGCGCGCTGCCATCTTCACACCGGCCACAGCTTCAAAGGGTGCGATGTGGCCTTCCATTCATCGTGGATAGCATCTTCGACCTGTATGTCTAGGAAGACTTGCGCGACACGCCAGCGGTGACTACGTTCGGCGGCGCACATATGTGTCCATGTACGATGATTTTGTTCCTGGTCAAGGGGACAACAAAGGGCCGATCCGTAAGGACTGGTTCATTGCAAGACAAAGGGAGCCTGTGAAGGACTACCAACGATTTACGATCTGACCGCCGGCAAGCAGTCAATCCAGATCGTGAGTCTAAAGCTTCGAAGGCCCGCACCAAGTGCGGGCCTTCTTCTTTTAAGAGGCGAACTGACCCTGGCGTCGGATGTCGCTCAGGTCAATCTCCTAAAGGTGTGCAGACACCTGGTTCGGGGTATCACACGTGATTCGAACGGTGGTGAGTAGAAGGCTCTTTGCGGTCGTGTTGACTTCCATTTGCTCCGCTTGGCATGCGTGCCACCACGCCGGTGGCACCTGGTATCCCATCAGGACTCACCCAATTCTCGATGAACCGTTTCACCGCTTTCTCGGGTCGATGGTCCGGCGCCGCACCCGCGATGCTTCCACCCAGACTTCTTTGCGGCCTTCGTAGTAGTCCATCGGCCAAGGCACTGAAACCAGCACGTGCGCCCGGGTCCACCCGTATGCGAAGGCTGGTACCTCGTGGCTTTGCCCGTTGTTGTAATCCAGCATCACGAACACAGGCAGCGGCTCATTGGGCCTCGTCGCGCCCTCTACGGCCACAGGATCCACCGCCGGCACCACAGGCACGGGCCTATGCGCATGCGGCGGCTGCCAGAACTTCTTTTCCTCCACAGCCAGAGTCTGCCACCGCGGACAGACAACGAGCACAGGAATGAGAATTGATGGGTTCGGGCAAACCGGGAAACGCTGAAGGGCCACCAGCATCACACCGGTGGCCCTTCAGGTTGTTCTAAGGCGTGGACTTAGGCGGGGACGTCGAACCGCTGGCCCTCGGGCTTGGGCGGAAGGATCGTGAAGATGAGCAGGGCCAGTCCGCCGAGGAACGGGACGAGGCCGATGAGGATCATCCAGCCGCTGAAGTTTGCATCGTGGAGGCGGCGGACAGTGAGGGCCAAGGAAGGGACGATGACGGCCAGGCCCCAGATGACCAAGAGGATCACGCCGACGATCATGCCCGGACCCGGAACCATGGCGCCGGTGTCGCTGACGGTGGCGCCTGCGGAGCCGGCCACGGACATGATGATGTTCAGTGCGATGCCGATGACTGCGGAGATGAGGGTCCACCACCAGTATTCGCTGCGGCTGGCACGGCCGGTGAAGGTGGCGTACTTCTTGAAGAACCGGCGTGCGGCCTCGCCGATGTGTGCGCCGTAGTACGGGGCCCACAGCGGGACGGCACTGCCAAACTGGGTGGTCTGTTGCTGCTGCTGCGACAAATGGATCTCCTAAATAGGCGAGCAAGCCATCCATCAAGTTGTACTTCAGATGAAATTTCGGTACGGCGTGTCGGAACTAGCGATCACCCTCAGTTGTGGTCCTTCGCGGGCTTGGCAGGTAGGAAATCCGACACCTGAGACAGTGAGCACAGGTAGCAGGGTCAGGCGGCTGGTTGGATAAGCTCGGGGCCGTTGTTCCGCACGTAGTTGACCTTGTCGCTCACCACGCGGGGCACAAGATGCGGTTCGGGCATCGAGTCGAGTAGGGCCCGGACGTCGGCCTCTGACGTCGTTTCGGGGTCAAGCCAGTCCGAGAACATCTCGGGCGGCACGATTAGCGGCGTGCGGTCATGGATGTGGCCCACCGCGTCGGAGGCCGCCGTCGTGATAATCGTGGCCGTCCGCAACCACTTCTCAGGGTGCCCGTCCGGCAACGCCGGATCCGGCCAATTCTCAAACAATGCCGCGAAAGCCATGGTCTGGTCATCGGCATCATGCAGGTAGGTCGGAATTTTTCCGCCGCCGGGTTTCTTCTCCCACTCGTAGTAGCCGTCGCCAACGAGCAACCCGCGCCTTGCCGACGCGGCCTTCCGGAAGGAGGGCTTTTCGGTGACGGTTTCCATTCTGGCGTTGATGAGTCGCGCGCCGCCCTTTGGGTCTTTCGCCCACGACGGCACGAGTCCCCATCGCGCCGTTACCAGCTTCCTCGTCACCGGCTCGTCGTCCCCGGAGCTCCGGTCCAGGATCAACGGGACCGTGTCAGTTGGGGCCACGTTGTAGGAGGGTTGAAGGTCATCGACGTAGGACTCTTTGACGCTGAAGGCGGCCATCAGGTCGGCAACCGATTTCGAAACAACGTAGCGTCCGCACATGACTTCATCATGCCGCAGGATCCCGGTGGTGTCAGGACACGGCCTCGTGAATGCTTGTCGGCCAGAGCCGCCGGGTGGACCTTGGATAGTGGAACCATCGGAGCCTCGGGCTTCTGGCCGAGCACAGCGGAAGCGGTGCGTCTGTTGCGGCCGGTTTATGGCCGGCAGTAAACGTAAGGATGCTGTGTACTGCTCGCCCACGTGCCGGGACCAGGAGTACCGGCGCCGACGTCGCACCGCCGCCGTGAACCTTGTTGAGTTGGAATGGCTTCTCTCCCCAGGAGCGGGTGGTGCGCCTCGGTGTGCCGAATGCGGCCGTATGTTCACACTGGACGTGCGTCGGGTATCGCGGTCAGATCGTCGCTACTGTTCCGGCGCTTGCCGGACACACTCATGGAGAGCCCGCCAAGCGTCGGCGCA
This sequence comes from Arthrobacter sp. 2MCAF14, assembly GCF_052115645.1. Lineage (NCBI taxonomy): Bacteria > Bacillati > Actinomycetota > Actinomycetes > Micrococcales > Micrococcaceae > Arthrobacter > Arthrobacter sp. 2MCAF14. Next base: position 185,126 of record NZ_JBFRHB010000002.1, on the reverse strand, counting down.
AGCCGTCACAAAGTCGGGGACTGTGACAACTCGCGCCGACGGCTAATCCGGTTTCTTAGGAATTGGTCCTGATCGCAACCATGCGGCTGCCCTCGGGCACCTGCGCTCTGGCCGCTGCCAAAGCTTGTTCATAGGTCGCGGCCGTCCCGGTGACATGGCTGAAGCTGCCGTCCGGCGCTTCAATGGTGCAGGTAACTTCCACCCGGACGTCCTCCTACTATCGATTGCATGACGGTTCAAAAACTCGCGTACACGTTCGAGGAAGCGGCTGAGCAGTCGGGCTACTCCGAACGCACGATCCGCTATCAAGTCAAGGCTTGCAATCTCGTCGCCCGATATGCCAACAGTAAGGGCGTCATCCGGCACGAGGATCTTGCCGAGTGGCTTGACTCGCTTCCGGCGGAACCACCCGGCGGGCGGGGTTCTGTGAGCAGAGAACCCGGGGCAACTGACTTGCCGTGGGCAAAAGAAGACCCGGGACCTGCGGAGGATGCAACAACCAAGCCGCTCACGGCACCGAAGGCGCTCTTCCGCACCCCTGAGCAGGTCGCTCCCGATCTGGGTATGAGTGCGACCGCTCTCCGGCGATACTGCAGAGTCTCAGGCATCAACACGCGACTCGGCAAGAACCGAATGATGCTCCACGCGGACGATGTCGAGCGCCTGGTGGTGTGGATACGAGAAAACCCAGACAAGCCAAGTGTGTGGTTGACCGATCCAGAGAATGACCCCTTCAGGTAGACCCCCAGTCCGCAGAAAGTCCGCAAGAGGTCCGCAATGGGTCAGTTTCCGCCCATCGCGGCCAACCCTGAAAAGCGGAATCTAGCGGCTGTCAGCATCGATCAATACCGCCCAACCAGTTGCGGGCAGTTCGTGAACTTCCACAGCTAAGACTTTGCTGCTGCACAGGTCGTCATCCAGAAGTACGACGACGGCGCGTAGCTCCTTGAGCGGGCAACGCGCCGTCGTCGTTAATGCGGTTGTCGTTAATGGGACCAGGCGCGTCAAGCCGGGCAACTTTTTGGGATGGAGGTCCGGCGAGTCGCCCCCGTCGCTGACATGCTCCGAACGTTTGAATTTGCTCGCTACGTAAGAGGGCCGAATAGAAGGGCGCGCGTTAGCCGCGGGCACCCTATGCGCAAGTGGGGCGACTGTAGGTCGCCGGCGCCCGTTTAAGCCCCTCTAAGCGCCGCTACGGGGCCACGGAGGTACGGGCCGGGAACGGGCCGGAGATCGCCTCCTGTAGACGCGTGGCGCGTGGCGCGTGGCGCGTATGCGCAGGCGTTTCAGCCGGGAACCCGCGCTCAGTTCACCTGGACCGAGGTTCCCGCGGTCGCTTATGCCGTCGCTCTTTCACCCGCGCGAGCCCCAGCGTACCGTCGGCACTCTCACGAGGAGGCCGGATGCAGCCGTAGAATTTGACCCCGGAGTGGTCGCCATACTTCGAGTACCTGGCTTCGTCTGCGGCAGCCTTACTAGGGCTTGCGTTCGTCGCCCTTCAAGTCAGCCATCGTCGTCTCGCAAGGAATCCGATATACCGCTCGGAGGCGCGCACGTCGCTGACGGAACTGGCTGCCGCCCTGTTCTTACCTTGATCTACTTAATGCCTGCGCACAGTTGGTTCTGGGCTGGTGCCGTGGCCGGCGCAATGGGTTTCATGGCTCTCGTGTGGCACGGAGTCGATTACAGGACGTACCTGCGCAAGAACCAAAAGGACACGGCCGCGGAAAGAAGCATTCACCGTTTTCAGTGGTGGCTGACGTTGGGCGTCTTCATCGTCACCTTCGGTGGTCTGCAGATTCCAGTCGATGAGCTGAGGGCCGCCCTCGTGCTGTGGCTGGTGTTCTCCGGCTTGGCCGAAACGTGGTGGATGTTTTTTGGCCACAACCAAAACCCACATGCACTAACACCAACGACGCCGAACGTTGAAGCCCACGATCGTAAGCCCATCACCCCGCACACAGACATCCGGTAAATAAGTCCTGGAGCCGGTCCCAAGCCGAGACAGCCGCCTCGTCTTGCCCGCCAGGGGACACCACTCGTGCAAGCAATCCTCGGATCTCCTCATGCCGGCTCAGGTACCGTCGAGACGCAGGGTTAGGTCCACCAGCCGGGCATTCTTGGACCGGCCGTGCCGTGAGTGTCCCTCACGGCCGGGGAACCGGCAACTGCTCAGGAATCAGCTGAAGTCGACCGTGGAGTACAACGCGTTGCCGCCGAAGGTGCTGCGGCGAACTTGCAGGCCAACGGTCTTCAAGCCCCGTTCGAGCACGGCGGCGAAGAGCTCCGACTCCTCTTCGCGGTAGCGCCCGCCCACAACCCCCACGACCTCGCCTTTGACGTCGAAGGTCAGGACGGGAACACCTTTGTATTTCCCCGACGTCTCGGCGCTGACACTGATGTTGGCGTTGCCCAAGTATTCATCGGTGCCGCCCGCCAGGCGTTCCAGCGTCTCCTGCACGGTGCCCTGACCCTTGAGGCGGACCTGAACGGATTTCGGTTCGGAGAGCTGGATGCCCGCACGGTCCGCCGGGGATGCCTTGCGCCATTGGTCGAGGCGCACGGGGAAGGGAATCATGAGCCGGACGCGTGTCCTGCTGTGCAGCTTCGAGCCAATGACGTTCAGATCCACCGCCCGCTCTTCCATGGTTATCCCGCTAGCGGCGAAGACGGTGCCGGCCGGGCCTATCTGCAGAAGGACCTTCAGTAGCGCACGTTCCTGCTGCTCGTCCATGCTGAGATTGCCGATGCGCAGCCCCTCCCAGAGGACCTGCTCGCCCCAGGCTTGGGCAGCCACTACGCCCATCCACCTGGTGATGAGCCTGATGCGGTATGACACGCACGTTTCCCTCGGTGGTCTGTGGATGGACCCCGCACTGCCTGAAACCTTTGGCGATCTGCACATCACGAACGCGCCTCTGGCTGAGGGCAGGATCACCATCGATATTGCCAATTCCGTCCCCTCCGTTAAAGGACTGCCTCAAGGTATCGAATTACGAAAGGGCCACAGGCCGTGGATGCCAGAACTTGTGGAGCAAGCACGCCTACGCCCGAAGACTTAGTAGGCTTGAACCACAAGCCAAACGGACTGCTGGCCGCGACCGCCGTCGAATTGACAGAGAGCCCGTGCTCCTGACAGCCGTCCAACAATCGTTCACCGGCCAGCGACCACCACAAGCCACGCGCCATCATCCTCTCCCCGTCCACAGACAACGTGGCCGTGGCACTTGCCGACGTCGCCGCTGGCGAGATCATCGAACTCGACAGCACGACCACGCACATCACCGGGCCCATTCCAGCTCGACACAAGTTCACCACCAGTGCCCTGAACGGACACGCCGCTGTCATCAAACAGGTCGAGACCATCGGGCACGCCACCCAAGCCATACGGCCTGGTGCTCATGTCCACATCCACAACGTGAGCAGCGCCAGCCTCCCCGAAGAACGTGACGACACACTTCATGGCTATCCACGAAGTCCGGCAAGCGAGTGGCGGAATCAATAGCCAGAGGTTCCGTCCGTCATTATGAGCCATTATGACAAGCAAGGAACGCATTGAAAGGGACACCATGACCAAGGCCCGCAGCAACGCACAAACAAAGTTCCTCAATCTCCTGGCAACCGTCGTCTGCACGGCCTTCAGCGCCGCGTGGCTCACCATCCCGTTGACCCTGGCCATCGCCTGGGCGCTCCGCTAAACAAGTGACCCCGGTCCGCCTCTGCGGTCCGGGGTCATTTCTTGGTGGCCGTACTCGGTTGCTCAGTGCGCCGGCTCGGTGATGCCGTGGTCCTTGATGAAACGGGCGACGTCCTTCGCGTCGAAGAGGTAGGCGCCACCGATCTTCTCCCGCGGTTCGGGAAAGCCGCACCGGGCATTCTCCCCGTGCGCGATTCGATTCATGCGGCTCCGGGCATTGCCGTAGGTGACATGGACTGCAGCTGCGGTTTCCTGGAGGGTCATGTGGACATAAGCAAGGCTCGTAGTAGTCATCCACCGACCCTACAGGCTAAAACAGATGTGTTGCACATGTTCAGCTTTAACTGCCACTCTGCTTCTTCGCTTTAGCCTCCAGATCACGACGCCTCCGGAAGGCGATGATGTCAGCTTCATCCCAGAGAACCACGTTTCCTAGCTTGCGAGGGAGCGGCTCCGGAAACTTCGACGGAGCACCGCCCCTTCCGGTTCCGTCCTTCCGTCGGCTCCCCCATGAACGGATCGTCCCGCGTGGGTAACCAAGATAGGCGGACACCATTTCTGCATCCATCAGCCCACGGAAGGCATCCGCCTCCCAAGGCAGTGACTCCTCGTCAATCACGACGCTGTCCCAGCTCTTTCCGCGCTCGGGCCGAACGCCTGCCCGCGGTTCACTCGCTTCGTTATCAACCACGCTTCTCTCCTCTATCAAAGGTCTGGGCCCATTCGGGGTTGCCCGCACGAACCTTGTGCCCCGCCAAGGCCGCCCGCAGCCTCACTACGTCATCGACGTCGTAGGCGTAAGCGCCATTGAACAGGAACGGTTCGCCCGGCCGCTCTGGGTCCTTCACGGGTTCAGGCAGTAGCGTCCAGACCGCCTTCGACGGCGGCCGCCCCTGCTCCACCCAAGCCTGGCGCCGGCTTCTCCAGACACGGAATGTCTCCTCCGAAACCGAAATGTACCCGGCGAGGTCTTTCGGCTGCACTAGGCCCCGGAGGCTCCTGGGGGCTTCAGATCTCATATTTCAAGCGTGTCACATCCGCAGTGGATTGTCATGGATGCATTTCAGAAATGTCGTGTAGAATGTAACTAAACCATTACATTTAAACAATCACAGTTTTGGAGCATTATGCCCCCCGCAAAAGCCGCCCGGATCAGCCCGGAGAGCCGTCCCGTCGCCTTCGCGGCCGCAGGCATCGCCGCCGCGATCTACATCGGTGCCTTCGCCGCTAGCTTCTCCGGCCTCGCATCCCTGGCCGTTTTTATGGCGATCCCCGCTGCGCTGCAGTGCGTAGTCCCGGCCGTGATCGACTTGGCGCTGCTCCTCTTCACCCTGGCAACCCTGCTTCACCGGGCCCGTGGGCAGTCCACCTGGATGACCAACGCCGCCACCGCCTTCTGGATCCTGGTCTCTATGGCCGCCAATACTTTCCATGTCCTGGTCGCCACGCCAGCATCCAGCTGGGGCGTGGGCACCTACGCCGGCGCAACGCTGTCAGCGTTGATGCCGCTGGGCGCCCTGGGCGCCAGCTTGGTGCTAGAGAACCTGTTCATCGAAGACCCCGCTCCGGCCGCCATCCCTGTCGTCGCCCCGACGGGCGAGGTCGCTTCGCCGGCAGAGGCCGAAGCAGCAGCACCCTCCCGGGTCATTACCGCAGAACGTCCGGAGCGCACTGCGACCCCCGCCGTACCGGTGCTGGCTGTGGCCGCAGCCGCCGCCCCTCGGAAGGCTGTAGTGGCTGCCGTCTCTGCACCGTCGAAGGTCCACCGCGCGACGGCTGACCCCAAGGCCGCCTGGGCCGCCGCCTCGAAGCCCGAGCAGGTGAGTATCGCGCTGGGCATGAAGGGAAAAATGTCCAACCGCCAGATCGCTGCCGAAATCGGCATCTCGGAATCTACCCTCAAGCGACTCCTCCGCAAGACTCCCCCTTTAGAGCTCCTCGAGGCTACTGCTTAGGACTTCCTATAAAGGAAACTCTCTACTGCCTCTATAGATACGTATCTCCGTTTATCCTAAGGACAAGGAACATCCTGAGTGCCGTAGTCGTACACACACCGCAGACGCTGGTCTCCCGACTCGCCTGGGCTGCCGCCTTCTGCGTCGCCGTGAACCTGATTGCCGTCTTCCTCGGTTTCGCCCCGCCGATCGTCACCATGACCCGGATCTTCTGCGAAGTGGTGCCGACGTTCCTCCAGGGCCTCCAGGAAGCCATCGGCGTCATCCGGACCGCCGCCTCGAAGTAGGTGCGGCTCGGCCGCGGCGATCTCCTCGACAGAGGACGCGTCGCGCCCGCTTAATGACCTGTTCCAATTCGGAGGTGGTGAGCGCGTCATGTGTCCGGCGGGTCCGATCCGCTCCTTGGCGCGTACGAATAATCAGGCTTTGACCGTTACTGGCGTCCTCCGAAGCCTGCCGTCAAAGGCGGCGTCAGGCAGACCGGAAAGTCGCAGCCTAGAAGCCGGGCGCGAGCTATGGCGTCCTGGGTGTGATCTAGGCGGGCGTCGTATAAGGTTTCTGTGGCAATTCAGGCGTAGCCGCGGGAGCTTCCTCGAGGTCATCTGTGACCACAAAGAGGCCGACTTGTCCTTTTGCCTCCAGGTAAGCCACGCGCCCTTGGTATAGCTCTGAACCCTTGGTTCCTCGTGCCGTCGCAAAGAATTGCGAAGGCACCTCGGCCTTCCTGCCTTCCTGCCTTCCTGCCTTCCTGCCTGTACTCTGCTAAGGCGTGCAGGCACCTAGGCGCCGCCTGGCGAAGAGCGTAGATTCAAGTAAGGAACTCGGCATTCGTTCAAAGGAGCCGATGATGGCCGGATGGAATGCCGAAAACTTGGCAGGTTCCACGGGTCCTGGGGCCATAACACTCGTTGAGGGTTCATCCTTCTGTATTTCGCTTTCAAACGGGGACATCCTGCCCCATCATCCTCATGGCGTCTTCTATCGAGACACGAGAATACTTTCGCGTTGGTGTCTTGCCGTGAACGGCGAACCGCTTGAGCCATTAGGTGCTTGGACACCTTCGCCATTTCAGGGAACCTACCTCGGGAGGGCAGCGGGCGACGCCGGCCGTGCAGATAGTACGATGACCGTCGAACGGAAACGGATAGTTGGGGCGGGCATCATCGAGTACATCACCATCCACAACTATTTCCGTGAGCCGATTCGCTGTGAAGTGACGCTCTCGGTGGACGCCGACTTCGCCGATCTGTTTGAAGTCAAAGACGGGCGATTTCATCGACACTGGGAAAAGTTGCGGCTGCACGAACGCGATGAAGTCAGGATCGAGGCCGTCTGGCAGGATGTCCGGAAGGGTGTCACAGTGCATGCGCCAGGCTGCACAGTGGATACCGAGGGAGTTTCCTACCAGATGCTCATCCCTGCCTACGGCGAGTGGAGCGTGCGCTTGGTCGTCGTTCCTTCCGTGGAAGAAGATAACGCCGAAGACATAACACGGCTTCTGCACCCCACCCCGGACTCCCCCTCGCCCCAGGAACTCCGCAAGAAGGCCTGGGTGGAAACTGTCTCTGTTCTCAGCATTGGAAATCAGTCTGTCGAGAAAACCATCCTGCGCAGCCGCGATGACATCGGTGCCCTGCGGATTGTGGACCCGCAGCGGCCAGACCGGATGGTCGTTGCTGCAGGTGCTCCTTGGTTTATGGCGTTGTTCGGTCGCGATTCATTGCTGGCGTCTTTTATGGTGCTGCCCGTTGACGCCTCACTGGCCTTGGGAACGTTGCAGACGCTGGCCGAAAGGCAGGGTTCGGTCGTGGATCCCCGCACCGAGGAACAGCCGGGCAAGATACTCCATGAAGTGCGGTTTGGCGTGAATATGGGTGTCGCACTTGCTGGCAAGTCCGCCTACTATGGCACGGTGGATGCGACTCCGCTCTTCGTCACACTGCTCGGTGAGGTCGCCAGATGGGGTGTAGCTGCTGAGGATGTCGCAATGCTGCTCCCGCATGCGGACCGAGCCCTGGACTGGATCCGAGAATACGGCGACCGCGACGGGGATGGCTTCGTTGAGTATGAGCGTCTGAACCAGCAGGGGCTCGTCAATCAGGGCTGGAAGGATTCTTGGGATGGCATCAATTTTGCTGACGGCCGCACCGCGGAACCTCCGATTGCTTTGTGTGAAGTGCAGGGCTACGTGTACACCGCCTACCTTGCGCGGGCGTGGATAGCCTATGAAGCCGGCGACCTTGCTTTGGCTACTGAGTTGCGGGACTGTGCGCACCGGCTAAAAAGACAGTTCAACGAAGAGTTCTGGCTTCCGGAGCGTGGTTATTTCGCCGTGGCATTGGACCGAGACAAACGTCCGGTAGATGCCTGCGCGTCAAATATGGGGCACTGCCTCTGGTCTGGAATCGTAGCTGAGGACAAGGCGCGCCAGGTTGTTGACCGGCTTATGTCCCCTGAAATGTTCAGCGGCTGGGGCGTGCGCACTTTGGCGTCTGATATGCGTGCCTATAACCCGGTCAGTTATCACAATGGCTCGGTCTGGCCGCATGACAATGCACTAATCGTTGCCGGTCTGATGCGATACGGATTCGTGAAGGAAGCACAGCAACTTGCCTCAGCGCTGATGGAGGCGGCCGAGTACACGGATAACAGATTGCCCGAACTGTTCTGTGGGTTCAGCCGTTCTGATTACCTTTCCCCTCTTCCCTACCCCACGGCGTGCTCTCCTCAGGCTTGGTCCTCGGCGACACCTGTAATGCTGCTTCGAAGCCTTTTGCGTTATGAGGCTGACGTGTCCGAGGGTTCGTTGTGGATGGATCCGGCGCTTCCTGAAAGCTGGGGGACCCTGCATTCAACTAATGCAAATATCGGTGGCGCCCGGCTAAAGCTTGATGTATCGGGGACTCAGGTTGCTGTAGAGGGTTTGCCTGAGGGAATGGTCCTTCGGAAGGGGACTCGGCCCTCGTTGGGCGACCTACTGAAGGGTACCGGAGGAATGCCCTAGATGTTCCAGGTCCGGCCGGCGGAGGTGATGAGCGCCTGGAACCCTATGCACATGCGCTAAGCGTGCCCTGCGCGAATGACCAGTGATCCGTCACTCTCGTAGACCATGATCCGTCCTCGGCCGTGGTGTAAGTCGACCCAGAAAACTGTGGCGTCCTCATTAATTTCGTCAATCTGACCAGGCAATGGGGGTTGGCCAACGCGCTGAACAACCACTTCATCTCCGGCGTTCAAGTAGATCCAATCGTCGTATGTCACGGGTCCAGGCTGGTTGTGGTCATGTGCTGCAGTGATGGACGGGTTCTTAGAAGGCAAGGTCTCGTTCAAGGGTTAGACCGAAGGGAACTTCGCGGGTAACTTCCACGGTGTATCTGTTGTGTTTGTGTCGTGTGACCCGGACTCCCCCACCAGTCCGGCGGTTAATCGCTTCTTTCTCCGCAAGCGCAATCTCCTGGTTTAAGCGAGAAGCCAAGTCGTTGGCGCGCGATACTGTGATCTCACGGCGATACTCGGCCCGTTCGGCTTTCCCACGAAGGTCGGCGCCATGTGCTGCTGACGGCTGTTGTCCTGTGGTGGGCCTGGTTGTTATCCGCGGTCCGCTGACGTCAAGTGCGGCGGCAAATCGGCTCATGCTGCGGGGTCGTCCAGGCTAGCGCTGCGAACAAATTCGCCAGACCTGTTGTACACCACCGGATTCCCCTCTGAAGGACTGATGCTGCTGACTTCGCTTCCCACCAGCTTCGGAATCCAGGACCAGAAGAGCTTCTTGCCATGCTCGCTGAAAAGCGCATCGTGGATAGGAAAAATGGTTGCCGGACTCACAGAACGAACGAACTCGACTGCCTCGGACAGCTTCCCCCAAGGAGAAGAGATGGGAACGGCAAGCACTTGGATATTTTCGGGAGTGTATTCATAGCTGTCCCCCGGATGAAAGAATCTCGGTCCGTCGACAGGACTAAGCACCACACCGATATTCTCCTCACGAGGAAAATCTTCGTGAATGACTGCGTGGAGACCGCCTACTGACGTTACGTCAACGTCACCGATCCGCAACGATTCATCCGGCAGCAGCAAGCGAAAATTCGCTTTGGCCAGAGGACCGAGCCCCGCCGCTGTGGATGCACCGGCGAGCAACACCGCGTCGGTGTTGAGGGCCAATAGATCTTCGAGCCGCTCGGGCGCGACATGGTCGTGGTGCCCGTGGGTGACAATAACGGCATCCAGTCCACTGAGTCCGAAAGCTTCGTCAGAGGAGAAGCTGCCTGGATCGATCAGTATGCGCGCGTCGTTCACGTCGACGAGAACTGCTGCGTGTCCCAGTTTGGTGATTTTCATTGTTTCTTTCAGGGCTTTGGAATTTGTCATGGAGAAAAGGGGCCCGGGCTACTGTGAAGTTCACCCGAGCCCCTTTTGAATGTGTTCCGCTCACTTAGGGCATGAGACGTGCAGCAGTCCTTACATCACTGTGCCTGCATAGCGAGGGCACGCGCCTCCGGGCCCAAAAGTGCGATGGTCCGCGCGTGCTCCGGGTGCTCAACCGGAACAATGCTTGAGAACACTGCAGTCCAGCAGTTCGGGCAGCAGTATTGGCGGAAGACAACTTCTCCGTCCACGTACGTTGCATGGCCAGAAGTGACCTGTGGCCCGGCAGTTCTCGGTGCGCCGTCGAAGGTCCCTAGCCAGAGCTCGTCGTCGGTGGCAGTGTCGGCCAGTTGCACTCCGCAGTGTGCACAGGCGACGAGCACTGAATCGTCGACGCGGACCTCAATCAGGTTGTCGTCGATCCGGCGACCGTGACTGACGTTCAGAATCGGGCGTGTGCTGACTGGTTCGACTGTGGACCGCTGCTTCCGCTCGTCCAGGATCCGTAACCGGAGCGATTGGGTGCGTGCCTGGTCTACGTGTTCCGAGGTTTCGTCGTAGGCGACGCCGTAGATTTCTTCTGCGGCCGTAACGGTCACTTTGCCGGCAATTAGATCAGCTTCGACCGCTTCCGGTGACCGGAGCAGCGGGTCACCATAGCCGCCGCCGCCCTGCCAGTGCATGTAGAGGACCTCGCCCGGTTTGACATCGCTTTGTGCGTAGCATTGGCCGATCTCGATTGCGCCGCCCAACTCGTCAAGTGTTTCAGGAATGACTCCTGCTCTGAGCATGTCGAAGACGTCCACGTTTCGCACGACCAGGTCGAGACCGGTGTTTCCCGGATAGCCGCCGGACAGGCCTGTATTCTGTGAGACGGCTTTGCCGGCCGATGCCAGGACCAGCCCCATTGGAACGCTGGTGCCGTGGGGGGTGAATGCAAGCGACGCGCTGACACCTCCACGCATACGACCGGGACCGCCGGAGTCAGTCTCCTCCCGGCGCCAGAGCACGAGCATCGGATAAAGGAACTCCGACATTTCCGTGTCAGGGATACGTCCCATCGGAATGCAGAAGAGCCCTCCCGTGTCCATGCCGTCAGCCTGCGGGCGAGCCCCATATCCTCCCGCCATGGGCTCCATGAGGATGTTAAGGAACGGTACGGGTACCTCTCCGCGTTCGTCCAGTCCGGCGATGACGGCAGTGTCCCAAGTGCCACAGCAAGCAGCCTGCACGCTCTTGCCCAGATCCACGGAGCGGTCGAGCATCTGCGACAGGCATTCTGCTACGAGTGTTCCGGTTAGCCAGGCCGGACCGATGGGTCCGCGGCTTACGGCAGCCGGGAAAGTGGCGTTGTTGATCGTTCCTTCCTCTGAGACCAGATCGAAACAACGCATCAGGCCGCCCGCGGACCACGGTATGTCGTGGGCCAGGATCGGTAGAAGCGCGATCATGACTCCGCCGCGCATTCCTGCGTAGGTGCAGTTGATCATTCCGGCCTGCGGGTCCGTTCCGGTGAAGTCGAAGGTAAGGTGATCGTCCTTCTTCGTCATGGCCACGGTGATCTTGTGCAGCGACCGATCGCCTTCGTGAGACTGATCCTGATAGCCGGTGGCACGCCACGTGCCATCGGGCAACGATTTCAGCTTGCCGCGAAGCCTGTTCTCGGAATCGGCCATCATGCGCTTCATGACGGCTTTGACGGTGTCGGCGCCGTAGCGCTTAATGACTTCAAGAAGACGTTGCCGGCCTACGTTGTTGGCGCCAACTTGGGCCCTGAGGTCAAGGCCAACGAGCATGGGAACTCGTGAGCGCCTCGTCCACATGTCGGCCATATCGGCCTGCAATTGGCCACCCCGGACAACCTTTACCGGTGGTGTGGGCAGCGCTTCGCTGAAGACGTCCTGAGCAGCCGGCGAAAACGAACCAAGTCCAACACCGCCTAGGTCAGGCTCGTGGCAGATCCCGCTTGTCCAGGCAAAGAGCTTTCCGTCATGGAATACAGGCTGATAGATGATGACGTCGCTTTGATGCAAGCCTCCACCGACCCACGGATCGTTGCAGAGGAACATGTCGCCCTCTTCAATGCCTGGGTTTGTTGCGCGGTTCTGAAGCGTCCAGTAGACCGCGAGGTCGACGGCGCCGACAAGCCCGGTGTTGTAGAGACCGACTTGGACCTCCTGACCGAATTCGTCTCCGATGGCGAAGTCGAAGTCATTGGCGTCGGTCACGATGGGCGATCCAGACATCCTCTTCAGCGCCTCGCCCATCTCCTCTGTGATCGACCAGATGCGGTGGCGGATGACTTCGTAGGTCAGCGGGTCCACCGCGTCGATCTGCTCCTGCGTTACGGAGTGGATGGGAAAACCCTGCGGGAGGGAATTCATAAGCTCATCTGGACTCTTTGGTCGGCTGGAATACACTTCGGAACCGGGGATAGTCATGCTCATAGCTGGGAACCTTTCTGAGTCAGAATGACAAGATTTCCGAGCTTGTCGATCTCGCCGCTCATGCCCTCTGGGACAACTACGGTCGTGGTCGGTACCTCGATGACTGCCGGTCCCGTGATTTGATGGCCGCTTCTGAGTTTTGTGTAGTCGAAGATGGCAGTATCCATGTAGCCGGCGGAGCTGAGGCGCACGGGTCGTGTGGCAATCTGGGCCGCCGACGGATCGGCGGTGTCGGCAGCGTCAATTGGTGGCAGCTCGAGGGAGACGGCGAGTTTGCCTTCAGCCCGGACCCGATACGTGATGGCTTGGATCCCGGCTGCGCTGAATCCCGAACCTTCTCCGTAGAGTTCGGCGTAGCGACGTTCGAACCGCGCAGCCGCCTCTTCCAAACTCTCCGCCGTGATCGCCTGGTCCATAGGGATAGGCAGTTCAGCCAGCTGCATTGAATAGCGCATGTCGGTCTCGCGGTGCAGTTCTACGGACTTGAAGTTGAGCCCCTGCCGTTCGAGGGAGGCCAGTACCTGGTTGCCCAGTTTCTGGAAGTTCCGCTCAACGCTCCTGGCATCGAGGGGAAAGGTGGCCGGATCGGATAGTTCCGCTGTCAACACGACATCTGATGTGGCCAGGCCAAAGGCCGAAAAGGCGGAGGCAACCGGTCCCAGGGGAACGACCGCCTGCTGTACGCCCAGTTCCGCGGCGTATGCTGCACAGTTCGCGGGGCCTGCGCCGCCGAAGGCGTAGAGGATGAAGTCTCGGGGGTCATGCCCTGCTTCAACAACTGTCTTGCGAAGCAGGTCACCTGTCTGCGCATTCTGCACTTGATAGATGGCCGCGGCCGCATCTTCAACGCTCATACCCAAGGGCTCTGCGATGCGTGTGCGGATCGCTTCACGGGCACGCTGGATGTTCAGAGATTTCTTGCCCCCAAGCAAGCCACGTTCGGGGAGGATTCCCAAAACCAGGTTTGCGTCGGTGTTGGTCGGCTCCGTTCCGCCTTGGTCGTAGCATGCCGGCCCAGGTACTGCCTGTGCGCTTTTGGGTCCAACCTGGAGGTTTCCGCCCTTGTCGATCCAAGCGATGGCACCTCCGCCGGAACCGATCGCGTGCACTTCAAGCGTCGGGACGTTGATGGGGTGGTGATTGATGACCGTAGTGGACGACCGAACCGGTTCGCCATCCACAACGAGTCCTACAAGGAAGGTCGTCCCTCCCACGTCGGTTGTGACGATGTTTGGGTGTCCCAGCTGAGCTCCTAGTGCCACCGAACCTACTACTCCACCGGTGAGCACAGACCCTACAGTACTGATTGCATTTGCAGGGGCCTCTTCAGCGACAATGGCACCGCCGTTGCTCTGCATCACCAGAAGCGGGCCCTTGAGTCCCTCTTCACGAAGTGCATTCTCCAGGTTTCCAAGGTAGTGCTTGAGCCCTGGGCCAATCTGGGTGCTCATGATGGTGGTTGCGTTTCGGGCAAATTCCCGGATCCTTGGACTGACCTCAGATGAGATTGAGACAAACATCTCCGGGGCGATTTCGTGGATGATGTCGCGGATTCGTCGCTCGTGGGTAGGGTTGCGGAATGACCACAGCAGCGAGACTGCGATCCCTGAGACGTTCTGATCGATAAGATCGCGAACGGTCATCCGGACGTCGTCCTCGTCCAGCGGGACAATGATGTTTCCGTCACGGTCTACGCGCTCGGTGACCTCGTGGGCATGGCGCTTTGGGATCAGACCATGGGATTTTGATTGGGTCACAACGCTTTGCAGCTGCTCTGGTGAGCCGCCAAGGTACCGGCCTTCAACGTTCATGATGTAGATGGAATCGCGGTGACCGCGTGTGGTGATGAAACCAACTGGCGGGACGTTGCCCATAACAAGTGCGTTCAACGACGACGTCGTGCCATGCGCGATATGTTGTGTATTGGCCAGCACCTGCCGCACCGTCAGGCCCATCTGTTCCGCCAGGACGCCGATAACGTCCAGAACGCCTTCAGAGTAATCTGGCGGTGTGGATGGTGCTTTCGCTCCGACGATGTTTCCTTCATCGTCGGCCAAAACAGCGTCGGTAAAAGTGCCCCCAACGTCGATTCCAATGATGTATCCCACTTATACGCTCCTTTGCGTGACAATTCTGGGAAGCCAGTGATGTGTATCACTCCGGCTTATATATTCAAGCTACTCTTGCTGTCTTGGTCCGCCCACGGGTTTCTCCGTTGCAGAAAACCGGGGACAACACCTACTTCAGCTGGCGCACCAGGTAGTCCCAAACGTTGCTTATGGCGGTCTCGTTGTAGATCCGTTCGCGCTTTGCCAGCGACTCCTCGGGCGCGGACCAGGCCGGCACGCCGCCGTAGCCCAGCGTCACGAGCTGCTGTTCGGCTGCCCGTTCCAACAAAATTGCCGCGACAGTTGCTGACTGAAGATCCGGGCCTACCGCGACGATCCCGTGATTGACGAGAAAGACAGCCCGGGCGCCTCCAAGGGTTTCCGCGAGGGCCACCCCGAGTTGCTGTGTAAAGATGAGATCGGCGGTCAGGGTGAATCTCGGGACCGATGGCGGGACGAAAAAGTTCGCCGCGTGACTGACCGGCACCAGTTCCTGACCTGCCGCGGCTAAAGCGACAGCATGCGGGGAATGCGTGTGGACAACCCCTCCAACATCTGGACGGGCCGCGTAAATCTCAGTATGGATGGGGTACTCAAGGTGACGGCGCCCCTCCCCTTCGACGACGGCACCTTCCCTGTCCACAAGGTGGACGCGATCTGGAGTGACTTCTTGGAGGCCCCAGCCACTGGCCTTGATCCACGCTCCACGTCCTTCCGGATCACGGGCTGAAGCATGCCCCCAGATGAAATCGCCTTGGTCAGCTCCGCCAAGGATCCGGGAAGAAAGCGAGACGAGTTCCCTAATGTCGGTGTTCATGATTCCCGTTCCTGAGTCATCGGTGAAGAAGGCCGCCATTGACGCTTATGGTCTGGCCGGTGATGTAGCCACTGTCATCGGAGAGCAGAAAGGCGGCCAGGCTCGTCATGTCGTCCGGTCCTGCTGTCCGGGGCAGTGCCTGACGGGCAAGCATGGCTTCCTTTTGCTCCGGTGTGACTGTGCCGCGGTCGACCTCGGTGTAGACGGGGCCAGGGGAGAGGGTGTTAACGCGGATATTCCATTGCCCGAGTTCCTTGGCCATGGAATAGCTCATCCCCGCGACGGCGCCCTTGCTGGCCACGTAGTGGGTGTACCCGGTGCGGCCCAGCTGGACAGCGTCGGAACCGATGTTCACGACGCTTGCCTTGCCGGAAGCTTTTAAGCCTGCCAGCAGTGCTGAGGTCAACAGCCAGGGGCCCTTGACGTTGACCGCCATGAGGGTGTCCCATTCTGCTTCGGGGATCTCCCAGAAGGGCCTCATAGTTATGGTGGAGAAGATTGCGGCATTGTTAATAAGCCCGTCTACTCGACCATATTCGCCAATCGCTTTCCGGGCCAGATCGGCGCACGAAGAGGCCGAGGAGACGTCGGCCTCCACCGGCAAAACCTTGCCCTTGTGCGATAGCGATTCCGCCAGAGCAGCCACGCCTTGGAAGTTCCTGTCGGCGGCGATGACAGTACTGCCCTCATTCGCCAGCCTTTGGACGTAGGCGGCGCCGATACCTTGCCCTGCCCCTGTGACGACAATGACCTTTCGGTCCAGTCCGAGATAACTCACGATTCTCCTCGTTGAGATGATGATGAGCCCGAAGGCTCAGTAGGCGATGTTGATCGTCTTGAGTTCGGTGTAGCTGAGCAGTTCTTCAATGCTCTCTTCGCGGCCGAACCCTGACGCTTTGACTCCCCCATAGGGGACGTTGGGGAAGTGTTTGGCGGAGTCGTTGATCCAGGTGAATCCCGCTTCAATTTCCCGGACCACCCGCAGTGCGCGGTTCAGGTCAGCAGTCCATACGCTCGCGGTGAGTCCATACGGGGAGTCATTGGCGATCTCCACTGCCTCTTCTTCGGTCTCAAAGGTAAGGACCGACAGCACCGGCCCAAAGATCTCCTCCTGGGCGACAGTGTCGCCGGGCTTCACATTCGTCAGCACCGTCGGGGCGATAAAAAGACCTTCTGCAAAGGCTTCTCCGTCCGGACGGCCGCCGCCTGCGACAACAGTCGCCCCTTCCTTCCGTGCCGTCTCGATGTAGCCCATGACGGAATTGAACTGCTTCTCGTTGATCACCGTGCCCTGATCCGTTCCGGGGTCGAGGGGATCTCCGAGGCGGTGCGCTTTGAGCTTGTCAGCGATTTTGGCGACAACCTGCTCATGGACACTGCTATGAATGAGCAGCCGCGAGTTGGATCCGCATGACTGACCCGACCAGGCGAAGTTCATGCCGTTGATGGCGCCTTCGGCGGCCTTGTCCAGGTCGGCGTCAGGGAAGACAACCATGGCGTTCTTCCCTCCCAGTTCAAGGGAAACCTCCTTGACACCGGATTCGGCGGCCGCTTTCTGGATGGCTAGTCCGGTCTCTTCCGAGCCGATGAAGCCGATTCTCCGGACCAGTGGGTGGCGCACGAGTGTATCTGCGACGGTTCGTCCCTGACCTGTCACGACCTGGAAGACTCCAGGAGGGAAGACATCCTGAAGTAGCTCCCCGAGTCGAAGTGCTGACAGCGGCGCGGTTTCTGGGGGCTTGAGGATGGTGGGGTTTCCGGCCAGGATTGGCGCGAAAACCTTGCCCGCGAACATGAGCGGGTGGTTGAAGGGCACGATTCTGACGACGACGCCCACCGGCTCCCTCACAGTCAGGTGAAGGCCGGTGCTGGCAGGAATGGTGTCACCTTTCATCTCAAGCGCTAGGCCGGCGAACAGACGCGCATGGGCGAGGGTCAGCCGGACGTCCATCCGCGAGTTCTGCAACGCAGAGCCACCATCAACTGAGTCCAGATAAGCGAGTTCCTCACCGTGGGCTTCAATGATGTCCGCGGCCTTGAGAAGTGCAGCGGCACGCTCCGGAACCGTCGTTAAGCGCCACATCCGCCGCGCAGCGTAGGCTGCTTCCGCCGCCGTGTCTGCGTCCGCCTTCGAACCGTTGGGGACCTGGGTAATGGTGTCCCTGGTGAAGGGACTGATTCTCTCGTAGACCTTCGAACCTTCCGCATCCCGAAGTTCGCCACCGAGCAACAGCTTCCATTGGCGCTCTCGCAGGTTGGTCTGGAACGGGGTGCGTTCTTCAATTTGATTCAGCATGATTTGTCCTGTCCTGTATGCCCTTCATGGTGTACGTCGGTGAACTGGCTTCGCTGCCTCCACACCGACTCTTGTTCCCAGGGCCAGGAGACCAGTTCACGCCGCATAGAAGCGTCTTTCAATGTCTTTCTTCGTAGCAGAAATTACGCAGGACCGGGAGGTTGGCGCAGAACTAAACGGCCACGCTGGGTGGCAAGTACGGCCCGAAACAAGAGAGTCTTTCCCATCCTGCAACTTGGGGGTATTGTTTCCGCTGTGAAGAAAGCAACCATTGAACACAAGCGCCCTCCGTACCCGATTGATTCGGTGGATAACGCGTTGCGGATCCTCAGTATTCTTCGCGACGAGGGGGCCGTTCGCATCACCGATGTTGCGTCGAAACTCGACGTTGCGTACTCCACGGCCCATCGCTTGATGTCGATGCTCATGTACCGGGGGTTTGCCCTGCAGGATGATTCCCGGCGCTACGTGGCCGGGCCTGCGCTAGGAGCTCCGGTCATCGGGTCATCCTGGACACAAACCCTGCGGGAACTGACCCGGCCCTCGCTTGAACTTCTTTGTTCCCGCCTTGAGGAGACGGTAAACCTCACAGTCCGGGTCGGCATCCACGCTAGGGTTCTGATGACTGTCGAAGCGACTTCTGTACTCCGTATCGGTGACAGAGCCGGCTCAGTCTTGCCGGCGCACACGACTGCCGGAGGTCGGGCGTTGCTGGCACATATTCCTCCGGAGCAACTCGAGCGGCTGTATCGTGGCAAGGGTGCTGAGCTCGCGGGAAGCTATCTCCCGGACAAGGAGTTCGAAGAACTTCTTGCCGAACTTGAGCGGACCCGGAAACGCGGATACGCCATTTGCCGCGAGGAAGCCCAAATAGGTGTCGCCGCACTGGCAGTCCCTCTTTCCACCCCTCCCGGCAGGTCGATGGCCACGTTCTCGGTTTCCGTGCCAGTGGCGCGGTTGGAATCGCTTTATGCTCCCGACAAGCTGGACCTCATCTTCCACACCCAGGATGAAATCGTCAGTATTCTGAGGTCCGAGGCCGGCGGCGAGAACGGCCGGTCAGAAATAGGCGGTCGGTAGGATGTGGAGGTTTCACTAAGGGGTTAGCTTAGTACGAATGAAGCTACCGGCCGCTTGTAGCGCCGCTTGCCCTTCCGGCAGTCGCGCGGCAAACGCCTGGAACACATGCACCATTTCAGGCCAGCATTGAAGCTCAACACTGACATCTGCAGCCCCGGCATGGGCCGCGAGCCGGATGGAGTCGTCGAACAGAATCTCCCGTGATCCGACTTGAATAAGCAAGGGCGGAAGTCCAGCCAAGCTGGCATGCAGGGCGTTGGCTCCTGAGTGCCTGGGTGATCTGCCGCGCAGGTAATCCACGGCCGCGCGACGGAGGCCGTTCAAGGTAAGGGAAGGATCCACGTCGGCCCGGGTGCGCAAAGACTCGCCGGTCAGTTCCAGATCAATCCAGGGCGAGAACACGACGCACGCGGCTGGCATGGGCAAACCTTGCGCCTTGGCAGCAAGGAGTAGGCTGATGGCCAGTCCCCCGCCCGCCGACGCACCCGTAAAGACAATACTCTCCGGCTTTGTGCCGTCCTCGATAAGCTCGGCATACACATTTAACGCATCCTGCACTCCTGCCGGGAACGGATGTTCGGGAGCGAGACGGTAGTCGACTGAAACAACCCTGGCGCCGGCCGCAACGCCGACCTGAGAGGACAGCGACAAGGATTCTGTAGCGCTTCCGGCGACATACGCGCCCCCATGGAAGAAAAGGACGGTCGTGGGGAGGTCTGGTGCATGCGAAGTCTCAATCACCTCGACGCCTCCAACCGTTCGACGGCTTAGGGTGATGCCAGCATCGATTTTGTTCCTCGCGGCCAAATCAGCGAAACGGCTCCGAAGTTCGTGGATGTCATCGCTAAAGTCCGGGACGGACTGTGCCAGCATCTCGACGACGGAATTCAATTCAGCGGAGGGCATCTCTGCCACCTCACTTTCCAGTGCAATCTTCTCGAACACACAGCAAGACCGGCGGGCATGGGGGATCGGAAGCAAAACAGGTGTCCCATCAGACCCCGGTATACGCAGAAGGGGCGCAGCCCGGGCTCGTCTAGTCGCCGACAAGCGTCAAGAATCGCTCGGAGGCTTTCGAAAAAGTGAAGTCATCCAGTACGACGTCTTCAAGTTCTGTCTCGAAGTCCGAGAGGCTTCCGGGCCACTTCGTTACCACCCGACCGGTCCCGCCCAGCCTGTACCAGCTATGGCATCCCCCGGCTATGTAAACACTTCTCTCCATCATCTTTTCGAGGCCGGAGTTGAATGTTGCTTGCGCCTGGGCTGTCACCTCAATGACGGGGCTTTGCTGACGGACCGCCTCCTCCAGGCATTTGGTGATGTACCTCGTCTGAGCCTCGATAACGCCGATGAGCGATCCAGAAGCTTGGGTATTCGGACCGGTAACAAGAAACAAGTTGGGGAATCCCTTGACCATCGTTCCCTTGTAAGCTTCGGGGCCCTCCTGCCATTCCTCCGTCAGTGGCCACCCGCCGGCCCCTACGATCTCAACATGGCTAAGCATTTCTGTTGCACGGAAGCCTGTAGCAAGTACGACAATGTCAGCGTCGAACTTCTCGCCGGTTTCCGAGACAACACCTGAGGCAGTGAGCCGTTCTATCCCCGAGTCGATGACAGTAGTTTTCGGATCGGCAAGGGCTGGGTAGAAACTGTTGGACACGACCGGACGGCGACAGCCGAAGCGAGAGTCGGGGGTGAGTATTTCCCGCAGCTGTGGATCACTGACAGCAGATTCCATGTGCTCTCGCCAGACAGTTTCGGCTGTCTGCAGAAACTCCTCGTCCATGACAGCCTGGGCGTGCGTGGAGTGGTTCCAGTAGTCGTATTGTTCTTTTCGAAGCTCCTTAAGGATTTCTGGATGGTTTCGGAAATGCTCCTTAGCCATCTCGTCGTAGAATTCCTCGGGCTTCGGCATCACATGGGGGGCCGTCCGGATGACCGCCAAGACGGAGTCTGCCTGTTCAACTGCATGTGGGACTACTTGGATGGCGCTGGCCCCCGCACCGATCACTGCGACACGTTTTCCTGTCATGTCAATCTCTGGCAGCCATTCCGCAGTGTGGACAATCTGGCCTTGGTAGTCGCCCAGACCCGGCAGATCCGGAATCAAGGGCTGGTTGAGCGTTCCGAGGGCGGAGATAAAGTATCGGCATTCAATGACCCGTCCCCGGGAGGTCTCCAGACGCCAAACCACTTTTTCGCTAATCCACTGCGCTCTAACCAGGGCTTCCTCGAAGCGGATGCGCTCCCGGAGTCCCAGCTCATCGATAACGCGATTCGTGTACTCGAGGATCTCCCGTTGGCTGGCGTAGTTGCATGACCATTCGGAGTTTTGCGCGAATGAGAAGCTGTAGAGATGGGCTGGAACGTCGCATGCTGCATTCGGGTAGGTGTTGTCCCGCCAGACGCCCCCGGCTTCGGGGGCCTTTTCCAGAAGAACGAAATCCGTTCGGCCGCTCTCCAGCAGGTCGTGGGCGGCCGCGATACCGCCGAATCCCACTCCGGCTATGACTGTTTCGAAGAATTCAGTCTCTGCTGCTGGATTCATTTGTTTTCTCCTAGGGTTTCAAGATTTCCGTTCGCGGCCGCTTGAAGTTCCGCGACGAAGGCACGGAATCCGGCGGAGCGAGTTCGTGGGGGGATGGGCACAAGGTCCCGAAGCATTGCTGTGAGCTCTGTCGGTTGGCTTTGCCGGGGAGGAATCACCGAGTAATCAAGGCCGCGCCCCACTTGGACGTTGGCTTCAGGGAAGATTTCCGCAAGTGTTTCAACCAGTTGCTCGACTGTAGTTGTCTCGGCAGATCCAACGTTGTAGGCCATGAAGAGTTCATTCATGGGGCTGTCGCCAGCGGCCGCCGCTACTGCCTCTGCAACGTCTTGGACGTAGACAAGTTCGGTCTGGGAAATGATGTTATCTGGAACTGTGACGTCGTCTCCACGCATTGCACGCAGGACCTGCGCCTCAATGGCAGCACTGCCGACGCCGCCACCGAGGTTAGGGCCGTAGCCGTAGATCACCGTCGGCCGAAGAGCAATCGTGGGAAGCTGCTGATCTGCTGCGAACGCGCTCAGCATATGCTCGAGGGCCAGCTTCGAGGCGGTGTAGTACGAAGTGAACCTGGTCTTGAGGGGTGATTCTTCGGTAATCGCCTGCTTCTGATCATCCGCATAGACGCTCCAGCTACTAACGACCACCAACCGGCCGGCACCGGACTCCTTGGCAAGGCATGCCAACCGCAGCGACGCCGCCACGTTGATCTCGAGTGTTTCCAGAATGTCTTCTTGTGCGCGGGCTGCAATCAAAGCGGCTGTGTGGA
The DNA here is from genome assembly GCF_052115645.1 of Arthrobacter sp. 2MCAF14. NCBI lineage: Bacteria > Bacillati > Actinomycetota > Actinomycetes > Micrococcales > Micrococcaceae > Arthrobacter > Arthrobacter sp. 2MCAF14. Next base: position 163,044 of record NZ_JBFRHB010000002.1, on the reverse strand, counting down.
CAACGGAGTCCAGACGCCCCAGGCCGCGGATTGCTCGTTCGGTTGCCGCGATGTCCGTAAGGTCAACTTCAAGGAGAGTGAGTCGGGTGTCATCCTTGATGACGTCCGATAGGTAGCCGCTGTTGAGTTGGCGGTCCAGCAGGGTAACCCGCCAACCGTTCTCGAGCAGCTTGCATGCGGTGTAGGCTCCGACCATGCCTGCGCCGGTGATCAGGGCATGACGTTCGTTCATTGTTTTCCTTTTTCTTAAAAAGCGCATCGCTACCGTCGGAGTTCGTTCTTGCCCAGTTCAGGCATAGCCAGGGCAGCCACCAAAGTGATCAGAGCGACACCCACAACGTAGTACGCCGCGGAGATGGGTGAACCCGTTGCTTCGATCAACAATGTCGATATGAATCCGCCAAAACCACCGAACACGGTGACCGCGATCGCGGTTGCGATGGAAACGAGAACCCCGCGTCGCCTAAGGGCGAAAAGCTCGGTAACGGTTGCCGTACCCACGCCAGCGATTGCTGCAGTCGGGAGAGCGAACAGGCCTTGTGCCACAATCACGGCCAGCAACGACCGGCCATTGACGATCAGCAGGAACAGCGGCACGGACAGTACGACATAAGCAATTGCACTGCCGAGAATGAACGGCCGACGGCCAAAGCGATCAGAAAGGTGCCCAGCGAGAGGAAACAACACAACAGCCAGGAAGCACCCGATGCAGGTGGCCCACAATGCCTCTTGCTGGTTGATCCCGGCGAACTTGCTAGTGAATGTCGGCATGTAGTTGATGGTCACGAACGAAGTGACTGCCCAGAGCGCGGTGATGCCGATGGTGAGGAAAAATCCTTTGACGGAGCTCAGCTGAATTTGGTCGTTACTCTGACTCGGAGCGCCCGAGTCCTGGGATGATTCAGTCTGATCGGAATCGCTGAAGACGGGGGTCTCTTCCACTCGGCGACGCAGGTACAAGACCACCGCGGCGAGGAAGGCCCCAAAGATGAAGGGGATGCGCCATCCCCACGCCTGCATTTGTGCCGGTCCAAGGATCGAAGTGAGCACTGCGACAACGATTACGCCCGTCAGCAGACCGCCGTAGGTCGCGACCTGATGGAAGCTACCGAAAAGCCCGCGTCGTTTGGGGGCTGCCCACTCCACAAGGAAGACGGCAGAGCTGCCAAATTCGCCTCCCGCCGAGAAGCCTTGGAAGAGTCGGCCAAGAACCATTATGGCCGGCGCCAGTAGGCCGATTTGTGCATATGTTGGTGCGATTCCCACCAGCAATGAGCCCGCTGCCATCAGAAGCATCGATAGCAACATGACGAACTTGCGACCCTTACTGTCCACCAAGGGACCGAGGATAAAGGCCCCGACAGGACGCGCCACAAACCCAACGCCAAAGACAGCAAAGGTCGACAACAGGGCCGCGCCAGGATCGCTGCTTGGGAAGAAGTTGGCGCTGATGGCAACGGCTAGGAAGCCGTAGACGGTGAAGTCGTACCACTCCATGACGTTTCCAAGTGTCGCCAGCGTTGCTGCACGCGTCCGCGCCTTCTTGGCTATGTGTGACTGGGTCTGCAAAGCACTCGACATTGAGGCTCCTAAAATTCTTTGAGGTAGAAGGGACCCGGAGGGCCCGGTGGATTCAGTGTAGGGTCGCCCACCATTACTGTCGGATCTTTTCTTCATTACGGAAAACTACTGAAGCGCTAGCCCAGAAGGACCCATTGGCGTTGCCCTGGCACACACTGTCCGCCGCCGCGCCGGTTTTGCGTCTTATCAGCGACGGTCACCGCGGAACGACCGAGTATCCTACGAGTTACGAGTCCACATGACTCATGAGACTTCTGCTTTGCAGAAAGAGTTGCGCTGCAGCGAGATATTGAGGGATGCCAGCGAACGCCCAATGAAGTCACGCCTAGACAGTCAACGCCGAAGACCTGGAGGCATCAGCCAAGAGGGATTCGGCAACGGTAGTCGTCAGGCGGACCACGAATGCCTTGCGCCGCGAGGATCTGGCATGACGGTCACTAACGAGGAGCGCATCCACCTGCGGAAGGACATGCCATCCGCCACAGAGAGTGAACACAGTGAGAAGAAGGTCTGCGGCGTCCGTCCTGGAAATCCCTGGAAGAACTTTCAGCGCCTCATCAACCTTCGAACCCCACATGCCTGCTCTGGCGGCCCGGTCCGCAACCCGATCACCACGTTCCAGACCCTCCCAGAAGAGAAGGCGCGACGCAGCGCCTTCCTCGGCGCGATAATCAAAAAGCCTTCCAGCAAATTCACCCATAGCCGTAGGCCCGCACCCGACGATGGGGACATCGTCCACGACACTGCCCAGTTCGGCAGCCAGCACGGCGTCGAACAGACCTTCCTTGTTTCCAAAGTATTGATAGATGCGTTCCTTGTTGATGCCGGCACCGGACGCGATGTTGTCAACTCTTGCCCCCGCCAGCCCTTTCTGACCGAATTCAACGGCCGCGGCCGCCAGCAAGAGTGCTTTAGTGCGTTCAATATCCCAAGCCATGTCCATTTTCCAAGCCGTGCGCAGGGAAGCCGGAGGGACGGATCGAATCTCTAGGACGGCTTCCAGGGATCTGGTTACAAGCAGACTCCCAGTTTGCGCTCGCGAACAGAACCCATTTCTTGCTGGCAGAAACGACGCCGCCTTCATGGATCCCTTCCCTACCGGCGAGGTCGACGACCGACCTTGGGGGCACGGTTCTCCCTAGAGAACGCAGGCAAGAGCAGCACCTAGATCATGCTGGGCCCGGAAAATTTTGTCCAGATTGACTTGTTTTTTATAGAGAGACTCGAGCCGCGAAACAGGTGTTGACACAGTGATGGTCGTGAGAGGGCGGCCAGTCGCGGAAGTAACAGGCACCGCGGCTGACGCAACGCCAATCTGGGTCTCACCCCAGCAGAGGGCATATCCACGCTGACGGGTGGCCTTGAGCTCCCTGATTAACTGTCGGTAGACGCCATCGGGGAGCGCCAACCCGAGCCTATCTGCATTCTTACTCCTGTAGAGCCGCTGAGAGAGTTCCAATGGTTCTGCGGCAAGCAGCGCTCGGCCCGCCGAAGTGGCGTGAGCTGGCAGCACCGCTCCCGTCCGATCCCCAATTCGTCCCAAACTCCTCGCTTCCACCGTCATAAGCACGCGCGCGTGCATACCGACACGGCTGGTGAGATTCACGGTCTCACCGAGTTCGTCGCACAGCTGTTCCAGCAGAGGTCTGGAAGCATCGACCATCTTCTTGGTATCGCCACTGGCGATAATCGGCGCGCTTAATGCGGGTCCCGCAAGATAACGACGACTGTCGTCTTGGATTGCGAATCCCTGATAGACGAGCATCGCCATTAGACGATGAGCGCTAGAAGGCGAAATCTGCAGCTGCCTTGCTACTTCCGTCACTCTCGTCGATCCCCCGTCACGCAGCATGTGGATTGCCCTAAGGGCGTGGTCTACCGCGTCAATCGCGTAGATCGGCCGGGAATGTTGGGTCGCAGAGTGATGACTCACGTGCAGAAACGGTACAGCGTCGGTACGAGACATTCCAGTGACCAGAATACTTTTGCTCACGTGACGCAAGTCATGGATCCTCTTCTTATCGGCACTTGACCGAAGCGTTTGTACAAGAATGCTGGCATGCCGCAGGGCACTAGAGTCGATGGACTCTACAACTAGGCCACCGCACCGTTGCCAGGCGGAATTCGCTTGCGTCAAGCGGGGTTGACCACCTAGACAACCTCGAAGCGTGCAACGCAAACGAACACCTCCGCCACGAGGACCTTCCCCACGGTAGCCTCACCGACCCGGCCAGCCCATCCCGACCGGATGGAGTTCTGGAACCGATACCACGGTCTTGGCAACGCGCCGTCCTGGCGCCCTCAGCGTGCAAGTTCTCTGTTCTCGCGCGCAGGCAACCTACAAAGGAACGAAATATGGATTCAATTAACGGCGCGGAACTTCTGGTCCGCACCCTCGTGCGCCTCGGAGTCAAGGATGCGTTCAACATCGTCGGGTTGGGATTGTTCCCCTTGGCGGAAGCTTTCTACGCTCACAAGGACAAGGTGCGCTACATCTCGGCGCTCAACGAGACCAACCTTGGGCTTATCGCCGAGGGGTACGCCCGTGCCAACCGGTCAGCGGCATTCGTTAACGTATACCATGCGTCCGGGACAGGCCTAGGCATGATGGCGTTGACTACGGCTTGGGCAGAGAGCGTGCCATTGGTCTTCACCACGACGACCTCGAGCCGCAAGCTGGCAGGGCGCGATCAATATGCGGCGGTCCCACGCGCTGTGACTGAAATGAGCGAGCAGTTCGTCAAATGGAGCTGTGAGATTCCGTCCGCCGACCGCATCCCCGAGATCGTTGAGCGGGCATTCCAAATCGCAAATACACCACCGTTTGGGCCGGTTCATCTGGCTTTCCCCATGGATGTTTGGCTCGAAACAACGACTGACACCTCATCCGGGGTAAGGCCAACAGATCTGCTCGCAGACTTCACGGCAGCACCAGCAACGATCACCCGGCTGGCACGCCTCCTCCGAGAGAGCGCCAACCCGGTACTGGTTGCAGGCAGTGAACTCGCCCGCTACGGCGCCGTCGACGCAGCGGTGCTCCTCGCCGAAACTCTTGGAGCCACCGTACTCAGCGAAGACAAGATCGCTGACCTCGGCTTCCCGACCGTGCATCCCCAGTTCGGCGGAAAGCTGACCGCAAATCCTGACGCGATCGCCGGTGCCGACCTGGTGCTCCTCCTGGGCGTGGAACTGACGGAATCCGGCCTCACCGCCCCCATTGACTTTCGAAATGCAATGACGATAGTCCTGAGCCCGGACCCGCTCCTGCTAACACGCCAGATCCGCCCCGACATCGCGGTGCTCGGCATGCCCGCCTCGACACTTTACGCGGTGCGTCAACAGCTCGTGGCAGACCCGATCCCGGAACTCGTTCGCAAGAGGCGTCTGTCCGCAGCACAGGCAATCCATGAGGCTCGGGAGGTCCGAATCGCAGAGATCCGGGCTATCCGCTTCGATGATGATCAGCTGGCGATCGGTCGGATCGTTACCGAGATTGAAAAGGCCATGCCACAGGGCACGATCATCGTTAACCACTGCGCATCTGGCGAACCCTTCGTCGAAGAGCTCATGCCGCGTGCCGACACCGACACATTCTTCGGCATCTCCAGTAAGGCAAGTGCCCAGGGTTGGGGTGGGCCCGCAGCAATCGGCATTCAACTGGCACGCCCCGACCAACGTGTTGTAGCTCTCCTCGGAGACGGAGGCTTCATGTTCTCGTCAACGGCAATCTACGCGGCAGCCCAGCTACAGGCGCCCGTAATCTTCGTGATCCTCAACAATGGCGGCTGGCGCGACATCGGAGCCTTGGCGCGTGTGGCGAAGAGCCCGCTGTCCGAAGCGGAGTCACACTTCGGATGGACCTTCGACAACCCAGCTATAGATCACGCTGCCTTCGCGGCGAGTCTTGGGGTCGCAAGCCGATGCGTCGAAACACCATGGCAGCTCCGCTCCGCTTTGGAAGAAGCCTTCGCTTCTCCGACTACAATGCTCATCGAGGTCATGAACTCCCCCGAGGACGCCGACGAGTTCTCCCGCGCATTCACCCAGTCCCTAAAATAGCAACGGGCCGCACTGAGTTTTGTTGTAAGGCAGCGCGCTACCGCTCCTAGTCGATCTGCAGCTGGTCGAGTTCGATCCGATTGCTCTTGTAGGCGCAAGGACTCAGCCGTCGTTAGCGGCATAGATCGCGCCGGCATCCATCGGCGGCCGTAGCCTCGCACCCGCTCGAGTATCGCCCGTCACCATGCCTGGCGCCATGCCCGTCGCTGGACGGTATGACCGCGGGGACGTCCTGACTCACGGTGACGGTGAACGACCAATAATCGTGCTGGGTGACCAGTACGTCTCCTGCACGGCTTTGGGGTGCCTTCGACGCTAGGCAACGGCTGCCGCAAGGTCGGCCTTGAGCGCATCGCCGCCATCGGCGTCTACCTCTAGAGGCGTCTCGGACTTCTGAAACCAGGCCATTGATCTTCACCTCTATCAATCGCAGGACTGTCTCAGCTGGAATACCTGAACATCGATTCCACACCGGTCGCCTACAACTCTGGCACTGACTGGTCCCCCGTTGGCCATGTCAGGTACGCGGCACAGCGGCCGGCGAACTTCTCGATGACTCCGGCACAGCTGGCCAGTGACTGGGTCATTCCCGATACGGCTCCGCGCAACGCAATCCTAGACTCCCTCGGTAAGCCTCACGGGGCCCCGCTGGCTTACTCGGAAGCCGCTGGTGTGTAGGCACTTACCCTGCCTGCAGAAGTGACGTCCCTGGAAGGGTTCAAGTATGCACAGGGAATTAACCAGCTCAGCATCTCCAACACTGTCGTTACGGACCTCGGACCGCTGAAGGAAGCCGTGAAACCTTCACTGCCCCCCTATGACGAACGCCCGTCGAAACTCTTGCACAAGGCCCGGTGATCCGTCGGCACCAGTGCAGAACCCACCCGCGTGGTGGCTCCGCCTCGTCGCTAGAATGACCGACATGACACACAAGACATACATTGCGATGGGGACTTCTGAGTCGGTTTCCGGCCCAAAGTGTTACGAAAGTGTTTATTCCAAGGGGCCAACGGCCCCAAAACCCTTGCAAACTGTGGAGCTAAGGAGATTCGAACTCCTGACCTCTTCGATGCGAACGAAGCGCTCTACCAACTGAGCTATAGCCCCTAGTCAACCGTGCGTTGCCAGTGTCCCTAGGCTACAAACTATCTTCGCGCTTTGCCAACCAAGACTCGAACGTGTCTGTTCCCGTCCGCTGGCTTGGCACCAAATTCAGTCCGCTCCGAAGATATTTGCCCATCGCTCCTGGCAACGGCACCTCCATGATCCGCCCATGTCCGGTAGTTTTTCGCCAGATCTCAGCGAGTTCACGCATGGTCCGGATGTCCGGTCCGCCGATGGTTCGTGTCCGGTGCCGCTCTGTTGAGGGCTCCCCCACGGCTTCGGCAAGCAACTCGAACGCCACATCCGCTGGCGAAATCGTTTGAAAGCGTGCGCCTTTGAAGACCGGGATGAGGCGGACTTTCGCCCCGGCCTGGAAAACCGCCGTCACGAGGCTGTGGAACTGGGTGGCCCGCACAACAACCGTCTCAAGCGCCGAATTGGCGTAGACCCGTTCTTTGTCTGCTTTGGAGACGTAAAACGCCGCGTTGCTTTGGTCGCAGTTAATGATGGAGAGGAGAACCGCTTTACGGACACCGGCACCGGCGGCCGCGGCGAGCAGGTGCGCGCCGCCGTCGGCGAAATTCTTGCGGGCCTTCCCGAACTGCCCTTCCAAGCAGTCGATCACGACGTCGGCCCCGTGCAGGGCTTCCGGCAGCCCGGCGCCTGTGGTGACGTCAGCCTGAAAGTAGCGGGCGCCGTCGTGATGGACCGATGACGTGCCCGACGGCGGGCGGCGGCTCAGCACCGTCACGCCTAGTCCGGAGTCGAGCGCCAAACGGACGACTTCACGCCCCACCTGTCCGGTGCCACCTGCGACGCAGACAGTAGTCAAGGGAGGCTATGCCCGGCGGCGCTGCAAAACGTCGTCGAGGTTGCTGAGCGCGCTCTGAGGCTTGCCGTGCTGCGCCTGGACCGACGGGGCCGCGGACGGCGCGCTGGCCGGCTTCAACGTCGGCTTACCGAGGGGCTTGGGAGCTTCAGGCAAGTCGAGGGGTTCTGGTGCCGGCCGGGGTGCCTTGGCTGCGTCGACGTATGTTGGTTTGGGAACGTCCACCGGCTGCCATTCGGATTCCTTGGATTCCGCCGTAAACCGGACTGTGTTGTCGCCGGCGGCGACGGCAACGTTGAGGGCCGCCTGACGAAGTTCGACGGCGGTCAGGCGGGTCGCTTCTCGGGCATGGGCTTCGGCGTCGAAGATCTTGGTAGCCGGGCGGTCGGAGGCCGGACGACCGACGCGGGGACTCTCAACCGTGGGACCCATTGCATTGCGGAATGCCCTGTTCATCTTCGCCCTGCGGTCCCTGATGGCCAGCCGGCGAAGCAGGAAGACGGTACCGACCACGCCGACGATGGATACCAATGGCACCCAGCCCGAAACGAGGCCAAGAATGCGCAGCACGCCGGAAACGGCTGCCGTGAGTAACAGGAGGAGCCCGGCGAGAGCAAGGGCGCAGCGCCCGTATCTGACTTTGAAGACCGCCGCGTCCGATGCAGCATCACGCCGTTCGCCGGCGCCAGCCGGTACCTCGGGCAATGCGGTTGCGGTGCTCTGCATGGTTTCCATTGCTTTCTCCTGCCGAGGGGTGATTGACAGAACCACCCCGGCTTGCAGTTCATGAGCGTCTTCGTCGATCACATCTGCTGGGATGTCACCGGCCACTTGGACGTGGTTGTGACGATTCCGCAGTATGTATGGCGCAACCCAAACAATCCACAGCGCGACAGCAATGACCAATATCACCGAGCTGCTGAGAGGGAAGTCCACAATCAAAACCGTAGAAGCAAATACGCGGAGGCTACCGCATTGCCCACGGTGTGTCGCCGGAGAGTCGGCAAATCAATGGATTTACCGACTCTCATACACCCCAGCGGACTAGTTGGCCCCGCGTCTCAGCCAAGCAGCCAGCAAACCCCCAGGGACCTCCTCCGAGGTCAATGCAAAGCTTCGATGGTCAGCCCATTCGCCGTTGATGTGAAGGAAACGCTCACGGCGGCCTTCGTCACGGAATCCCAGCTTCTCAACGACCCGCAGGCTCGGCCCGTTCTCGGGCCGGATATTGATCTCCATCCGGTGAAGGCCAAGGGCCTCAAAGCAATGGTCGGTCGCCATGGCAACCGCAGTGGGCACTATTCCGCGACCGGCCCGGGCCTGGTCGACCCAATAGCCAAGAGTGGCAGTCATCGCCGATCCCCACATAATCGAGGAGACCGTCAGCTGCCCGACGATCCTGTGCTCCGGGAACCCGGGAGTCCGCTCCGTGATCACAAACGGAAGGGCACTGGCTTGCCGAGCTTGCGCGTTAAGGGAAGCCACCATCTGCCGGTAGTTCGGCAGGCGACCGCCAGGGGCCGGGTTGGAGGCTTCCCAAGGCGCCAGCCACTCACTATTGCGTGAGCGGACCTCGGCCCACTCCTTCTTGTCCCGGAAATGAATGGGACGCAGGATGAGGTCGCCGCTCTCCAGCGTCACCGGCCAAATGGCCGACCCCCACACGGGCAGCTACTTGCTGAGGCCGGCGGTAAAGCCCGGCAGCCACTCACGCAAGCCAGGCCCGAGGTCTTCACTGTCGCACGCAAGCTGGACGCAAGCTTTGAGGTAGCTGAGCTTGTCCCCGGTATCGTACCGACGGCCGCGGAAGACGACTCCGTAGACGCCGCTACCTTCGCCGTCGCCCGCAGCGAGCACTTGAAGCGCATCCGTCAGCTGGATCTCTCCCCCACGGCCCGGTTCGGTTTTCTCGAGAACGTCGAAAACCGAGGGGTGAAGCACGTAGCGGCCGATCACGGCCAAGTTGGACGGAGCTTCATCGACAGCAGGCTTTTCCACAAGTTGCTTGATGCGGACGTAGCCGTCCTCGCCGATGTCTTCGATGTCCGCGCAACCGTAGGCGCTGATCTGGGAGGGCTCCACTTCGATGAGGGCCACAACGGAGCCACCGGTTTTGTGCTGGACCTCGATCATGTCGCTCAGGAGTGTGTCCCGGGCGTCGATAAGGTCGTCACCGAGAAGAACGGCAAAAGGTTCGTACCCGACGTGCTGCTTTGCACGCAACACCGCGTGTCCCAGCCCCTTGGGGTCACCCTGACGGACGTAGTGAATGTCGCCGAGGTTACTGGTAGCCTGCACCGAGTCCAGCTTGGTGGTATCACCCTTGGCCTCGAGGGTCGCTTCCAAAGCCGGTACCCGGTCGAAGTGGTCCTCCAACGCACGTTTGTTGCGGCCTGTGATCATGAGGATGTCGTTGAGTCCCACGCTCACGGCTTCTTCGACGACATATTGGATGGCCGGCTTGTCGACTACCGGGAGCATCTCTTTGGGCATGGCTTTTGTAGCAGGCAGGAACCTGGTGCCGAGTCCGGCAACGGGGATAACGGCCTTGCGGACGGTGCAGTTGTTGGAAGTCACCGGACTAATCTAACGGAAGGAGCTGGACATTGGGCAAAAGGAACCTGTGCGGATAGAAGGGACTCCACTGTTTCTTCCCCGTCCTCAAGCCGCAAAGCAGCGTGAACTGGAGCAAAAATGACTTTGAAAGACGATATCCGCCGGGACTACCGCAAGCGCCGGCTGACATTGACCAGGCAACAGCGCGCTGACGCTGGAACGGGGATTGCCCTCGGTGGCCTCTCATGGGCGGATTCCGTTGCCCGGGGGAAACCGTCGACTTTTGCGGCCTATGTCGGAGTGGCCGCCGAGCCGCCGACAATGCCCTTGCTTGCGGCGCTCCACGCCGCCGGCCACAGGATCCTTCTTCCCGTCTGTGAACCGGAACGGCTTCTGAGCTGGGTCTATTGGACACCGGATACGGCCTTTGTCCGCTCAAAGTACGCGCCGATTGACGAGCCGGTGGGCGAACGATTCGACAGCGACGTCATCAGGGATGCCACTGGAATCTTCCTCCCGGCCACCGCCGTCGATGAAGACGGAAACCGTATCGGCCAAGGGGGCGGCTACTACGATCGGCTCCTCGACAAGCTCGACGCCGACGGGCAGCGTCCGCCGACTGTCGCCGTCGTATATGACCACGAAGTGCTGGCCGCGGGGACAATCCCGGCCGAACCGTTCGACAAGCCCGTGGCGGAGGCACTTACCCCCTACCGGATCGTCCGGCTGGTTCCGGCCGATTGATCGGGGCTTCCGACCTGTCTTCTCCGCCACATTTTGTGGTAGCGGCCCCGACTCCGGATGATAGAATTGGCACTCAGGCCCTGGGACTGCTAATGGACGGAACAATCCGCCTTGGCGGCACAGGACCTGTAGTTCGTCCCGGAGGAGGATCACCAGTGCCCACATATGCCTATGCCTGCAAAGACTGCGGACATGCCTTTGACATCGTTCAGTCGTTCACGGACAGCTCCCTGTCCGACTGCCCTGAATGCCAAGGGTCGTTGCGTAAGAAGTTCAACAGCGTGGGCGTCGTCTTCAAGGGATCGGGCTTCTACCGCACCGACTCCCGGGACTCCAAGGGAAGCACTGTTTCGGCCGCTCCCGCCGCACCAGCTGCGCCTCCGGCTCCAGCGTCGGTTCCGGCGGCTGCCGCGAGCTGATTGCGGTTTCCAGCGGCTCCCGGTTTTCCACATAGCTCAACGTTCCACATAGCTCAATAAAGCCCTGCCGCGGGCCTGCGTGCCCGGTTAGCGTGGCACCATGCCCGCAATCCCGAACGTACCCCCGGACCCCATGTCCGCCGGATCATTGTCGCTTCCGCGCGATAGACTCCTCGCACCGATCAACAAGGCCCGCACCGGCCGTCTTCAGGCTCTTCCCTTCAGGGCTGGCGGGCGCCGGGGCGCTACCGCGGGACCATCCAAACACCGCAGCTTCGGTAGCTGGTTAAACCGCAACCGCCGCCTCGTCGTGGCCCTCCTGCTATGCGTGGCCGCCGGGATCGCAGTCCATCAGCTGACTCCCGCTTCGGAGCGACGAGCCACGGTCCTGGCGGCCGCACGGGATCTTCCCGCCGGGTCCACTTTGACGGATACCGACCTCAAACCCCTCGATGTCCTTCCTGATGGAATTCCAGCCGGGGCACTCACCCCGAGAACCGGATACGGCGGAAAGCAGCTTGCCTCGCCGCTGCAGAAGGGGCAGATCCCCACGGACGCCCAACTCCTGGGGCCGGGCCTGCTGACCGGGACCGCACCCGCGACGGCGGCCGTTCCACTTCGCATGGCCGATCCCGCTTCAATTCAGCTCATCTCGCCCGGCCAGTTGGTCAACGTTGTGCTCACCGCAGCAGATGGATTTGAAGAGCCCGGCAAGAAATCCGAACTCTTGGCGTCGGCGGTCCCGGTTTTGTGGACATCCGCGCAAGGAGGCAAAGCGAACCAATGGTTGGGCACGAACGAGGCGGACGGCCTTGTGGTTGTCGCCGCCAATCCGCAACAGGCCGAAATCCTCGCCGGAGCTTCCACTCGCGGGAAACTGTTCTTTGTCCTCGTCAATCCCTCTGACAACCGGCCATGAAATATTCAGCCCCAGTGCGGGGGCCTTTGTTCCTTCAGCCAGGCGTCGTGGTCGTAGCCAGGCTCATCACCCCAGCGGCGCGGATCGTCCTCGGAGGCTTTCTTGGGCAGAATGCTTTCTCCCGCATGCTTCCGCTCGGGCGCGGGCTTCACTTTTGTTTTCTCCTGCTCGTCCAACTCGATATCAGCGCCTGCCGCATCGGCACTGGCGTCCGCAGGGTGCTTGGATTGAGTGCTTTTGCTTTCCGCCATTGCGCTTCCTTAGGGGATCGCCGGTCCCGAGCCAGGGCCTTCCGTACTACCAGGTCCGGCCGCGGCCGACTCCGCCTGACTGTTCAGTTCCAATTGTTCAACATCAATGTCCAGGAATCCATCCTGGACTGCACCGTACGAGGGTGCTACCGGCTTCTCCAGTCCCAAGTAGGACCCGATGCGGTCAGCGCAGGACGAAGGATCAGTGAATACTTCAATGGTCCACAAGGACATGTAACGCCAGCCAAGTCGTTCCAGCAATTGGGGCCGCAGCCGGCTGCGCTCCCTGACGCTCATGCGGCGGTATCGTTCCGTGCCATCCGATTCAATGGCCACCGGGGTGGGCATTTCGGTGTCATCACGGCCTATGGTGTGCACGGGGTCGGCTGCCGCGGCAATGTCCAAGGCTCCGTCATAGTGGTGCCACACCCGGGCTCCACGGGCACGGAGACGCTCGCCCAGATCCGCCACCAACGGATCCTCACCGAGCGCTTGCTCGCTGGCAGCAGCCCTGGTGGCAGGTGTCCCCAGTTCCGAATTCCCGGACAGTTCACGGTCAAGGAGTTCATGGAAATCAACGGCGCCGTGAGCCAGCCGGTCCAGATCGAGGTCCTCCGGACGGAAGCAGCTCAGGACGTGCATCGATCTCCGGGAACGGGTCATTGCCAAGGCAAATTTGTTTCGCCCGCCTTCGACGGACAGGGGCCCGAAACTGTGCAGCGCCCGGCCGTGCGGAGTGCGCCCGAAGCCCAAGGAGAAGATGATGTGGTCGCGGACCAGTCCCTGTGCGCGCTCCAAATCCACCACGCGGAAAGACTCCGCACCGGCGTTGAAGAAACCCGACAAAAGCGGATAGTTAGGAAGCTGGAGCCTGATGGCTTCGCCGATCCTTGCCGCATGGCGAAGGCTTGCGGTGACCACGGCGAGCGAGGTCCGCGGCCGAAGGCTGGCATGTTGAAACACCAGGTCAACAACGCGGTTCACTTCGGCGGCGACCGATTCAACACCTTCGTGATCCGCCCCCGGCAAGCCGGTGCCATCCGGGATGTATTCAACTACTACCGAGCGGTCCAGCCCCGTCACGGATTGCCCGTCCGGCAGCCGACGCAGACCGCCGTTGTAGTAGTTCTTGCTCAACTGGAGTACCAGATCTTCGTCAACCGCCCGATACACCCAGTTCAACTGCCACGTGGGCAGGACCCGGGCCAAAGCACTGAATGCACTGTCCACTGTGTCCTGGCTTGCGGCACCGGCCATGGGTGGCTCCACCGCAACGCTGAAAGTGCGGGCATTGGCGATCTTCGCGTCGCCAAAGGCAACCACTTGCTGGGCTCGGGCGATGGCCGGCAGCACGGCCTGCAAGGATGTGCTCTCGGCGTCGAGAATCACCACCGCATCGAATTTCTGCTCTGCGGGCAAGAGGCTGGTCAGCAGGTACGGACTGATGGACCACACGGGAACCAAGCGGGAGACAAGGGCAGGCGCCTGGGCGCTGAGCGCCGAGAGGGTAACGCGGCCATCCTTGATCAGGTTCCGGAGGAGTTCCGATTGGCGGGGATGTTCAGCAATTCCAGCCCGCCACATTTCGGCGAGTTTCCACCGGAGACGGGCAGCTCCGCTGGCGATGTGCGCGTGGTCAGCCAGCCGGTACTCCGCTTCGAGGCGGCGGAGGGAATCGCCGTCGGACATCGCGAGATAGTCGTCACCGCTGATCATCGCTTCCAGGGCAGACTGCCACCAGGCGAGGTCAAGTTCCGCGGCAACGGATTCGGCAGGCACTTCGCGTTCAGCCAGGTCAGCAAGAAGCTCGGCGAGTCCGTGCTCGCGCATATTCTCGACCAAAAGCGTGCGCTCCGGGAGCGTCTCAAGGGTTCCCGTGTCCGCCACAAGGCGCTCAAGACGGTCCATGAGATCTTCGTAACGGGTCGCGTGGAGGTCGCCCCCACCGGCCGTGTGTTTGAGGCAATCGCCCAGACGGCGCAGATCCCGGTCCAGTTCACGGTAGCTGGCGCCGAGGTCCGCAAGTCCGGACGGCACTGCCGGATGGCGCTGGCTGGTCGCGTACTGGGCCCACAGTGCCCGCTGTTCCTGAACGAGCGCCAAGGAGCTGTGCAGATCCGCAATGTGGACACCGGGGCGGACATATTCCTTCGCCACGCGACGCAAGCGGGAGCGCTGCATCGAGGGCATCTCGACTCCCCGCTCTCGGCGCCAAGCGGAGGTAGCCGTAGCCGAAATCAGATCGTGGACTGGCCGGTCAAAAATATCAGGGGTGAATTTGTCCAGGCTTTCCCGCACCGCCATCAGGAGCTCAAGCTGCGCGCCCCATTCGGCGAAGTTCGCCCCAAGCCGGATTTCGGAGTGCTCCGCAACCTGGTTCATCCGATCCCGCAGCCGGGGAAGTTGTTCGGCGGCACTACTGGCCAGTTGCTGGGCTTCCTCGGTCTCCTTGCGCGTGACCAGCCGCGCGCCGTACCAGGGGCTAGACGTCGATGCACGGCTGAAGCTGCCAAGCTCGGCAGCGCGTCGCAATCGTTCAGCCAGCTCAGCCCGGTCTTTGATATTGTCCAGCACGCTGCGCTTCAAGCGCACCGTCGTGGCGGGGGCCGGGTGGATGGAGGTCAATTCCGCGAGGGACTGCATTGCCTGGTAGGGAGAGCATCCCCAGCGCTGGCGCACGTTGTGCAAAGACGCGACATGGTCCATGAGCGCATGGCGGTGCTCGGTCAGGGTCTTGTGGAGATTCGCAAGTTGCGGTTCCAGCGACTTTTCGTTGCGGATGATCGCGCTGACCAGCTGGCCTTTGAGCTGCTGGGGCGTGGCACCGTTGCCCGGCCTGAACAGCATCGATTCAAGGCCCAGGGCTTCAAAATGAGCCGCCAGGCCGTTGAGGCTCGCCCGCCGGTCACCCACCACAAGCACCGATTTCCCCTCGTTGACGAGGGCACCGATCGCGTTGATGGCCGTCTGTGTCTGGCCACTGCCTGGCGGGGTGCTCACTACCAGCGAATCCCCTGCCCGGACGGCATCCACGACGTATTGCTGATCCGAGTCCGCATCCAGGAGGAGCGATTCTTCGGCGGGGTCGCGCTCGTCGAGGTTCGGGAACCGTCCGGATTTGATGGGTTCGGGTTGCACTTCGCCGCCGTTGGCGGCTTCAAACAGGGAGGCAACGACGCTGCTGTTCTCGTTGATCCAGGGGTCGTCCAAGTTCCCGGACAGATCCGCCAACGTCGTGATGAGGAGATTCGGGGTTACTTCCGCACCGTGGATCGGTTGTACCAGTGTGGCAAGACGGTCGAGGACCGGCAGGGGGTCAAGGCGCGCGGTGTTGTAGGCCATGCGGCTCACGGCGTTGACGTCAAAGACGATTCCATGGACGTTCTTCAAGTGCCGGACCAACGCCGGGTTGATGCCCGCTTGTTCGGTCAGTTGCAGCTCGTAGTCATCTTCGCCCGGCCGCGCCGTGAGTGAGATTGCGGCCAACATGACAGGGGCGGAGACTCGCTGGGGCTTTCCGCCGACAGCCGAGGTCCACACGACCGTGCCGCAGGACAGATAACCGGCGTCGATCCCCCGGTCGTTTCCCAATTCGAAGATCTTCGAGCGAAGGTTCCTGGCGGCACGCGCGGCAACAAGATACTGCTGGCGATCGCGGATCAGGGTGGAAAGCCGGGTCCGACGCCCGGCGAGGAGCTGTGCCAGGCCTGAAGGGTGGCCGTTGCTGAGGTCTATCGACCCTTCCGGCGTCTTGACGAAGCGCAGCATGGTGTCCGCGCCAGTCACGGGCTTGAGCCCTGACAGCCATTTCCGGAGCTCTACAGAACTCTCTTCGTGGCTTTGACCTACTGACACCGCTGCCTTCTTTTCTGTTATAGCTCGAGACGACTTGGACCAAATCGGCATACTTTCGAGGGTAGCGGGAATCGACCGGCAGTCCGCACCGCAACACTGGTGCAAAGGCAAATTAGCCCTGATTTCAGGGGAAATACAAAGTGACCGGCCTCTGGAACAGAGACCGGTCACTCAGAAAGCTATTCCCATTCGATGGTTCCCGGCGGCTTGCTGGTGACATCAAGTACCACGCGGTTGACGCCGTCAACCTCGTTCGTGATCCTGTTGGAGATCCTGGCGAGGAGGTCATAAGGGAGCCTCGACCAGTCGGCAGTCATGGCGTCCTCGGAGGAAACAGGACGCAGCACGATCGGGTGTCCGTAGGTGCGGCCATCGCCCTGCACGCCAACGCTGCGGACGTCGGCCAGCAGTACGACCGGCATTTGCCAGACGTCGTTGTCGAGTCCAGCCGCTGTGAGTTCGGCCCGCGCGATGGCGTCCGCCTTGCGAAGGAGGTCGAGCCGTTCCTTGGTCACGTCGCCCACGATGCGGATGCCCAAGCCGGGTCCGGGGAACGGCTGGCGTCCGACGATTTCCTGCGGCAAGCCCAGCTGCGCGCCCACGGCGCGAACCTCGTCCTTGAACAGGGCGCGGAGCGGTTCAACGAGTTCGAACTGCAGGTCCTCGGGAAGGCCGCCCACGTTGTGGTGGCTCTTGATATTCGCGGCACCTTCGCCGCCGCCGGATTCGACGACGTCCGGGTACAGGGTGCCCTGAACAAGGAACTTGATGCTCTCGCCCTCGGACGCAGCCTCGGCGATAATGGCCCGCTCTGCTTCCTCGAACGCACGAATGAACTCGCGGCCGATGATCTTGCGCTTGGTCTCGGGATCGCTGACCCCGGCCAGGGCGGACAGGAATCGCTCCTGCTCGTTGGCGACATAGAGTTTGACGCCGGTTGCGGCGACGAAGTCGCGCTCGACCTGTTCGGCTTCGCCTTCGCGCAGCAAGCCGTGGTCCACGAATACACAAGTCAGTTGATCGCCCACGGCGCGCTGCACGAGCGCTGCGGCTACGGCCGAGTCGACGCCGCCGGAGAGGCCGCAGATGACTTTGGAGTCGCCGATCTGCCGGCGGATCCGGTCCACTTGCTCTTCGAGGATGTTGCCGGTGGTCCAGTTCGGCTTCAGTCCGGCTCCGTTGAACAGGAAGTTCTCCAGAACCTGCTGGCCGTGGACAGAGTGCTTTACCTCCGGGTGCCACTGCACGCCGTAAAGATGCTTCTCTTCGTTCGCAAAAGCAGCCACAGGTGCGCCCGCAGTGGTCGCCAGGACCTCGAAGCCGTCAGGAGCCTCGTGAACGGAGTCTCCGTGGCTCATCCAGGTGTTCTGGGAGTCCGGAACACCCGCAAGGATGGAGCGGGCTTCGCCAACGGTCGTGGCCTCGGTGGCACCGTACTCCCGCAAACCGGTCTGTGCGACCTTGCCGCCGAGCGCGTTCGCCATGGCCTGGAAGCCGTAGCAAATACCGAAGACCGGGACGCCGGCCTCGAAAAGGTCCGCGCCAACCCTCGGGGCACCCTCGGCATAAACGCTTGAAGGTCCGCCGGAGAGGATGATCGCTGCCGGGTTCTTGGCCAGAAGCTGCTCGGTGGTGAACGTGTGCGGAACAATTTCCGAGTACACATTCGCTTCACGGACGCGGCGGGCAATCAGCTGCGCGTACTGGGCACCGTAGTCAACAACCAGCACCGGCTTCTGGGAAGTCTGAGCTTCAGAACTGAAGGGTGCGGTGGGAGTAGTCACCCTAACAGCCTACTTTGCCGGGATGCCCCGGTGCACCTTGAAACCGGTCGTGAAGCCCGGAATCAGCTCCGAAAACAGTCCGACGTTAGCGATCTCACAATGTCGCCGGGCCAGGCCCGTCAGTAGCGTTTGGACGCCTGCGGATTCGCGGCGAGCTCCATCTCTACCTCCGAGTGGAACTTCTTCTCCACGATGAAGGACATGAGAGGGACAACGCCGCCCAAGGCGAGCAGGATGAGCTTCGTGAACGGCCAGCGCATGAGCGACCACAAGCGGAAGTCCGAGATGAGGTACAGCACGTACATCCAGCCATGGACAATCAGCACGGCGATGGAGACGTTGACGCCGCCCAGGACCGCCTTGGACTCGGCGTCGGCGAATCCGAAACCGAAGGGCTGGCCGGTGATTGCGTTGGTCCCGCCGGCAAAGAGGTACACGCCGAACACATAGCGTGCAACGAGCTCGGCGCACAGGAGCAGCAGCATGGTGCCGGTGAGGTAGGCCATGACTTTGTAGAACTTCAGGGCCGAGCGGATCTGGGCCGTCGTTCCACCGAAGCGGCGTTTCTTGGCCGCGCTTGGCTTCGCGGCGGATTCTCCGGACTGTTCGGGCTGGATGGCCGGTTTGGGCTCAATCATGGCTTTACCTGTTCTGGCTTGGTAATTGCTGGCAAATCGTCTGATGGGAATTCGTCGTCGGGCTCGTCCTCGTCTTCTTCGAGGGTGCGCCGGTAGTCATCGGCCACCATCCGCCACCAGATGTAGAGGGCGAATCCTGCAAAGACCACCCATTCCACGGAGTAGAAGAGGTTGAGCCAATTGATCTGTTGGTTGGGTGGTTGGGCCGGGATATTCAAGGGCTTCAGCTGCGCCGGAAGTGCGAGGGCCTTGCCCGCCGACACTTCGGACGTCGCTGCGACGAAGCCGGGATAGCTTGAGACTTCCCAAGTGTTGATGAGTTCGGCGACCGAGACCGCAGAGGCGCGACCCGCTCCGGCGTCGACGTTTGGCACCGGTGCCTCGGACGGCAGGAGCCGTCCGGTCAGTTCAATAGTGCCCGACGGCGGCGGCCCGGCTTGGGCGGGATCGGCTACCCAGCCGCGGGCCACGGGGATCCAGGTCTTCGCGGTTGCGCCGACGCCGTGGAGGGCGGGGGCGCCGTCGACCGCAAACGCGGTCACTACCCAGTAGCCTTTTTGCCCGGCGAGCAGCCGGCCCTCCACAAGGACCTGCCTGGCGGGGTCGTAACTACCCTTGGCGCTGACCATTTGGTCTGACGCCGAACCCGGGAAGAACGTTCCGGGCTGCAATTCCCCGGTAAGCGGCTTGACTTGCTCCACAGCGGGGTCGTCAACCGGGACATCGCTCTGGGTGGATCTGCCGAACTGCCACTGGCTGAGCAGCACAAACACCCCGGAGAGCAGGAGCGCGAAGACGAGTCCTGCGATCCAGCGGGGCTTCAGAGCGGTTTTCAACACCCCTTAACCGTACTTCGCCAAGCTGTAGAACAGCTAAACGGGAGGTCACACGAAAGGGCCTGCCCCTCCTAGAGTGGGGCAGCAGGGTCCCTACGTGGCGCGGAACGCGACACGAAAGGGCCTGCCCCTCCTAGAGTGGGGCAGCAGGGTCCCTACGTGGCGCGGAACGCGACACGAAAGGGCCTGCCCCTCCTAGAGTGGGGCAGCAGGGTCCCTACGTGGCGCGGAACGCGACACGAAAGGGCCTGCCCCAATCTCAGTGGTCGAAGAACACCAGGCTGGAGTTGATCAGTTCGGCGATGACTTCGGGGTCGTGGGCGCGCCTGAGGGATTCCCTGAATGATTCCTTGGAAAGGGAGCGGGCCAAGGTCGCGAGGACTTCCAAGTGGTCCGAGAATGAACTGGCGGGCGTAGCGATGAGCAGGACCAACGTGGCCGGTCCGTCGCTGGCGCCGAAGTCCAATGAGTGACCGAACTTCGTGACACCGACGGCAATGGAGACCCGGGAAACAAACTCGCTGCGGGCATGCGGAAGGCCAATGCCGCCCGGCAGCCCGGTGGCAAGTTGGTGTTCGCGCGAGTTGACGACTTCGAGGAAGCCCTCAAGGTCCGTGATGCGCCCGGCGGCGTAGAGCCTTTCCGCGAGCTGCCCCGCGGCATCTGTTTTGTCGACCGCTTCCATCTCCAGGATGACGGTCTCCGGCGTTGTCAGTTCGGCATCATACGGGTCCAGTGGTTCCGCCAAGTCGTTTCCCTCCAGTGTGGCCAGCCAACCCGGGCCGCTCAGCGGAGGGGAACGATGTCGTCGACACCCATGCGCGCAGCATCGGCCGATTCGTCGTCGGGCTGCTGTTGGCTAAGCCGTTCAGCTTCCACCCGGGCCAGGTAGTGCTTGATTTCGCTTTCCCGCTGCGCGTCGCTCCAGCCAAGAATTTCTCCCATCAGCTTAGCGACAACAGGGACAGCGGAAACACCTCTGTCCCACGACTCGATCGAGATACGGGTGCGTCGGGTCAGGACATCATGGACATGGCGGGCACCCTCATGGGTCGCGGCATAGACGACCTCCGCCGCCAAATAGTCGTCTGCCCCCGGCAGCGGCTCGGCCATGGCCGGGTTGTCCTTGATGATCGCCAGGACTTCCGGGGTCATGGAGCCATAGCGGTTGAGCAAATGTTCCACCCTTGCGACGTGGACCCCGGCCTCATCAGCGGTTCTCGCCCGCCGGTTCCATGCGGCTTTGAAGCCTTCAGCGCCCAGGAGCGGGATGGTGTCGGTGCAGCTCGCGGGTACGCGCTCGTCCATGGCCCGCGTCGCTTCGTCCACCGCGTCCTTCGCCATGACCCGGTACGTGGTGAACTTTCCGCCCGCAACCACCACCAGGCCTGGAACGGGGTGCGCCACCACGTGTTCGCGTGAAAGTTTGGCCGTGGAGTCGCTCTCCCCCGCCAGCAGCGGACGGAGGCCCGCGTACACGCCCTCAACATCCTCACGGGTCAGTGGACGCTTCAAGACACGATTGACGTGTTCAAGAACGTAGTCGATGTCCTTCGTGGACGCGGCAGGATGCGCCTTGTCGAGCTTCCAGTCGGTGTCCGTCGTGCCGATGATCCAGTGCCGCCCCCAGGGGATGACGAACAACACCGATTTTTCGGTCCTCAGGATCAATCCCACCGTCGACTGGAAGCGGTCGCGCGGGACCACAAGGTGGATGCCTTTGGAGGCGCGCACCTTGAGCTGGCCGCGATCCGTCACCATGGCCTGGGTCTCGTCCGTCCAGACTCCCGTGGCATTGACCACTTGCTTGGCGCGGACTTCGATGACGCTGCCGTCTTCCTGGTTTTCCACCTTGGCGCCCACGACGCGTTCGCCCTCGCGCACGAACGACACCACGCGCATCCTGTTCACGGCATGCGCACCGTAATGCGCCGCAGTCCGGACGACATTGACCACCAGTCTGGCATCGTCAACCTGTGCATCGTAGTAGCGGATGGAGCCGACGAAGGCATCGTTCTTGAGGCTGGGTGCGGCCCTCAGTGTGCCGCGCCGGAAGAGGTGTTTGTGCATGGGCACACCGCGGCTGTGGCCGGAGGTGAGGCCAAGAGTGTCGTAGAGGAAAATCCCGGCACCAACGTAGGGGCGCTCCCAAAAACGCCGGGTGAGCGGGTACAGGAACGGAACCGGCCGGACGAGGTGCGGTGCGATCAGTTGGATCAGCAATCCGCGTTCCTGGAGGGCTTCCTGGACGAGCGCGAAGTCCAGCATCTCCAGGTATCGCAACCCGCCGTGAATCAGCTTCGAGGACCTTGACGACGTGCCCGAAGCCCAGTCCCGGGCCTCGACAATACCCACGGACAAGCCGCGGGTCACCGCGTCCAAAGCCGCACCGGCCCCGACCACGCCTCCCCCGACAATCAGGATGTCGAGCTCCTTGCCGGGTTCGGTGGTGCCCTTGAGAACTTCTATGGATCTGGCCCGCGCCTGCGGACTCAATGCACCCGTTGATGCATCATTCCTTTGCGAACCATCTGCAACACTGCTCATTGGACGCCTCCCATCGCACAAACCCGTAGTTCCCCACACTACTTCTTGTCCAGCGGCTTGGGCAGGGTTTCGCGCGAGCGCTACAGCGGCCCGAGCGGGAGCTACCCGCCGGAGTAAGGCGAGACGACGACGTCGACCCGCTGGAACTCCTTCAGGTCCGAATAGCCCGTGGTCGCCATGGAACGGCGAAGCGCGCCAATCAGGTTGGAGGTGCCGTTGGTGTGGTGGCCCGGCCCGAAGAGCACTTCTTCGAGGGGACCCACGGTGCCGACATTGACCCTGTCGCCGCGGGGCAGCTCAAGGTGGTGGGCTTCCTGGCCCCAGTGCCAGCCCTTGCCCGGGGCTTCTTCTGCACGGGCCAAAGCGCTGCCGAGCATGACGGCGTCGGCGCCCATGGCGATGGCTTTGACGATGTCACCCGAAGAACCCATGCCGCCGTCGGCGATCACGTGCACGTACCGACCACCGGACTCATCCATGTAGTCGCGGCGGGCGGCAGCGACGTCGGAAATGGCGGAAGCCATCGGCGAATGGATACCGAGCGCACGGCGCGTAGTGGTCGTTGCGCCGCCGCCGAAGCCCACCAGGACGCCGGCCGCTCCGGTACGCATGAGGTGCAGGGCCGGGGTGTAGCCGGCGGCCCCGCCGACGATCACCGGAACGTCGAGTTCGTAGATGAACTGCTTGAGGTTCAGGGGCTCATGATTCTTGGAGACGTGTTCGGCCGAGACGGTGGTGCCGCGAATGACGAAAATGTCTACGCCGGCGGCCACCACGGTCTTGTAGTGCTCCTGGGTGCGCTGCGGTGTCAGCGAGCCGGCCACCGTCACCCCCGATGCTCGGATTTCCGCAAGCCTCGTGGTGATCAGTTCGGGCTGAATGGGCGCTTTGTAGAGCTCCTGCATGCGCCGTGTGACTGTCGGGCTGGCCGTTTCATCCGCAAGGGCAGAGATTTCGTCCAGCACGGACTGGGGATCCTCGTACCGAGTCCACAAGCCCTCAAGGTCCAGGACGCCCAGGCCGCCCAGCCGGCCAAGGGCGATGGCCGTTTCAGGCGACATCGCGGAGTCCATGGGTGCGGCGATCACTGGCATCTCAAACTTGTAGGCATCAATCTGCCATGAGACGGAAACGTCCTTGGGGTCGCGCGTCCGGCGGTTGGGGACGATCGCGATGTCATCCAGGGAGTAGGCACGACGCCCACGCTTGCCACGGCCAATCTCAATCTCGTAAGTCACTGCTCTAGGTTATCCCAGTGCGGCGCGATGTACCGGCAGGGTGACGCACACCATGGCGGCAGGCAATGCCTCATAAACGAGCGAGCCCGCCACCTCCATGAGGGAGGTGGCGGGCTCGCTTCGGACTGCCTAGGACAGGAATTACGCCTAGCGGGAACCGTAGTTCGGAGCCTCGACGGTCATCTGGATGTCGTGCGGGTGGGACTCCTTGAGCCCGGCCGCAGTGATGCGGACGAACTTACCGCGTGCTTTGAGTTCGGCGATGGTCGGAGCACCCGTGTAGAACATGGTCTGGCGCAGGCCGCCGACCAGCTGGTATGCCACCGAGGAGAGCGGCCCGCGATATGCGACGCGGCCTTCGATGCCTTCCGGGATGAGCTTGTCATCACCGGAAACATCCGCCTGGAAATAGCGGTCCTTCGAGTAGGACGTGTTCTTGCCACGGGACTGCATGGCACCCAGGGAACCCATGCCGCGGTAGCTCTTGAACTGCTTGCCGTTCACAAAGATCAGCTCACCGGGCGACTCGTCGCAGCCAGCCAGCAAAGAGCCGAGCATGACGGTGTCGGCGCCGGCCACGAGGGCCTTGCCGATATCGCCCGAGTACTGCAGGCCGCCGTCCGCGATCAGCGGAACACCGGCAGGGATGGCCGCCTTCGAGGACTCGTAGATGGCCGTGATCTGGGGGACGCCCACACCGGCAACAACGCGGGTGGTGCAAATGGAGCCCGGGCCCACGCCCACCTTGATGCCATCGGCACCGGCGTCGATCAGTGCCTGGGCGCCTTCACGGGTGGCGGCCTGGCCACCGATGATGTCAACGTGGGCAGCAACGGGGTCCGACTTCAGGCGCGTGATCAGGTCCAGGACACCCTGCGAGTGGCCGTTGGCGGTGTCCACGAACAGTGCGTCGACGCCGGCGTCGATCAGGGTCATGGCCCGTTCCCAGCCATCGCCGAAGAACCCGATGGCGGCGCCGACGCGGAGTCGGCCTTCCTCGTCCTTCGTCGCGAGCGGGTACTGCTCGGCCTTCGTGAAGTCCTTGGTGGTGATGAGGCCCTTGAGGCGACCCTGCTCGTCAACGAGGGGCAGTTTCTCGATCTTGTTGGTGGCCAGCTTGTGCGAGGCCTCTTCGCGGCTGATGCCTACGTGGCCCGTGATGAGCGGCATCTTGGTCATGACGTCGCTGACCAGCCGCAGCGGGAAGTCGGACTCCGGCACGAAGCGTGTGTCGCGGTTGGTGACAATACCCAGCAGCCGGCCATCGGGGTCGATGACAGGCAGGCCGGAAACCCGGTAACGCGAACACAGTTCGTCCAGTTCCTGAAGGGTGGCTTCCGGGTGGATGGTCAGGGGGTTGGTGATCATCCCGGACTCGGAGCGCTTGACGCGGTCGACGTGGTCGGCCTGGTCTTCGATGGACAAGTTGCGGTGGATGACGCCAAGGCCGCCCTGCCGGGCCATGGCGATGGCCATGCGGGACTCGGTGACGGTGTCCATGGCGGCCGAAAGCAACGGGGTCTGGACCGAAATTCGCTTGGAGATCCGGGAGGAAGTGTCAGCCTCGGACGGAATGACGTTGGTGTGCCCCGGCAGCAGCAGGACGTCGTCGTAGGTCAGGCCAACAAAGCCAAAGGGATCGTGTTCGGGCTGGGTCATGAGTGCGCCTCTTACCTTGGTTCTTGGGGGTTGCTCTGGTAGGGGTTGCAGCTGATGACCAGCCCGTCATTACGGGACTGGCCTGTGCAGAAAGGTTCTGAATAAATAGTAGAACCTCGCCGCCGATCCCCATATTCCGCGAGGGCAATGTGAGCAACAGCACCCGGCACCAGCCGTCGAGCCGCTCGACAGCCTAGCTCGGGCCGGCTAGCTCCATCCGGTCGCGGCCAGCCACCGGTCCCTGAACATGGGCGCCATGCTCGCAACATAGGTCTTGGAGAGGTGGTTGTTGTCCAAGTAGACAAAGGTGTTACCTACAACGCCAGGGCATTCGCCGCCGTTACAAATCAGATCGGTCATGTCCAGTATGGACAAGCCGACGTACCTGCCTTGAAGTGATGCGAGTGGGTTTTGGGGCGAAAGCAGCTGGGCCTCGCCGGGATTGCAGTCGGGGTTGTGCTGTCCTTTGGTCACGACGCAGTCTGCCATGTTGAAGTCGAACCTCGGGTTGTCACGAACGGCAATGACGGATATGCCTTTGTCTGTGAGCATCTTCACGGTGTCTTCAAACCCGACGGTCAATTTTTCATCAGGTGACGATGGAACGGCTGCAGTTCCCACGAGGAACACGGCGCTCGGCGGGTGCTCGTCGATTTGCTGGTGAACGGCGTCATCAAAATCCTTGCATTCCGAGCTCAGTCCCGAGGTGTCCACCGTGAACGGACAGCCGCCGAGCAGCAGGTTGTACAGGCGCCATTGCTCTTGTTCTGCCAAAGGAGCCAATGCCGCCAACCACTGCTGCGCATGCGAGTCACCCAGCGCCAGGATGGTGCGGTCCGATCCAGCGGGTTGACTGTTTTGATTACACCCCGGCTGGAGGATGTTCGAGGCAGGCTTCAGATCCCCGCTGCAGTGGTCGGACAGGCCCGCCCAGTCCTGTGGCAATTTTTCCGGGGTAGGAAGGAGAGCTGCTTTCGGGCTGACTTCGTTAACATAGCCGGGCACCAAGGCGGCAGCGCCCGGGTTGTCCTTTTCCGCCTGGGCCATCGCAATTTTGGCGCTCACGTACTGCTGCACATTGAATGCGAGCAACGGAACAACGGCAACTGCCAAGCAGGCGACCATCGCAATGGCGGCACGCCGCCGGTTCACTTCCGGCCATTTCCACTCCCGCAACGGCTTCTCGACGAACTTTGTGGTGAGGAAAGCCAAAACCAGGGCGGCCGCAATGATCACAGTCCCCGAGAGCCACCCGGCCTGGTCTTTGCCGGTCCAGATGAGAGAGATGACCAGCAGCGGCCAATGCCACAGATACAACGCGTAGGAGTTGTCGCCCAGGCGTACGAGAGGCTTGGAGCTCAGGATCCGGTCAACACCGAAACGGCTGCCCGTCTGGCCGGCAACAATAACGCAGGCCGCCGCCAGGGTGGGCCAGAGGGCCACGAAGCCAGGGAAAGCCGTCTGGACCTGGAGCACGATCCCACAGCTCAACATTGCCAGAATGCCCACCCAGCCCATCATCACGCGGACGGGCTTCGAGAACCTCAACGCCGGCAGGCTGAGGGCAACCAGCGTTCCTATGGCGAACTCCCACAGCCTGGCAAACGTGTCGAAATAGGCAGTCGTCTGGTCGGTTGCGGTCGCAATGACTGAATAGGTGAGCGAGACCGCGAAGAGCAGGCCAAATACGTACAACAATGCGACACGATACCGAAGGCGGTACTTTTTACAAGCCAGGGCGACGAGCGCGAAAATGACCGGCCACAGGATGAAGACCTGGGCTTGGATCGATAGCGACCAGAAATGCTGGAGCGGACTCGCCTGGCTATGATCAGCGGCGTAGTAGTTGACTGCCTCCCGCTGAAGTAGCCAGTTCTGGACGTAGAAAAGCGATGCCCAGACCTGGTCAACCAAAGCCGCCCAACGGGTCTTGGGGAGCACCACGAAAATTGCGGCCAATGTACCCAGCAGAACGACCACAGTGGCCGGAAGCAGCCTGCGGAACAGGTGAAGCCAGTGCCTCAGCAGGTCCATGGGGCGGCCCTGCTCATAACGGCTTGTGAACTGCAGTGTCATCAAGAAAGCAGAGACCAAGAGGAAAACATCGACGCCGCCGGAAACGCGGCCGAACCACACGTGGTAGGACACCACCATGAGCACAGCAAGCGAGCGCAGGCCTTGAATTTCGGGGCGGAACTTTGACTTTCGGCTGGTGATACTGGAACGACTCTGCCCCTTGATAGAAGCTGCCGTTTGCACAGTTGACACCACAATGCCCCTCAATGACCTAGATCGAACCATAAATCTTACTGATTCGTAATGTTCAATGCCAATCGAAAATTCATCCGAAGAGCACCCATCCTTCAATTGAGCCATACCTAGCTGGGCGTTCACAGGGTGATTGCCCGGTACCAACTGTGGGCCCGTCTGCGCCGAAACGGCGAGCCAAATGCAGGAGGCCCGGCCCCAAAGGGGACCGGGCCTCGCGCATCAAGCAACCAGGATTAGTGGCTGTGACCTGCGTGCTCGTCTTCCTCGGCCGGCTTCTCGACAACCAGGGTCTCGGTGGTGAGAACCAGGGCTGCGATGGATGCGGCGTTCTGAAGCGCGGAGCGGGTGACCTTGACGGGGTCGATCACGCCGGCGGCGATCAGGTCCTCGTACACACCGGACTTCGCGTTGAAGCCGTGGTTGTCTTCCAGCTCGGCAACCTTGGCGACGACGACGTAGCCGTCGAAGCCGGCGTTCTGGGCGATCCAGCGAAGCGGCTGGGTCAGGGCCCGGCGGACGATGCCGACGGCAGCAGCCGCGTCGCCTTCCAGTGCCTTGACGGCAGCGTCCTCGTCCAGTGCCTTGAGGGCGTGGATGAGAGCGGAGCCACCGCCGGAGACGATGCCTTCTTCAAGGGCAGCACGCGTGGAGGACACTGCGTCCTCGATACGGTGCTTCTTTTCCTTGAGCTCGACCTCGGTGGCTGCGCCGACCTTGATCACGCCGATGCCGCCTGCCAGCTTTGCGAGCCTTTCCTGCAGCTTTTCCCGGTCCCAATCGGAGTCGGTGCGGGTCAGCTCTGCACGGATCTGGGCGACGCGGGCTGCGACGTCCTCGGGAGTGCCGGTGCCGTCAACGATGGTGGTGTTGTCCTTGGTGACGGTGATCCGGCGGGCGCTGCCGAGGACCTCGAGGCCAACCTGGTCGAGGGACAGGCCGAGCTCCGGGGAGACAACCTGTGCGCCGGTCAGCGTGGCAATGTCCTGCAGCATGGCCTTGCGGCGGTCACCGAAGCCCGGAGCCTTGACGGCAACGACGTTCAGGGTGCCACGGATACGGTTCACGATCAGCGTGGACAGTGCCTCGCCGTCGATGTCCTCGGCAATGATGAAGAGCGGCTTGGCAGCCTGCAGGGCCTTCTCGAGGAGCGGCAGGAATTCCTGCAGCGAGGAGATCTTGCCCTGGTTGATCAGGATGAGCGCGTCTTCCAGAACAGCTTCCTGGCGTTCCGCGTCAGTGACGAAGTACGGGGAAAGGTAACCCTTGTCGAACTGCATGCCCTCGGTGAGGACCAGTTCGGTCTGCGTGGTGGAGGACTCTTCGATGGTGATGACACCATCCTTGCCGACCTTGCCGAAAGCCTCGGCAAGGAGCTCGCCAACCTCATCGCTCTGGGCGGAGATCGCGGCAACGCTGGCAACCTGGGTGCCTTCTACTTCGCGGGCGTTCTCAAGAAGGCGGGCAGCCACGGCCTGGACCGAAACCTCGATGCCGCGCTTGATTTCGCCCGGGGCGGCTCCGGCGGCAACGTTGCGCAGGCCTTCCTTGACGAGTGCCTGTGCCAGTACGGTGGCCGTGGTGGTGCCGTCGCCTGCGACGTCATTGGTCTTGGTGGCGACTTCCTTGGCCAGCTGCGCACCAAGGTTCTCATACGGGTCGTCGAGTTCGACTTCGCGGGCGATCGTCACGCCGTCGTTGGTGATGGTGGGAGCTCCCCACTTCTTGTCCAGAACGACGTTGCGGCCACGCGGGCCAAGGGTGACCTTGACGGTGTTGGCGAGCTTGTCAATGCCTGCTTCGAGCGAGCGACGGGCAGCGTCGTTAAACGCAAGCTGCTTTGCCATGGTTGTGTCCTTTCAAGACGGAAAACCCGCACCGCTGATTCGACCGGAAGAAGTCCGACTTGATCTGCGATGCGGGATCCAGGGAATTACTTAACGACGATCGCCAGAACGTCGCGGGCGGACAGAACGAGGTATTCGTTGCCGCCGGTCTTGACTTCAGTTCCGCCGTACTTGGAGTAGATGACGACGTCGCCGACGGTTACGTCGACGGGCACGCGGTTGCCGTTGTCATCGAAGCGGCCGGGGCCAACTGCAACAACTTCGCCTTCCTGCGGCTTTTCCTGTGCAGTGTCCGGGATGACCAGGCCGGAAGCCGTGGTCTGCTCTGCTTCGAGCGGGCGGACAACAATGCGATCCTCGAGAGGCTTAATGGAGACCGACACTCGGATCTCTCCTTTACGTGAGGTAGTACATGGACTATCAAACCAGGGGTGCCGTGGCGGGCTTACCGTCGTCGCGGTGCCGGTAAGTGCCTGGCGGCATGATTAGCACCCGCCTAGGGAGAGTGCTAATCAAGACTCTATGTAAGCATTAGCACTCGGTCAAGGCGAGTGCCAGAATTCCGTCACGGGTGAACGTCCAATGGCGGCTTCCGGCTCACACGCTTATTGCCCGGCGAGGTCGTCGAAGTCAACGTCCTCGCCGTCGTCGTACTCTTCCGTCTGCGCGGTTCCGCGGTTCAGATAGAGCACTACGCCGCTCGCGAGCGCGACGACGCCGAACACCACCAGCCCGACGATCGCTCCGATGCGGGCACCGGTGTAGGTGTCACGGATGTCCCGGGCCTCATCCGTGGCGTCCTGGACGCTCTTTCCGGTCATGGAGTAGGTGGCCGCGTTGAACGAGTCTAGGAAGAAAATAATGATCAACAGCGCGATGCAGACAATGGCAATCAAGGCACCCACGATGAGCGCAGGACGGGCATACTTGGAGAGATTTCCGGCGAAGGGACGTTTATCGGGGACAGAGGGAGATCCATTGGCGTCGTCAGGCTGGCGTACTGGGTTGTCTTCCATGGCATCAACCCTATCCGCCCGAGCGCTCCCGGATCCCTCCCGACCCCGTATGACGGGCGAGCACTAGGCTAGTTCCCATGGCTGACACACCCCAGGAACAGATCGCCCCCTTGCTGACAACGGAAGGTTGGGAACTGCTGGCGTCCTTGGGACCGTACCGCGATGACGAAGCCTTCGCCCTGAATGCCCGCCTGCGCAAAGACGGCCACTCCCCTGCGCTCGTTGCCGCCGTCCTCACCCAATCCAGGCTCCGCACCCGGGCCGAGGCCAAGTTCGGCGAATTCGCCCGGCAGATGCTCTTCACCCAGGCCGGCCTGGAGCAGGCCACCCGGCTCAATGTTGCGGCCAGGCATGCCGAACGCTTCGCCAACGCCGGCACGCAGCACGTCGCGGACCTCGGCTGCGGGCTTGGAGCAGATTCCATGGCCATGGCCTCCATGGACATCAAGGTCACCGCCGTGGAACTCGACGAGACCACCGCAGCCTGCGCCACCATCAACCTCATTCCTTTCCCGCACGCGACGGTAGTGCACTCCGACGCAACCTCGGTGCCCCTCGACGGGGTCGACGGCGTGTGGCTCGATCCGGCGCGACGCACGACGTCGTCGTCGGGAACCAAAAGGATCTGGGACCCCGAGGCGTTCTCGCCGCCGTTGTCCTTCGTTGAATCATTGGCCGCCACGGGCAAGTCCGTCGGGGTCAAAATGGGTCCCGGAATGCCGCACGAATCGGTTCCAACCGGCTGCGAGGCACAGTGGATCTCGGTGGGAGGGGACGTCACGGAAGTCACGCTGTGGTTCAACGACGTCGCCCGTCCCGGCATCCGCCGCGCTGCCCTGGTGCTCGGGCCACAGGGCGCCGCCGAGATCACCAGCGGCGAAGATTTCGACGGCGGCCCGGTGCCCGATGTCGGGCCCGTGGAGGGATACCTTTACGAACCGGATGGCGCGGTGATCCGCGCGGGCCTGGTGGCCGACGTCGCGCTCCGGCTCGGTGGCCACCTGGTGGACCTACACATTGCCTACATTTGCGCTCCGGAACTGGTGGAGACCCCGTTCGCCCGCGCCTACAAAGTTTTGGAAGTCATGCCGCTGAACGTCAAGGCACTCAAAGCCTGGGTGAAGGCCAACGGCGTCGGCGTCCTGGACATCAAGAAACGCGGCACCTCCGTTACCCCCGAAGAGCTGCGGAAACAATTGCTGCCGGCCGGAAAGAACTCGGCTAAAGCCCGCGGCAACAAAACAGCCACCTTGGTCCTCACCAGGATCGGCGAGGAAAAGGTGGCTGTCGTGGTGGAGCCGGTAGCGGCTGCTTGAGCTGATCCCGGACTTGGGGCGCCCTATTGGGCGCGCGTGAACTCCTCGGCTGCGGCCACTTGCTCCGGCGTCGGCGTGATGCCCGTGTAGAGCACGAACTGTTCAAGGGCCTGGATGGTAGCTACCTCGGCGCCGCTGATCACGGTCTTTCCTGCCGCGCGGCCGGCCTTGATGAGCGGCGTCTCTGCAGGGAGGGCGACGACGTCGAACACCACCTGCGCGGCCGACACCGCTGCTTCGGGGAAGGACAGCGAGCCGGACTCGGGACCACCGGCCATGCCGATCGGTGTGACGTTGACGAGCACGTCCGCCGTCGACTCCCCTACTTCTGCCTGCCAGCCGAAGCCATAGAGCCCCGCGAGGGCTTGTCCGGGCTTTTCATTCCGGGCAACCACCGTGACGCGGGAGAAACCGGCGTCGCGGAAGGCAGCCGCAGTGGCCTTGGCCATGCCGCCGGAACCCCGGAGCAGCACGGACGACGCCGGGTCGATCGCGTTGCGCTCGATCAACTGGGCGATCGCAGTGTAGTCCGTGTTGTAGGCCGTGAGTACGCCGGCGTCGTTCACGATCGTGTTGACCGAGTCGATAGCGGCGGCTGAAGCGTCCATGCGGTCGACGAGGGCGATGACGTCTTCCTTGTAGGGCATCGAGACGGCGCAGCCGCGGATGCCCAGGCCGCGCACGCCGGCGATCGCGTTCGGAAGGTCGGTGGGAGCGAAGGCCTTGTAGATCCAGTTCAGGCCGAGTGCCTCGTAGAGGAAGTTGTGGAAACGCGTTCCGTTGTTGCTCGGCCGGGCAGAGAGAGAAATACAGAGCGTCATGTCTTTATTGAGGATCGGCATAACGGGGCTTCCTTCGCGTAGCGGGTTCTCTGCCCAGCCTAGACGGGGAGCTAGCCTTGGCGCGCCTTGAAGCGCGGATTCAGCTTGTTGATGACAAAGGTGCGGCCGCGCCGGCGGACCACTTGCGCGCCGGGGATCTTCTTGAGGGCACGCAGCGAATTCCTGACTTTCATGGGGTTCTCCTTCTGGGGTTTTGACTTGTTTGATTGCGGTTTGTTCCACCGGGGCTGAAGCCCGGCTAAAGGGTGGATTCGAGTTCAAAAGGGTCCTCGAGTCCGGCGAAGCCGATCCGCATCTCCGCTTCGCTCAGCGCGCATCCGTCCAGGAGTGCCCGGATTTCGGCGGCGTCGAGGTCCTCCCCTCGTCCAGTCACGGCCAGCACCGTACCCCGGTCGCCGAAGCGGGGATGCCAGTCAAGGACGGCGTCGACGTCGGGGAGTCCCTTTCCGTGCTGCGGGGCCTCGCCGTCGAGGACAGGGCCGGTGCCGGTGCCGGCGTCCGCGAGCCACTCGCCTGTGCTCTCGAGCCAGACGCGCGGCCCGATTCCCTGCACCGCGATCCGGACCTTGGCCGCCGAGGCAATCCACAATCGGCCCCGCATCCAGTGGGATCCCTCGGCCAACTTGGGCAGTGCTTCCTGGAAGCGACCTGGATGAAGGGGACGCTCCACTTTGTGGAGCACGGTCCGGAAACTCCCCGACCCTTCCTCGAGCGGCACCCTCACGGAACCACGACGAACCCTGGCGAGAGCCTCGGCCCCGTCGTAGCAGCCGGGGCGGAAGTCGTCGTCGCTCGCGGAAACGGCGGCGTGCGGCGCAAGCTGCCCGAGCAGTTCCAACCCTTGGGCCCAGGCCTCGCTTGAGTCCGGGCGCAAGCCTGCCAGCTCCGCCCCAAGACCGGCGTGCACCATGACGGTATCCGCGTGGCCCAATTCCCCGATGAGAAATTCTCCGCTGGTGCGCTCATCCTCGGGCATGGCCGTGAAGCCGGATTCATACAGCGTGTGCTTGTCCCAGATGTGGTCTTCCAGTCCGGAGGGATCGATCGCCAACACGGCGTTGTCGATGACGGCGGGCCGTCCCAGGCCGCGCTTGAGTTCCGCCACCGCCATGTCCACGGAGACACCGGGCGGCAGGCCCAGGACGATGTGGTCATGGCCGGAGGACGCGAGGCGTTCCGCCGTCGGGACAACATCCAGGCGGACCGTGCAGCTTAGGCAGCCGTGTTCCAAAGGGGTTTGCGCTTGCTCCACCAGTTCGCCGTTGCGGAAGATCCTTCGCAAGACGATGGAGCCATCCAGGAGGTCGTGCAGGACCACCACCGAATCGCGGTGGGTCCGCCCAAGCCTGGCGGTGGCTGCTTCGCGGCATTGGCTGTCCAGTGAGCTGACGACAGAAAGGTGCATGCCCACTATCTTAGATGCAAATCATTCTCATTAGCAAAAAGCTTTGCTTTCCTTTTTTACCTCACGGTCCCATCATGCGGTACCGTACCGCCCCTGCATTAGACTTGAGCCAACCGCTGACGGCCCCACGGCGGGCTTTGCTCAGGGCGTTTTTGGCAAATACCGAGGGGACCCACGTGCAGATTGATTTCGCTTCATCCAGGCAGTCGACCCTGGGGGTGGAATGGGAGCTTGCGCTCGTCAACGCACGCACCGGCGAATTGGTCTCGGTGGCGAATGAGGTCCTGCGGGGCGTTGCATCGCGGCATCCGGATTTGAACGAGGACGACGAGCATCCGCACATCAAGCGGGAATTGCTCCTGAACACCGTGGAACTTGTCACGGGCGTGTGCAACACCGTCAAGGAAGCCAAGGAAGACCTGGCCCGCTCGCTGCAGGCTGTCAGGGAAGTCACGGACCCCATGGGCGTGGAGCTTTTCTGCGCCGGAAGCCATCCTTTCAGCCCGCCGCAGCTTCAGCCGGTCTCAGACAAAGAACGCTATGCCAAGCTGATCGACCGCACCCAATGGTGGGGACGGCAAATGGTCATCTATGGAGTCCACGTCCACGTCGGACTGGACCGCAGGGACAAGGCGCTCCCCATCCTCGACGGGCTGGTCAACTACTTCCCCCATTTCCAGGCGTTGTCCGCTTCCAGCCCGTTCTGGGGCGGCGAGGACACCGGCTATGCGTCACAACGCGCCCTCATGTTCCAGCAACTGCCCACGGCCGGTCTGCCTTTCCAGTTCCCCAGCTGGGCCGAATACGAGTCCTATGTCCAGGACATGTTCACTACTGGAGTGATCGACACCCTGTCTGAAATCCGCTGGGATATCCGGCCTGTGCCGAATCTGGGCACCATCGAGATGCGTATTTGCGACGGCCTGGCCACCCTTGAGGAAGTGGGCGCAGTTGCAGCCCTGACCCAATGCCTCGTGGACGAGTTTTCCACGATCCTGGACAACGGCGGCAGCATTCCGACCATGCCGCCGTGGCATATCCAGGAAAACAAGTGGCGCGCCGCCCGCTACGGCATGGAAGCGATCATCATCCTCGACGCCGAAGGCAATGAGCAGCTCGTCACCGAGCACCTCAAGGAAACGCTGCTGCGCCTGGCGCCTGTCGCCGAAAAGCTGGGTTGCTCGGCGGAACTGGCCGACGTCGAAAAGATCATCGCCCGCGGAGCAGGCTATCAGCGCCAGCGCCGCGTCGCCGCCCAGCACGACGGCGATCTTCACGCGGTCGTCCAGGATCTCGTGCAGCAAATGCGGTCCGTTCCGACCGCCTAGCCTCCGGCCGTATAGCCGCCCGCCGGGTTCCCGCGCCTACACCGAAACGGTGGTCACCGGCAGGGAGGAATCCGGAGCGAACGTGACGCCGCTGGGAGCGATTCCCGCCATGATGAGCTGCGAGCCCAAGGCCGCCACCATGGCACCATTGTCGGTGCACAGTGATAGCGGCGGAACATGCAGAGTGATCCCCGCAGCGGCGCAGCGTTGCCCTGTCAGCTCACGGAGCCGGGAGTTGGCTGCAACCCCGCCGCCCAGCAGGAGATCCGTGATGCCGTTCTCCCGGCAGGCCAAGACTGCCTTGGACGTGATGACGTCCACTACCGCCTCCTGGAACGCGGCGGCGATATCGGCAACGGGAACGTCCTCGCCCCGGGCTTCGAATTGTTCAACGCAGCGCGCGACGGCGGTCTTGAGGCCGCTGAAGGACCAATCGTAGCGATGGGGTCCGGGTTCCTCCGCGGTTCCCATGTACTTGGGTTGCGAAAGTCCGCGCGGGAAGCGGATGGCCTTGGCGTTGCCCTGCTTGGCGAGTTTGTCGATGGCCGGTCCGCCCGGGTAGCCAAGGCCCAGGAGCCTCGCCACTTTGTCGTAGGCCTCCCCTGCGGCGTCATCGATCGTGGAGCCGAGCATCTCGACGTCGTCGGTGATGCTGCGGATGCGCAGGATTTCCGTATGCCCGCCGGAAACGAGCAACGCACCGAGGTTTTCCGGCAGCCGTCCGCCCGAAAGTCCCCCAGTGCCACCGGCGGCGCCGCCGGCGCCGTCGAGGAGTCCGACGCCGACATGCGCCACCAAGTGGTTGATCGCGTAGAGCGGCTTGCCTGTGGCAACAGAGAGAGCCTTGGCCGCGCAGACACCCACCATGAGCGCCCCCGCCAAGCCAGGCCCGGAGGTCACGGCGATGGCGTCGATATCGTCGAGCGTCACCCCTGCCTCGTGCAAGGCCTCCTGCAGCGTGGGTACGAAGGCGTCCAGGTGCGCACGGGAGGCGATCTCCGGAATGACGCCGCCAAAACGGACATGCTCATCCATCGAAGAGGACACCGTGTTGGTCAGCAGCGTGGTGCCCCGGACAATCCCGACGCCGGTTTCGTCGCAGGAGGACTCGATCCCCAGCACGAGCGGCTGGATGGTGTGGGAGCGGTTCATGCCGGTGTTCCTTCAGTCAATGTCAGCCTCATGATGAGGGCGTCCGTGCCGTCCCGGTAGTAGCGCCGACGGACGTGGATCTGCTCGAAACCGAACCGCACGTAGAGTGCCTGCGCTCGTGGATTGTCGGCACGGACTTCCAGGAGCACTTCCACCGCTCCGCGCCGGCCGGCCTCTTCGATCAGTTCCGTGAGAATGGCGGAGCCTATTCCCCTGCCTTCGAATTCGGGCACGACGGCGATCGTCTGAACGTCCGCGATCGGCTCGATGCACATGAGCCCGGCGTAGGCCACAATCTGCCCGCCGGCTTCGGCTACCACGTAGCGGCGGGTATCAACCTGGGCAAGTTCATCGAAGAACATCTGCATCGGCCACGCGTCCACCGGGAATAGCCTGCGCTCCAGGACCTCGACCGCGGTGACGTCGTCGGCGGTCATGTCGCGCAAGGTCACGCCGTCGAGCTTGAACTGGTACGAGGGGTTCACAGGGCACGCTTCCTAGGGCCCGGCACTTGCGCGTCGGATTCCCGCAAATACAACGGGGTGGAATCCGGCAGTTCCGCGCCGGCCGCCAGGAGGGCCATGGCGAACTGGCCCAACGAGGCCGCGTCGGGCTGCGTGGTGCTGAATTCCTCGTTCGCGTTGACCACGTCCGCGTAGATGCCGCCGCCGGCACCGAAGACGGGGAGATCGGGCAACTCCGAGGCGAAACCGACGTGCGGCCCGTCCACGAGTTGCGGGAGCTGGCCATCGTTGAGCGTGTAGCGCGCCCAGTAGACCTCTTTGCGACGCGCATCCGTGGCCACCAGGAACTCGGCATGCGCCTCGGTTGACTCGGCCACTTCCAATGCGATCGCATCCAGACTCATGAGACCGAAAAGGGGTTTGTTCCAGGCAAATGCCAAAGTGCGGGCGGTTGAAATCCCTGACCGGAGGCCCGTGAACGGCCCAGGGCCGACGCCGGTGACGATGAGGTCGATGTCCGTGCCGCTTACACCGGCGTCTGCCAGGAGCTTCTCAATGCCGGGCGCCAGGACCTCGGCGTGGCTGCGGGTGTCCTCGGTGGCGAAAGATTCCAGCACGCTTTCCATGGCATCGTCAGAGATGAGTGCCGCACTCGCCACGGCTGAAGTATCAATGGCCAAGATCAGCATCAGGCGTTCTCCTCCAGTATTTCGGGCACGGCGCTCCAACGAGGGCCAAAGCCGCGGAAAACGATGGTGCGCGGTTCGTCGTCGTCCTCCGGGTCGAAGTCAAGCACGGCGTCCTGGCCTGCTTCATGGCGGGTTGCCGCCCTCTCCATGCCGCCTACCGTCCGGTGCATCTCGATGTCCAGGCGACTATCCGAAAGGTGTTCCACGCGCTCGCGCCCCCACTCGACCACTGTAACGGAGTTGTCCATGGTGTTTTCGAGGTCGATGTCGTCGATTTCCGCGGCGGATGCCAACCGGTAAGCATCAACGTGGACCAGATCGGGGCCGCCGGGGCGCGGCCCGTCCGGCAGGTTGGGGTGGATGCGCACCAGGACAAACGTGGGCGAGATGACGCCGGCACGGACGCCCAGTCCTTCGCCGAGTCCCTGCGCGAAGGTGGTCTTGCCTGCACCGAGTTCGCCCGTCAGGACCAGCAGGTCACCGGGCTCAAGGACCCCGGCGAGCGCCGAGCCCAAAGCATGTGTCTGCTCCGCCGTCGCGACCTTGACGGTCCGTACCCACAACGCATCACTCAACGGGGTCTGGTCAATCGAGGCCCCGCTCACCGGACATCCGCCCCCGGAGTCTCATTGATGTAGATCCGCGGCACGCGTGGGCTGATCCGGGTGACAATCTCATAGTTGTTGGTTCCCGCGGCGGCTGCCCAGTCGTCCGCCGTCGGGCCGCCGTCGGCGCCGTCACCAAACATGACAGCTTCGGCGCCCAGCCAACCGGCTTCGTCCGTCACCGCGTTCCCAAGGTCGATGACCATCTGGTCCATGGCGATCCGACCCACAACGGGATAGTTGACTCCGTTGACCCGCACCGGTCCGCCGGTGGCGACGCGCGGCACGCCGTCGGCGTAACCGAGCGGGATCAGGCCCAGGGCACTCTCGCTGGACGTACGGTAGTTGAGCCCGTATGACACCCCCTGGCCCTCGGGCACCCGCTTGCAATTGGAAACGAGGGTGCGCACTGTCATGGCCGGGCGGAGACCAAGTTCCGCGGAGTTTTGTCCTTCGAATGGGGACAGCCCGTAGAGTCCGAGACCCACGCGGACCAGGTCGAAGTGGGCATCCGGGCGCGAAAGCGTAGCGGGCGTGTTGGCCAGATGCCGCACTTCGGTGTCCACTCCGGCGTCCTCGGCCACGGCAATTGCTTCCCGGAAAGCTGCCAACTGCTCATCGGTCTCGGGACGGTGCGGTTCATCGGCCACGGCCAAGTGCGAGAAGATGCCCACCACGCGCAGGAGGCCCTCGTCCTGGTACTCCATGGCTTGGCCCACCAATTTGTCCCATTGGGCGATAGTGGAGCCGTTGCGCCCCAGGCCGGTGTCAACCTTGAGGTGGATACGGGCCGGTCGTTCCTGTTCGCGCGCCGCGGCGACCACCGCGTCCAGCTCCCAGCCAGAGATGCCGACGTCGACGCCGGCGGCAACTGCCGCCTGGAAGTTGCTTTGGGTAGTGTGCAACCAGGCGAGCATGGGGGCGTCAATTCCAGCAGCGCGCAGCGCCAAAGCCTCCGATATATGGGCAACGCCAAGCCATCGGGCGCCGGCTTCAAGGGCTGCCCGCGCCACCTGCACCGCACCGTGCCCATAGGCGTCGGCCTTGACCACGGCCATGACGTTTGCGGGCGAGGCGATAGCCACGAATTGGCGTACGTTGTGCCGGATGGCGTCCAAGTCGATGACGGCTGATCGTTCGAGGACCGTGGCCGAACCCGATTTCGTCGTGGGCTCGAAACTGGCAGCTGCTTCGTAAGTCACCCTCACGATTCTAGTGCCGCGACGGCGTGCGGGTTGACTGGGGTGAGCGGGTCGACTGGAGGTAAGCGCCGCTCAGGCGTCCGAGTTGTGGGCGATCGTGGCTGTTGCACGACGTTGGGCCCCGGGCGGGACGTCCGCCACTATGGCTTCGAGGAAAGCGAACCGTTTGAGCCACTGGCTGGACTGCCGCTCCCTCCGGGCGTTCGCTCGCTGCCACCAGTCGGCGATGTCACCCCAACCAGGCGCAGCGAGCGAGCCGCCCACTTCCTGCACCGCCAGCGAGGCGCAAAGGTTGGCAAAACGGAGCCGGTCTCCCAAAGGCCATCCGGCCAGGCAGCCCACAATAAACGCCGCGCCGAAGCAGTCGCCCGCTCCGGTGGGGTCGTACGCCGTCACGGGGAGGGACGGCACCCACTCCTCCTCGCCGGTTTCGGAATCCACGGCCATGGCTCCTTGCGCTCCCAGCGTCACTACAGCCACCGGAACGCGGTCGGCGAGGGTGTAGAGCGCGGACCAGGGGTTGTCTTTGCCGGTGAAGGCCATTGCTTCCCGTTGGTTCGGCATGAAGGCGTGGAAATTGCTGAGCTGGTCCAGCCGCCTTGAAGACCACTCTCCCGTCGGATCCCATCCGGCGTCGCCGAAGAGTTTGACGCCGGCTTTCGTCGCCGCCAGCATCCAGGGCTCTGGCTCCTCGCCGAGATCCGCGACGGCGGCGAGCGCATTGGGCGGCTCGCCAATCAGTTCCGAGGCGCTCATGGGCGAGGGATGGCCGTGAGTGACCATGGAACGATCCTGATCGACGCACAAGGAGACGGTGACCGGAGAATGCCAGCCCTCGAACCGCCTGGACAGGGAGAGGTCCACGTGCTCCTGGCTTTCCAGGATCCGCCAGTTGAAGTCCCCGTATCCGTCATCCCCGAAGGCCGCGGCGAGGCTGGTCCGCAACCCAAGCCGGGCAGCCGCGATGGCTTGGTTGGCCACGCCGCCGGGGCAGGTCCCCATGCCTTGGCTCCACACTTCGGTCCCGGGTTCCGGGCTGCGGTCCAGTCCGGTAAAGATAATGTCTTGGAACACGGTGCCTGTCAGCAGGAGATCGCAGCCTGAAGGGACCCCGTCCTCCCGCGCATCCCCGCGGACAGCGGCGAGGGGATCGAATCCAGTCCTGGGCGTTGCGTCCATGCACGGCAGACTACGCCGCGCCCACGATTGTGCATAGCTTTTAGAGCTCCTGGTACATGACGTGCAGCCCCACGTAGCCGAGGGTCGGATGATGGAAGGCCTCGGGGATGGTCGCAAGGATGCGGAACCCCATGGACTGCCATAGTCCGACTGCGCGGACGTTGCTTTCGACGACGGCGTTGAACTGCATCGCCTTGAACCCGCCGTCCCGGGCGGCAGCCAAGGAATAGGCACAAAGTGCCCGGGCGATTCCTTGCCCGCCGTGATCGGCATGGACCATGTAGCCGGCGTTGGCCACGTGGCTTCCGCCGCCACCTTGGTTGGCGTGCAGTTCACCGGTACCCAGCACGTCGCCGTCGCTCACTGCCACAAAGGTCAGGCCGGGCGCTTCCTTGAACCACTTGCCCCGGGCAGTTTCTTCTGTAGTATCGCGGTCCCAGGTGAAGGTCTCCCCTGCACGGATCACGGGTTCCAGGACAGCCCAGATCCCGGGCCAGTCGCTTGCCTGGGCTGGCCGGATCTCGTAGCTAACGGCCGCCGGCGCTCCTGCTTCGCTGATTGATTGGCTCACGTCCATTACGGTATCAGCCCGCCCTACGATGCTGGCGCTGGTGGCCCGGCTGCAATGCCGGGGAGCTCAGGAGTAGTGTTTTCGCTGGGACGCAGAGGATTTATCGCTTTGCGGAGCTTGTTTAATTGCGTTGGATACAGGAGGTAGCGGTGTCGTTGATCCGTCGCGTGGCCTTCCTGTCACTCCATACTTCGCCCATGGAGCAGCCGGGTTCGGGCGATGCGGGCGGCATGAATGTCTACGTCCGGGCGCTGGCCATGGCGTTGGCTGATCTCGGCGTGGAGGTAGAGATCTTCACGCGTTCGACATCCGCCGGGCAGCCCGCCGTCGAACATCCCGGGCCCGGGGTCTGCGTCCACAACGTCCTGGCAGGTCCGCCCCGAAAACTGCCCAAGGAGGAACTTCCCGACCTCCTCCACGCCATGGTTGCCGAGGTCGAGAGGATCCGGCAGCGGCAACCGCACGGCCGTTACGACGCCATCCATTCGCACTACTGGGTGTCCGGCGTGGCCGGCCTCGAACTCTCCGCATTGTGGAACGTGCCGCTGATCCACACGATGCACACGATGGCGAAGGTCAAGAACCTGGTGCTCGAATCCGGCGAGCGGCCGGAGCCGCGCCTGCGTGAAGACGGCGAACAGCGGATCGTGGACGGAGCCACGCGCCTCGTGGCCAACACTCCTGCCGAAGCCCAGGAGCTTGTATCGCACTACGACGCCGATTTCGACCACATCGACATCGCTCCCCCGGGCGTTGACCTCACCGTGTTCACTCCCGCGTTCCGGGCCCGGTCCCGCGCCGAGCTTGGAGTCCGGCCCGGCAGTTTCCACTTGCTCTTCGCCGGACGCATCCAGCGGCTCAAGGGCCCGCAAGTATTCATCGAGGCTGCAGGCATCCTCCGCAAGCGGCGGCCCGACATCGACCTCGAACTGACCATCCTGGGCGCCTTGAGCGGCGCCAAGGACTTCAATCTGCAGTCCTTCATCACGGCCGCTGGGCTCGACGACGTCGTAACGCACCGCGCGCCGGTCAAGGCGCCGAAGCTGGCGGGCTGGTTCCGTTCAGCCGACGTCGTGGTGATGCCTTCCTACAGCGAATCGTTCGGGCTTGTTGCCCTGGAGGCGCAGGCCTGCGGCACTCCGGTGGTCGCTACCAACGTGGGCGGCCTGTCCCGTGCCGTTGCCGACGGGCGGACGGGTATTTTGGTTGACGGCCACGATCCTTCCCGCTGGGCCGACGTCATCGAAGCCCTTTACGACGATCCCCGGACCCGCGAAGACATGGGCCGTGCCGCTGCAGTTCATGCGGAGGCCTTCGGCTGGCACAGGACGGCGGCCATCGCGCTCGAGAGCTACCACGCAGCCATCGGCGCTGTCCTCGTCCGCCCAAGCTAGACCCTCGCTCACAAACAAGCCCCCTCCCGGCGACCCGCGCTCACCTATCAGGGCAATCCCCCAAACGCTCGCTCACCTATCAGGGCAATCCCCCAAACGCTCGCTCACCTATCAGGGCAATTCCGACGACGCCCGCTCACCTATCAGGGCAATCCCGACGACGCCCGCTCACCTATGGGGGCAATTCCCCAAACTCTCGCTCACCTATGGGGGCACGACTGATAGATTGTCGCGGACAGTGTTCCGCACCGAGTTGAGGACAAGGATGTCTGAAGACAAGATCTTGAGCGACCTCGAAATTGCCCAGAATGCAGCGATACGTCCCATCGAGGAGATCGCGGAGCGTGCCGGGATCAACATCGATGCGTTGGAACTGTACGGCCGGTTCAAGGCGAAAATCGATCCGGCCAAGCTCCGTCTCCCGGACGCCAAACGTGCGGGCAAGATAGTCCTCGTCTCGGCTATGTCCCCGACCCCGGCGGGTGAGGGGAAGTCGACAACCACGGTAGGCCTCGCCGATTCCTTGGCGCGGGCCGGGCACCGCGTGATGATCGCGCTACGCGAACCGTCCCTTGGACCGATCCTCGGGATGAAGGGAGGCGCGACCGGGGGCGGTTACTCACAAGTTCTTCCCATGGACGAGATCAACCTGCATTTCACCGGCGACTTCCACGCGATCACCTCGGCCAATAATGCCCTGATGGCCCTCGTGGACAACCACATATTCCAAGGCAACGAGCTCAACATTGATCCGCGGCGTATGACGTTCAAACGGGTCCTCGATATGAACGACCGCTCGCTGCGCGAGGTCATCATCGGCCTCGGCGGGCCCGCTCAAGGCGTGCCGCGACAGGACGGCTTCGACATCACCGTGGCCTCGGAAATCATGGCCGTCTTCTGCCTCGCGACGGACTTGGATGATCTCCGCGAGCGCCTCGGCCGCATCACTTTCGGATACAGCTATGACCGGCGGCCGGTCACCGTGGCCGATCTCGGTGTCCAGGGTGCGCTGACCATGCTGTTGAAGGACGCCATCAAACCGAATCTCGTGCAGACGATCGCAGGAACCCCGGCCCTTGTGCATGGCGGCCCGTTCGCCAATATCGCGCACGGCTGCAACTCGCTCATCGCCACGCGAACGGCCCAACAGCTCGCCGACATTGTGGTCACGGAGGCCGGATTCGGCGCCGACCTTGGTGCCGAAAAGTACATGGACATCAA
Organism: Arthrobacter sp. 2MCAF14; assembly: GCF_052115645.1. Classification (NCBI taxonomy): domain Bacteria; kingdom Bacillati; phylum Actinomycetota; class Actinomycetes; order Micrococcales; family Micrococcaceae; genus Arthrobacter; species Arthrobacter sp. 2MCAF14. The sequence continues at coordinate 119,526 of NZ_JBFRHB010000002.1, read as the reverse complement.
GTCGCGCATCGCAGACGTGGCACCGTCGGCCGTCGTCGTGGTCGCGACGATTAGGGCTCTGAAGATGCAGGGCGGCGTCCCGAAGGAGCTTCTCAAGGAGCCCAACGTCGAGGCGCTCGCGGCCGGCGTCGAGAACTTGAAACGGCATGTGCACAATGTCGAGAAGTTTGGCGTCACCCCCGTTGTTGCAATCAACAAATTCGCGACGGACACAACAGAAGAGCTCGAATGGCTGCTGGCTTGGTGCGCCCAGGAGGGAGTGCAGGCGGCGGTGGCGGACGTCTGGGGCAGAGGTGGCGGGGGCGACGGCGGTGATGAGCTCGCGGCGAAGGTCGCCGCGGCGGTGGCGGCAGCAGCGCCGTCGGACTTCCGGCACTTGTACCCTCTGAGCCTGTCTGTGGAGGACAAGATCCGCACGATCGTACAGGAAATCTACGGCGCCGACGGCGTTGAGTTCTCGGTCCCTGCGCTCAGGCGCTTGGCGGACATCCGGAAAAATGGCTGGGGCGGAATGCCCGTTTGCATGGCAAAGACACAGTATTCATTCACCGACGACGCCTCCCAGTTGGGCGCCCCCAAAGGGTTCACGGTGCACGTGCGCGAGCTGATTCCCAAGACCGGGGCGGGCTTCATTGTCGCACTGACAGGTGCAGTCATGACCATGCCCGGTTTGCCGAAGGAGCCCGCCGCGATGCGGATGGACGTCGATGACCACGGAAATCCAGTGGGCCTCTTCTGACCCTCGCTCACATATAGGGCACTTTCGCGGAACGCCCGCTCACCTATAGGCCCACGAGGACGACAAGTTCTACAGCCGAATCCCGGACCTGTGGATAACTTCTGCGGGCGCCGGTCGGTTTGCGGCACAATGCGGGTATGCGAAACGAGTTTGCCCTTCCCGCTGAACTGCTTTCAGGTCCGTTCACGCTCACCCAGGCCCAAGCCCAAGGTGTCCCGCGCAGCCGCCTGCTTCGCGCCGACGTCGAACGCGTCAGCCGCAGCCTCTACCGTCCGATCGACTGGGACTTCGATCTTGAGTCCGCCGCCCGTGCGCTGTCGGCCGCTACCCCAGGGGCCTGGATCTCCCATGTGACGGCAGCGCGCCTTCGCTGTTCCTGCCTTCCGCCGTGGCTTGCCGATTCGACGGAACTGCACCTCAGCAAGCCGCGATCGGTGCCTGGAGCGCGTCGGAAAGGCGTGATCGGGCATAGGGTGATCGCGGCCGAGGACGAGGTCGAATCCGTTGATGGAATACGCATAAGCACGCGCCCACGCACTTGGCTGGACATGGCCCGGCTGCTGCCTTTGAACGACCTCGTCTGTATGGGCGACGAGCTGATTCGCGTACCCCGCCAGGCGTTGGAAGGACGAGACACACCGTTCGCGACCCTTGAAGAACTGCACGCCTTGGTGGAGCGACATCCAAATTTGCAGGGCGTCGTGCGTGCCCGGCAGGCGCTCGAACTGATGCGCGTAGGCGCGGATTCGGCGCCAGAGTCCCTGCTTCGCTTGGCCATGCTGGACGCTGGAATTCCCGAACCCGAACTTCAACTCAAGTTGCGAAGTGACGATCCGTTCTCGCCGTCGGCCGATTTGGGGTTCCGTCAAAGGCGGGTCGCCATTCAGTACGACGGCGGCCATCACCTCGCGGAGGCGCAGACACTAAGTGATCGACGCCGGAACAAGGCCTTCGAAGCGGCCGGATGGACCGTCCTCGTGTTCCGCAGGGACGATTTGGCGGATGGTTTCGAGCTGGCTACCAAGAAGATCAAGAAGGCACTGCGATCGGCGTGGGTTGATCCCGCCGTCGCATCCGGCTTTGCCAGCGCCGTGTAGTGAGCCGGCGTTAAACGACAGACGCCCGCTCACTTATCAGTGAGCGAGCGTCCACCCAAAACCCGGCATACGTGAGCGAGCGTCCGGCCAAAAGCCGATATAGGTGAGCCGGGGTTAGCGCTCGACGTCGCCGCGGATGAAGGCCTCGACCTTTTCGCGGGCGAGGTCGTCGTTGAACTGCTCCGGCGGGGACTTCATGAAGTAGCTTGAAGCAGAGAGCAGCGGGCCGCCGATGCCACGGTCCAGGCCGATCTTGGCGGCGCGGATGGCGTCGATGATCACGCCGGCCGAGTTCGGGGAGTCCCAGACCTCAAGCTTGTACTCGAGCGACACCGGGGCATCGCCGAAGTTGCGGCCTTCGAGGCGGACGAACGCCCACTTGCGGTCATCGAGCCAGGCGACGTAGTCCGACGGGCCGATATGGACGTCGTCGGCGTGCAGGACGGCCTCGACGTTGGAGGTCACGGCCTGGGTCTTGGAGATCTTCTTGGATTCCAGGCGGTCGCGCTCCAGCATGTTCTTGAAGTCCATATTGCCGCCGACGTTGAGCTGGTACGTGCGGTCCAACGTGACGCCGCGGTCTTCGAAGAGCTTGGCCATGACGCGGTGGGTGATCGTGGCGCCGATCTGGCTCTTGATGTCATCGCCGACGATCGGCACACCGGCGGCGGTGAACTTGTCGGCCCATTCCTTGGTGCCCGCGATGAAGACGGGCAAGGCGTTGACGAAGGCAACGCCGGCGTCGATGGCGCACTGGGCGTAGAAGTGCGCGGCGTCCTCGGAACCAACGGGCAGGTAGCAGACCATGACGTCGGCCTTGGCTTCGCGCAGTGCGGCGACGATGTCCACTGCCTCTTCCGGGGCCTCGAGGATGGTCTCGCGGTAGTACTTGCCCAGGCCGTCCAGGGTGTGGCCGCGCTGCACGGTCACACCAGTGGAAGGCACGTCGGCGATCTTGATGGTGTTGTTCTCGCTGGCGCCGATGGCGTCAGCGAGGTCGAGGCCGACCTTCTTGCTGTCGACGTCGAAGGCAGCGACGAACTGGACGTCGTTGACGTGGTACTTGCCGAACTCAACATGCATCAGACCCGGAATCGTGGCCTGGGGGTCGGCATCGCGATAGTAGTGGACACCTTGGACCAGCGAAGCGGCGCAGTTACCTACGCCGACAATGGCGACACGAATCGGATGTGAAGACACGGAACTCCTTTGAGAACTAACCTCAGGTGCCTAGCGCGTCAGTACCTGAATGTACGACGGCGTCTTAAAGGCACAGCGCCATTCGGCGCTCTTAGCATTGTAGCCAACCCAAACGGGGCCGGCTTTGTTCCCAGCCAGCCCCGCAAGTGTGTTAAGTTTCCGAATCTACTTCTGCGCCCACAGATTGATGTCGGATTCGACGGCGAACTCGTCAATCGCTGTCAGTTGCTCCGGCGTGAAGTCGAGGTTGTTGATCGCGGACACGGTGTCCTCGAGCTGGGCCACGCTGGACGCCCCGACAAGCGCCGAGGTCACAGGCGAACCCTTGGGCTGAGCGCGCAGGATCCAGGCGATGGCCATCTGGGCGAGGGTCTGGCCGCGTCCTTCGGCAATGGCGTTCAAACCTCGCACCCGGCTCAGCTTTTCCTCGGTCAGCGCTGATTCGGACAGGAACCGTTCCTTGGCGGCGCGTGAATCCGCGGGGATTCCGTTCAGGTACCGGTTGGTGAGCATCCCCTGTGCCAGCGGGGAGAAGGCGATGGATCCAGCGCCAACCTGGTCCAGCGTTTCGTAGAGGTTGGGCGAACCGTTCTCGGTCCAGCGGTTGAGCATGGAATAGCTGGGCTGGTGGATGAGCAGCGGCGTGCCCATCTCCTTGAGAATCCGGGCTGCCTCGAGGGTCTGCTCCGGGGTGTAGGAGGAGATTCCGGCGTAGAGGGCCTTGCCGGAACGGACCGCGTGGTCCAAGGCGCCCATGGTTTCTTCCAGCGGGGTTTCGGGATCGGGACGGTGGCTGTAGAAGATGTCCACGTAGTCCAGTCCCATGCGCTGAAGCGACTGGTCGAGGCTGGAGAGCAGGTACTTGCGGGAGCCCCATTCTCCGTAGGGGCCGGGCCACATGTAGTAACCGGCCTTGGTGGAAATGACGAGTTCGTCGCGGTACGGCTTGAAGTCGTCCTTCAGGTGGCGGCCGAAGTTCGTTTCAGCCGAACCGTCCGGCGGGCCATAGTTGTTGGCCAGGTCGAAGTGGTTGACTCCCAGATCGAACGCCCGGCGGAGGATGGCGCGCTGCTCTTCGAAACGCTTGTCGTCGCCGAAGTTGTGCCATAGTCCCAGCGAGAGCGCGGGAAGTTTGAGGCCGCTGCGTCCGACGCGGCGGTAGGGCATGGTTTCATAGCGGTTTTCCGCAGCCGAATAAGTCATACCTACCATCCTGCCACCGCCTTCGAGGCTCGAAGTGCGATGTCCGTCATGTGGGCGCGGTCACGTAAGGCCCCACGGTGACTTCAGGCTCGCGCTCACGCACGGCGCACGACGGCGGCGCTCTCGCCCGGGAGGGTCAGCTTTCCGTTCCCGACGGCGGCCGTGGAGTCCGTGGCGAGCAGGACTTCGCCATCCATCGCCTTCGTCAGGGCCCGGTCCCCGAAGTTGCAGGCAACCCTTACGGCGCCCCTGCTAAGAACCAGCCATTTGTCCTCTTCGCTGAAATCGACGTGTGTGTCAGTGAATCCGCCGCCCGCAAGCTCCGGAGTCGAGCGCCTGAGGTTCGCCAGCGCCCGGTAAAGGTCCAGCAATCGGGCGTGATCGCCGTCGTGTGCTTCCTCCCACTTGAGCTTGGAACGTTCAAACGTCTCCGGATCCTGGGGGTTGGGCACCAACGCAGGGTCCCAGCCCATCCGTTCGAATTCCTTGAGCCGGCCCTTTGCCGTCGCCTCAGCCAGCCATTCCTCAGGATGCGAGGTGAAAAACTGCCAAGGCGTGGACGCACCGAATTCTTCGCCCATGAAGAGCATCGGCGTGAACGGCGACGCCATAGTCAGTACGGCGGCCAGCGCGAGCCTGCCGTAGGACAGGCTCGAGCTCAGGCGATCACCGGCCGCGCGGTTGCCGATTTGATCGTGGTTTTGGTTGCAGACCACCAACGCGGCAGGATGAACGAGCCCCGGGCGGATGGGGCGGCCATGATGCCTGCCGCGAAAGCTCGAGTAGCTCCCGTCGTGGAAGAAACCGTGTTCAAGTACCTTCGCCAGCGCGCCCAAGGAATCGAAATCCGCATAGTAGCCAGCTGTCTCCCCGGTGAGGTTCACATGCACGGCGTGGTGGAAGTCGTCGCTCCACTGCCCTTCCAGGCCGTAGCCATTGGTATCCCGGCGGTAGATCAGGCGCGGATTGTTCAGGTCCGATTCCGCGATCAAGGTCTTGGGGACGCCTGTTTCCGCTTCGATGCCATCCGCGAGGCTGGCTAAGTCTTCCAGGATATGGACGGCCCGCTCATCGCGCAGGGCGTGTACGGCGTCTAGGCGCAGCCCGTCCACGTGGAACTCGCTCAACCACATAGCGGCGTTGTCCAGGATGTATTGACGGACTTCGTCGGAGCCGGGGCCGTCCAGATTCACCGAGTCGCCCCATGTGTTCCCTTCGCCGGATTTCAGGTAGGGGCCGAATTTCGGCAGGTAGTTCCCGCTGGGCCCGAGATGGTTGTAGACCACATCCTGGATCACACCTAGTCCGGCAGCATGCGCGGCATCCACGAATCGCTGATAGGCCTCCGGTCCCCCGTAGGCCTCATGGACGGCGAACCACAGCACGCCGTCGTATCCCCAGTTGTGGGGGCCGTTGAAGGCATTGACCGGCAGAAGCTCCACGAAGTCGATTCCCAATTCAACGAGGTAGTCCAGTTTTTCCGCTGCAGCGTCCAGCGTGCCTTCCGGAGTGAAGGTACCGAGGTGAAGCTCGTAGATGACAGCGCCGCCGAGCCCGCGTCCCGCCCAATCTGAGTCGTTCCAGGCATAGGACGTGGCGTCGAAGGTGCGGGAAAGGGCATGGACCCCGTCCGGCTGGCGCTGCGACCTCGGATCGGGAAAGGGCCCCTCCCCGTTCACCAGATAGCCGTAGTCGGTCCCGGCCCGCCGGGGTACGTCTGCCGTCCACCAGCCCGCGGCGCCGTCGTCGTTCGACCGCATTTCGTGGTGCTGACCCTCCGCAAGCAAAGTGACAGATTCTGCAAACGGGGCCCACACGTCGAACTGTTTCCCCGCGCTGGTCTTCTCGGCCATCGCTTCCCCTCAATTGTCTCGTTCGGGCTTCGTTTGCCCGCCGTTGTTGGTGCTCTGGCTAGCCAATGGGCACAAGCAAGGCCACCGGGTATCTCTGCAGAAGCCTCGCGACGTGAACCTCGCCCGCAGGGTAACTGTTGCCTGTCAGTTCATCCTGGACTGCGCTCCCAAGACGAATGAACGTGTCCTGCCACCCGCCGCTCCGCTGAAGCTTCCGCGGGAGCCTGGTTGCCAAGGTGATGGCACCGCCACCGGCGGCAAGGACGCCACGGTCGAAGGCGATGAGATGTTCGGCCGCGGGACCCTCCGCATTGACAGCACTGTAGCCACCGAAAAGCTCCGGCCTGTCCCGGCCCAACCGCAGGGCCCGGGAAGTCAGCAGCAGTTTGGCCAGCTCGTCCCTCGCTTCAGTCTGGACACCGGCGTCGAGGGCTGCGAGAGCGGCCCTCCGCCGTTCGAAGTCGACCGCGCGCCGGTTGTCCGGGTCGGTAAGTGAACGATCCCAGAACTCCGTGCCTTGGTAGACGTCCGGTACGCCCGGCATGGTCAGCTGGACAATCTTTGCCGACAATGAGTTGGACGTCCCATACGGGTCCACGAGCGCAACGAACTCTTCCAGGGCGGTCGTCACCTCCGGCACGTCGAAGACGGCGTCGACGGCGGAAGCCAGCTTCGCTTCGAACTCTTCGTTCGGCTCGGTCCAGCTGGTGGAGTTGCCGGCTTCGCGTGCAGCCTTGACGACAAAACCCTGGAGGCGTTCACGACTGGCCGGCCAGGCACCCGCGATGGCTTGCCATACGAGGACTGCGAGTGGCCCGTCGGGAATCGGAGCCAGTTCCTGCATACGATCCACGAATGCTTCCCATTCGGCGACCGCCTCGGAGATAGCGGAGATCCTGGCCCGGGTGTCTTCGCTGCGTTTCGTGTCGTGGGTGGTCAGTGTGGTCATGGACAGCGGCAGCAGTGCCTGGCGCCGTACCATCCGCTCGTGGAATCCGGCCCCGGACAAGGCGAATTCCGTGGGATCCGCTCCCACCTCGGTCAGCGTCCCAAGGCGCGTGTAGCGGAAGAACGCAGTGTCTTCCACGCCCTTGGCCATGACCATGCCGGAGGTCTGCTGGAAGCGGCGGCCCAGTTCGCTGCCGGCGTCGAGCAGCAGCGGAAGCAGCGCCTTGAGGACCTGTTCCAACTCCGGTCTGGTGCGGGCAGCCCGTTCAACGGCCTCAACCAAGGTGTCTTTGCCGTACGGGAGATAGCTCCTGTAGACATGAAACGAGGCGATGGTCTCGGCCAGGGCGTCTGCCACCTCCGGATTGGCTACCCCTGAATTGGGCGTCTCCGGAGAGTCCGGGACGAGCCGCGCGAGCCGGAGGATTTCTGAATGCAGGATGCCGTCCGTGATACGCCGCTTGGTTCTGTGGATCATGGCCTGGTAGTCAACGGGCGAGCCGGTGCCCCGGAGCCTGGCATCCAAGGCATCAAGCTGCACCTCGGCGTCGGGATCCACGAAAAGGCGGTCGACGTCGGCGAGGGCGTCGTAGCCTGTGGTCCCCTCACAGTTGAAGTTCTCCGGAAGTTCCTCCCCTGGCTCAAGGATCTTCTCGACGAGCAGATAGGAGCCGGCCGTGGTTTCCTTGAGGCGCTCCAGGTACCCGGCAGGGTCAGCGAGCCCGTCGGGGTGATCGATCCTCAACCCGTCAACAAGCCCGTCACGGAACCATCGGGCGATCTCCGAGTGGGCTTCATCGTAGACCCATGGGATCTCGACGCGGATCCCGGCCAAGGTGTTGACTGCGAAGAACCGGCGGTAATTCAGCTCGTCGTCGGCCCGGCGCCAGCCGACCAGCTCATAGTGTTGGCGCGCATGGACGTCCCTGGCGTTGTCACCCGCGGCATAGCTGCCTTCGGCCAGCGGGAAGCGGTGGTCGAAGTAGCGTAATTCGCCGTCGACCACGTCCAGCTTGTCGACGTCGTCGTCGCTTCCGAGGACCGGGAGCCGGAGCTTTCCGCCGGCGAAGTCCCAATCGACGTCGAACGCTTCCGCATAGCGGGAGGCCTTGCCCTCTTTGAGGAGGGACCACCACCAAGCATTTTGCGGGGGCGACGCAACGCCCATGTGGTTCGGGACGATATCCACCAGGACCCCGAGGCCGGCCTCCCGTGCTGCCTTGGAGAGCGCTGCGAGCCCTTCGGCGCCGCCGCGCGAAGCATCAACGGTTGAGGGGTCGGTGACGTCGTAACCGTGGTCCGAGCCCTCCTCCGCCGTCAGGATGGGTGACACGTACACCCAATCCACCCCGAGCTCGCGCAGATAGCCCGTGAGGGCCGCCGCGTCCTGGAGCGTGAACGACGGCCTGATCTGGAGCCTGTATGTGGAGACGGGTGTCCTCATGATCCCCCGTTCTTGTGGGCGCGTGGCTTTCTGGGCTTCTTTGGCGCAGCGGCAGGCTTGGTTTCGGGGTCAGCCTTCGGCTCCGGAGCATGGCGCTTTTTCGGTTCAGGGGCTGCTTCCGGTACAGCCTGGAGCGTCCGGGTGGAGCGTTCCGGCGTGGCTGGGGCAGTCAAGGAAGCCGTTTCGGTGGTGGTTGTCTGCGACAACGCGGCGAGGGACGCCGCCACGGAATGGTCCGGGTCCGTGTCCGGGACGCTGTGTGCCCTCAACACGACGAGCGATTTGGCCCCAACACCCAGGACCGCTTCCGCCTGCACGGGTTCGGTGTCGGCTCCGCCACCGGCGGTGTCGATGATGATGTCCCACGCAGGTGCGTATTCGTCCGAGGGCACCTTGAAGCCGACTTCGTCGTCGTGGGCGTTGAAGTAGAGCAGGAAGTTGACGTCCGTGATGCGCCGGCCTTGGTTGTCCCGGCCGCGGATCCCGTCGCCGTTGAGGAACACGCCCACGGAGCGGCCGAAGCCGCTGTCCCAGTCCGACGGCGTCATGGTGGTTCCGTCGACGTCGAGCCATACGATGTCCGGAAGCCTCTCGCCTTCGCCTCGCAGTACCGGGCGTCCGTCGAAGAATCGGCTGCGCCGGAAGGTGGGGTGCTTGGCGCGCAAAGCGCTGACCGCGGCCGTGAACTCCACCAAGGGCTGGTCCACGCTGTCCCAGTTGATCCAGGTCAGCTCGGAGTCCTGGCAGTAGCCGTTGTTGTTGCCCCGTTGCGTCCGGCCGAGCTCGTCACCGTGCAGCAGCATCGGGACTCCCTGGGACAGGAGCATGGAGGCGATGAAGTTCCGCTGCTGGCGGGCACGAAGGCCCAGGACCTTCGGGTCCTCCGTGGGCCCCTCGACGCCGCAGTTCCAGGAACGGTTGTGCGATTCGCCGTCGTTGTTGCCCTCGCCGTTCGCCTCGTTGTGCTTCTCGTTATAGGACACCAGGTCGGCCAAGGTGAAGCCGTCGTGGGCCGTGACGAAGTTGATGGAAGCCACCGGGCGGCGCCCGGAGTGCTCGTAAAGGTCCGCCGATCCGGTCAACCGGGAGGCGAACTCGCCCAGGGTCGAAGGCTCGCCCCGCCAGAAGTCGCGGACCGTGTCCCGGTACTGGCCGTTCCATTCCGTCCATTGCGGCGGGAAGTTGCCCACCTGGTAGCCGCCGGGACCGACGTCCCACGGCTCGGCGATCAGCTTGACCTGCGAAACCACCGGATCCTGCTGGATAAGTTCGAAGAAAGTGGACAGCTTGTCCACGTCATAGAATTCGCGGGCCAGGGTGGATGCGAGGTCGAAGCGGAAACCGTCCACGTGCATTTCGGTGACCCAGTAGCGCAGGGAATCCATGAGCAACTGCAAGGAATGCGGGCTGCGCACGTTCAGCGAGTTGCCGGTGCCCGTGTAGTCCATGTAGTGCTTCTCGTCGCCCTCCATCAGACGGTAGTACGCGGAGTTGTCGATCCCCTTGAAGGACAGCGTGGGGCCCAGGTGGTTGCCTTCGGCCGTGTGGTTGTACACCACGTCGAGAATGACCTCAATGCCGGCCCGGTGGAGGGACCGGACCATGGCTTTGAAGTCCTGGACCTGCTGGCCGGTATCGCCCTTGGAGCTGTAGCTATTGTGCGGGGCAAAGAACCCGATGGTGTTGTAGCCCCAGTAGTTGTTCAGCCCCTTGTCCTGCAGGATGCCGTCGTTCGTGAACTGGTGCACCGGCATGAGCTCGATCGCGGTGATGCCGAGCTTTTGCAAGTGGGAAATCACCGCCGGGTGGGCGACGCCGGCGTAGGTGCCGCGCTGCTCCTCAGGAACCTCGGGGTGGAGCTGGGTCAGGCCCTTGACATGCGCCTCGTAAATCACGGAACGGTGGTACGGGATCCGCGGGAGGTGGTCTCCGTCCCAGTCAAAGAAAGGGTTGATGACCACGCCCATCATCATGTGGGGCGCGGAGTCCTTGTCGTTGCGGGAGTCCGGATCCCCCATGTTGTACGAGAAAAGCGCCGGGTCCCAGTCGATCTGCCGGTGGATGGCCTTGGCGTAAGGGTCCAGGAGGAGCTTGTTGGGATTGAAGCGCTGCCCGTTAGCAGGGTCATACGGACCGTGCACGCGGTAGCCGTACTTCTGTCCGGGCTGGACATGCGGGAGGTAGCAATGCCATACGTAGCCGTCCACCTCGCTGACGGTGTAGGAGATCTCTTCTCCGTCGTCGTCGAAGAGACACAATTCCACCTTTTCCGCCTTCTCGCTGAACAGCGCGAAGTTGGTTCCCGTGCCATCGAAAGTAGCCCCCAACGGGTATGCGGATCCTGGCCAAACGTCCATGTGTTCTCCTTCATGTGCCGGATAACTTTCTGCCAGCCTAGCGAGACTATGCGACATTCACGGAACATCCGGGATCATCCGGGGCGATGTTCCCCGAGAAATCGGAAGACATCGGGGACGGCCCGGGCAATATCGGAAGCGGTCAATGGCCCGCCCGCCGAGGCTTCGCTGCCTGCCATTCCGTGGATGCCCGCGCCGACGGCGGCTACCGCGGCCCAGCGCTCATCAGGGGCGATTCCCAACGCTGCGAAGGGTCCGTCGTCGTCCAGCCCGGATTCCGCGTACGCCGCAGCCAACGCGCCGACAATCCCGCCAAGGACGTCCCCGCTGCCCGCCGTTGACATCCACGCGCATCCATCCGACTGGCTGAAGACCGCCCCGGAAGGCGAAGCAACTACCGTCGTGGCACCTTTGAGCAAGACGACTGCACCGGTGTGCTCGGCCGCGAGCCGGGCGAAGTGCACGGTCCGCGATTCCACGTCCTCCCGCGTGACGCGCACCTCGCCTCGGCCGAGAAGGGCCGCGAGCTCCCCGGCGTGCGGGGTGAGAATCCAGTTCGGCGGGCAGCGTTCCGGCAGGAGCTCCAGGGCTCCGGCGTCGACGACGGCGGGCTGGCCGGCGCTGGCCGCCACGGCCAGCACTTCGCGGGCTCGCTGGAGTTGTTCGGCTCCGTCCAAGCCAGGGCCGAGCAGCCACGCCTGGACCCGGCCGGGCTCGGCCGGCTCCCAGATGGCTTCGGGGGTTCGTACCAGGACCTGCCGCGCCACGACTTCCGGACCGAGGTACCGCACCATTCCCGCACCGGCCGCGGAGGCGGCCTCGACACAGAGAGCCGCGGCCCCGGTGTAGCGCTCGGAACCTGCCACGATGCCCAGAACTCCCCTGGTGTACTTCTGGGCCCGACGCCCCGGCTCAGGAAGCACGGCGGCCAGGTCAAGGGCGGAGAAGCGGCGCAGGGCAGGTGCCGGAAGATGCTCCTCGATGCCGATGGGCACGAGGATCACGCGGCCGGCGCGGCCCTCACCCGGGTCGGCCATCAGCCCGGCTTTGATTCCCCCGAATGCCACGGTCAGCCGCGCTGCCAATACAGGCCAGTGGACCTCGCCTGTGTCGGCGTCCACTCCGCTGGGAGTATCGCAGGCCACCACCAGACTGGGCCTTAGCTCCTCCAGGGCGGCAATTAATTCCGCGGCCGGGCCTCCGAGGCCGCCACGGGCACCGGTGCCCAAGATGGCATCGATGACTGCATCGTCGCCGGCAATCAGCACGGCCAGTTCTTCGGCGTTGTCCCGGTCCAAGACGTGGACGCGTCCGCCCACGTCACGGAAGGCCTCGAGGGCGTCAGGATGGGCGGAACCGGCGGTGAGCACCGCCGTCGTGCGCATGCCACGCCTCGCGAGCATTGCCGCGGCGAAAAGACCGTCCCCGCCGTTGTTGCCCTTGCCCGCCAGCACGGTGACGCTCGAGCCGTAAAGGCGGCGGCCTTCCGAACGCAGTTCACGCACGACGGCGTTTGCCAGTCCGTATGCTGCGCGCTGCATGAGAACAGCGCCTTCGCCGGCATCAAGAAGCGGTTGTTCCGCTGCCCTGATCTGTGTTCCGGTGAAGGCGCTGATCATGGTTGCTTGCGCTGCTAGGCTTCGGCGATGACCATGGCAGTGGCGATTCCGCCGTCGTGGCTCATGGACACGTGCCAGCGCTTCACGCCCATGGACTCGGCCACTGCCAGCACGGTGCCCTTAACCTTGATGGTGGGGCCGTTCTGGTCCAGGCCGATCCAGCAGTCCTGCCAGTTCATGCCCGCCGGAGCCCCCAAGACCTTGGCTACGGCTTCCTTGGCCGCGAAGCGCGCGGCCAAAGACCGCGTGTTGAGTTCGCGTTCCGCGGGAACGAACAAACGGTCACGGAGGCCCGGGGTCCGCTCGAGTTGGCGCCCGAAGCGCTCTATGTCTACGACGTCTACGCCTATGCCAACAATCATGCGGCTATTCTACGGTCACACTCTTGGCGAGGTTGCGCGGCTGGTCCACGTCGTATCCCTTGGCCTTGGCCAGCTCGGCAGCAAAAATCTGCAGCGGAACAGTGGTGAGAAGCGGCATCAGCAGGGTAGGCGTCTGAGGAACGTAGAAAACGTGCTCGGCGTAAGCCCGCACGGCTTCGTCGCCTTCCTCGGCGATCACCAGGGTACGCGCACCGCGGGCGCGGATTTCCTGGATGTTGCTGACGACCTTCGCATGGAGGGAATCGCGGCCCCGAGGCGAGGGAACCACGACAAAGACGGGCTGCCCTTCGTCGATCAAGGCAATCGGACCGTGCTTGAGCTCACCGGCTGCGAACCCTTCAGCATGGATGTACGCGATTTCCTTGAGCTTCAACGCGCCCTCGAGCGCTACCGGGAAGCCGACGTGGCGGCCCAGGAACAGCACCGACTTCTCGTCCTTCATGCTGCGGGCGAGCTCGCGGATGGGACCCGCGTTGTCGAGGATCTTCTGGATGTGGGCGGGTATCTTGCCAAGGTCCGCCAGGACGTCCTTGATCTGACCGGAGAAGATGTTTCCACGCAGCTGGGCGAGGTAGAGACCGAGCAGGTACGCGGCCGTGATCTGGGCCAGGAACGCCTTGGTGGAAGCGACGGCGATCTCCGGACCGGCGTGGGTGTAGAGAACAGCATCGGATTCGCGCGGGATAGTGGATCCGTTGGTGTTGCAGATGGAGATCGTCTTGGCGCCCTGTTCGCGGGCGTAACGAACGGCCATCAGGGTGTCCATGGTCTCGCCGGACTGGCTGATGGACACCACCAGGGTGTTGGCGTCCACGATCGGGTCACGGTAGCGGAATTCATGCGCGAGCTCCACCTCGGTGGGGATGCGGCACCAGTTCTCGATCGCGTACTTGGCGACCATCCCGGCGTATGCGGCCGTGCCACAAGCCAGGACGATGATTTTGTTGACCTGCTTCAGCAGCTCAGGGTCGATCCGGAGCTCGCTCAAGGTCAGCTGGCCGTTAATGTCCGAGCGGCCGAGGAGGGTCTGGGTGACTGCGTCGGGCTGGTCGTGGATTTCCTTCTCCATGAAGGAGCTGAAGCCGCCCTTTTCCGCGGAAGCCGGGTCCCAGTCAACGTGGTATTCCTTGCCCTGGGCGGGGGCCCCGAAGAAGTCTGTGATCTCCACGGTCTCGGCGGTGATGGTGACGATCTGGTCCTGGCCCAGCTCGACGGCGCGGCGCGTGTGATCGATGAAACCGGAGACGTCGGAGCCGAGGAAGTTCTCGCCTTCCCCCAGACCTACAACAAGGGGGGAGTTGCGGCGGGCGGCGACGACGACGTCCGGCCGCTCGGCGTGCACGGCGAGGAGCGTGAACGCACCTTCGAGCCGCTGGCAGGCAAGCTGCATCGCTTTGGTGAGCTTGCCGTTGGAGGAGTCCCCGTTGAGCTGGTTACGGAAAATATCGCCCAGGAGTGCTGCCGCTACCTCGGTGTCCGTCTCCGACTCGAAAGTGACACCCTTGGCAATGAGTTCCTGCTTGAGCTCGGCGAAGTTTTCGATGATTCCGTTGTGGATCAGGGCCAAGCGTCCGCCATCGGCCAGATGCGGATGGGCGTTCTGGTCGGTGGGTCCGCCGTGGGTGGCCCAGCGGGTGTGGCCGATGCCGGTCAGCGAGTCCGGGAGCGGATTGGCATCGAGTTCGCTCAGCAGATTGCTGAGTTTTCCGGACTTCTTCCGGGATGCGATGGTTCCATCAGCCACCACGGCAACTCCGGCTGAATCATAGCCCCTGTATTCAAGCCTCCGGAGTCCTTCAAGCACGACGTCGAGAGCCGAGTGCCCGGCATCTGCCCGGCGGGATGAATTGCCAACGTAACCTACGATTCCACACATGCCTACAAGAGTAGCGGGTGCCCCTCGAAATGGACGTAGGATATCCGGGCCCGCACGTAGGCCAGACCGCGGGATATGCCGGATAGCGCACCTTTTCCGGAGAGCATGCTCACACAAAATCTTCCCGCCGTTCATGCTGTATTTCCGGATCAGCCAACGGAAGGGCAGAATCTCTATAGTGACTTTGCAACGCAATGAAGCGAACGGCGACAGCTCCTCTCCGTTCGTGGAGCTGGACAGGCAGACGTGGTCCCGGCTGGGTGCACAGATGGAGCAGCCGCTTAACGAAGAGGACATCATCCGGCTTCGCGGCCTCGGCGATCCCCTGGACATGAAGGAAATCCGCGAGGTCTACCTTCCGCTCTCCCGCTTGTTGCACCTTTATGTCCAGGCGTCACAGCAGCTTCATGCAGCCACAACCACCTTCCTTGGCGAGCAGACCCAGCGCACGCCCTTCGTGATCGGCGTCGCAGGTTCGGTGGCGGTCGGTAAGTCCACTATTGCCCGCGTGCTGCGCGAGATGCTCCGCCGTTGGCCTGGCACTCCGAACGTCGAACTCATCACCACCGACGGGTTCCTGTACCCGCTCGCTGAGTTGAAGCGCCGGCATTTGCTCGAACGCAAGGGCTTTCCGGAGTCGTACGACCGCCGGGCCTTGCTTCGATTCGTGAGTGCGATCAAAGGGGGCGCCGAAGAGGTCCGCGCTCCTTGGTATTCGCACGTCACCTACGACATCGTCCCGGACAAGGAAGTGGTGGTCCGACGGCCTGATGTCCTCATTGTTGAGGGCCTCAACGTGTTGGCACCCGCCCGTCCCCGGCAGGACGGCCGGCAAGGCTTGGCCCTGAGCGATTTCTTTGATTTCTCCATTTACGTTGACGCCAAGACCTCGTACATCGAAGACTGGTATGTGGACCGTTTCCGCAAGCTTCGAACCACGGCGTTCGCCCAGCCCGAATCCTACTTCCACCGTTACGCCACGCTCTCCGACGCCGAGGCGGAAGCCACTGCACGCGGCATTTGGAAGCGCATCAACGAACCCAACCTTGAGGAAAACGTGCTCCCTACCCGTGGCCGTGCGCAACTTGTCCTCACCAAGGACGCCGACCATTCCATCCGCCGCATGCTGCTCCGAAAGGTTTAGCACGGATGTGCTACAACTGCGGTCCCAGCCGAAGGTCCTTCACAACGCTACTTGCTGCAGGGGTGGGAATGGCGACCTTGGCGGCCTGCAGCCCGGATACCCGGGTCGCTTCGCCCACATCCGCACCGTCCTCTTCGGGCCCCCAGACCGCAACGCCGACGCCGACGACCACGACGCCGGTTCCCGCCGCAGCGGCGAGCGAGCCGCCGTCGAGCGCACCGCCGTCGAAGGCTCCGCCGTCGGGTGTGCTGTCCCAGCAGTTTTCCCTGAGCGACCCGGCGAGCCAGTGGGTCATCGTCAACAAGCACCGGCCGCTGACCCCCTTGCAGTTTGTCCCTGCCGACTTGGCACAGCCACGCGTGCAACTCGCAGTCAGCGGAGAGGCGTCCCTGCTCAACAGCACCACCGCCGGAGCAGCCGAAAAGCTCTTCGCGGCAGCCGCGTCGGCCGGCGTCACCATGACTCTGGCGTCCGGTTACCGTTCTTTCCAGACCCAAACGGCCACGTACAACGGCTACGTGAGCACCCGCGGCCAGGCCTCCGCGGACACGGCTTCCGCCCGTCCCGGCTTCTCGGAACACCAGACGGGTTGGGCGTTCGACATCGGAGACGGCGGCGGGGCGTGCAGCTTCGAGCCCTGCTTCGCTGACCAGCCGGCCGCCGTTTGGGCCAAGGCAAATGCATACAAGTACGGGTTCGTTGTCAGATACCCGGGGATGCTCAATGAAATCACCGGCTATTACTACGAACCGTGGCATTTGCGATTCATCGGGGTTGAGGCTGCAACGGATATGGCCAAGCGGGGCATCGGCACCCTCGAGGAGTACTTTGGACTCGAAGCGGCGCCGGGCTACCCCTAGAGGTTGATTAACCAGGGAAGTTCCCGACACTCCTGGGAATTGAACGGCTGCTCACTTCGAATTCACAAGCATGCACTAGCTTGGTGCCATGTTGAGTGGATTTAAGAATTTCATTCTGAAGGGCAATGTCGTAGACCTTGCCGTCGCCGTCGTCATGGGTGCCGCCTTCGGTGCAGTGGTTGATGCACTCGTCAAGAACGTCCTCATGCCGCTGATCGCTGCCTTGGTTGGATCCCCCAACTTCGACAGTTTCGCGAAGGTAACCATCAACGGAAATGACCTGCAGTTCGGGGTTTTACTGACCGCGATCGTCAACTTCGTCCTGGTAGCCGCCGCAATCTATTTCGTCGTGGTAGCCCCAATGAACCACATGATCGAGCGCCGCAACGCCAAGTTGGGCATCTCGGAAGATGAGCCCGCCGCCGATCCGGCGGTGACACTCCTCACCGAGATCCGCGACAACCTGGCCCAAAGGTAAGCAGTTGAAATAACTGTGGCCCGCCTCCTCACGGAGACGGGCCACAGTTGTTTGGTGCTTTCGGGCCTAGAGAGCCAGTTCGCGTGGAATAGCGAGGCGGTCTTCGACGACGCCGGCCAGTTCAGTGCATATGCGGGTGGCGGTTTCCATGTCCGCGGCCTCCACCATCACGCGCACCAGCGCTTCGGTGCCCGACGGCCGCAGGAGCACCCTGCCGGTGTCACCAAGTTCGAGTTCGGCGGCAGCCACCGCAGCGGCGACGCCTTCGTCCGTGGCGGCGCGCGACTTGTCTACGCCCTTCACGTTGATCATGAGTTGCGGCAGCTTGGTCATGGCGCGGGCAAGGTCTTGGAGGGTGCGGCCTGTCCCGGCCACCTGGGCGGCGATCTGCAGACCGGTCAGGACACCGTCGCCCGTGGTGGCGTAATCGGAGAAGATCACGTGGCCCGACTGTTCTCCCCCAAGGCTGAAGCCGCCGTCGCGCATTGCCTCCAGAACGTACCGGTCCCCCACCGCGGTCTCACGGAGGGTGATTCCAGCGTCGCGCAATGCGATCTTGAGCCCGAGGTTGCTCATCACGGTGGCTACCAGGACGTCGTCCTTCAGTTTTCCGGACGCCTTCAGCGCGAGGGCCAGGATCGCCATGATCTGGTCACCGTCGACCTCGTTGCCTTCGTGGTCTACGGCCAAGCAGCGGTCGGCGTCGCCGTCGTGCGCTATACCCAAGTCCGCACCGTGCTTGATGACCGCTTCCTTGAGCTGGCCAAGGTGGGTGGAACCGACGCCGTCGTTGATGTTCAGACCGTCGGGTTCCGCGCCGATCACCACAACCTCGGCGCCCGCACTGGCGAAGACCTGCGGGGAACAGCCGCTGGCTGCACCGTGGGCGCAGTCCAGCACAACCTTGAGACCCTCGAGGCGGTGCGGCAGGGTGCCGAGCAGGTGGACGATGTATCGGTCCTCGGCGTCCGAGAAACGCTGGATGCGGCCGACGTCGCCCCCCACTGGGCGTGAGGGTTCCTTGCCGAGCTGAGCCTCGATTGCGTCCTCCACCTCGTCCGGGAGCTTCTGGCCGCCGCGGGCAAAGAACTTGATTCCGTTGTCCGGTGCCGGGTTGTGCGAGGCCGAGATCATGACGCCGAAATCGGCATCGAGGTCGGCGATGAGGTAGGCCGCGGCGGGAGTGGGCAGCACGCCGGCGTCGTACACGTCGATGCCGGAGCTCGAAAGTCCGGCTTCCACGGCAGCGGCGATAAACTCCCCGCTGGCGCGCGGATCCCGGGCGACCACGGCGCGGGGCCGCGTTCCGTTGGCCGCACGCTCATGGCCAAGGACCACCGCGGCAGCTTGGGCCAACTGAAGAGCAAGCTCCGCGGTGAGCAATCCATTGGCGAGACCACGCACGCCATCTGTTCCAAATAATCTAGCCATCGCGTCCCAGTCTAGACGACGGTTGGAAGGTCGAGGGAAGGCGTGGCGAAGGGCCCGTCGGCGGGCGCCATCAATCCCCGATGGCGTTCCGGGGGCCGGCGCCCCATTGCTCTGGCATCCTGCTTGAGCCCATTATGGAGTTCACGGAACACGATCTTGATGCCTCCTGCAGTCTGGATCGTCAGTGCCCATAGCTTCTCCTTTTGCCTTGGGAGCCGTCGGCGCCGGTTGTTGGCGCCAAGGACCCGCCGTTCGCCGATTGGACCACCGCTTGCCCGATGCGCTTTTAGCCACTGAGCCGGACCACTTTGGCGCCGAGGTCGGGGCCGCCCAGGGTGAAGTTGCTCAGGCTGGTGAACTGCACGAATTTACCGATCAGGCCCTTGCAGCTGCCCTTGCAGCTGGGTGAGCCGTTGTTGTTCCAGCTGTGCCCGGGGAAGTTGAAGCCAAGGAGCTGGAACGCGGCGAATCCTTTGATGTGGTAGTTGCCGTTGCTGTCGACGTCGTCGAAGACGGGCAAAATGATGACCTGGTTCTCGAGAGAGTCGAATACGGCCGAGCACTGCCCGGGTTCGCTGACACCCTGCTTGGACTGGGCCGCTGGATTGGCGACTGAAATCGTTACCCCGCACTTTCCCGGGTCAGACTGCAGCCAACCGAACCCTCCGGGGATGATGTGTCCCGATGGGCTGGAACTGACGCAGGTCGTGGTGCCGTGGATCGGCAGGACCTGGATCGTTCCGGACAGATCGAACTGGCACTCGGAGAAGGTGACCGGAAGGGTGACCGTCCCGCCGGAGGGGGACCCCCATTTCGCTGTGGACTCGGCCTTGACGTCGGCGCGGTTCACGCCGAAGATCCTTGCCAGGCCCAGGGAGACTCCGCTGCCGTTGGCGTCCTGGGCCGAGACATCGACGACGACGGTGCCGGGGCTGGGGAACGTCGGGGCGGCCGCGTTGGCGAGGCCGCCGTCGGTGTTTGCCTTGGCCAGCTGCAGCGCCTTCCCCGGGGCGGCCGGGGTGCACAGGCTTGTGCCCCGTGTCGCGCAGTCCTGGGCGATCGCCAAGGCCCCGGCATCGGCTCCGTTTTGGAGTTTCGCCTTCGTGGCGTACAGGTTGCCGGCGTCAATGGCGATGGCTCCGAAACCCAGCAGCACCACCATGAGCAGTGCGATCAGGACAGCGGCGGCTCCGCGTTCACCCGTATCTTTCAAACCCGCCCCCAGGCAGCGTCCTTTGGGTTCGCCCGTTCGGCGCAACCCCCTCCGCAATCATAGGGGCTGAGAAGGGTACGGAACAGGTGCGCGGCGTTCCTTTTCAAGCTTCGGTGAGCCCGCGAATCGTGGCCAGATCCGGGTTTCATGGGTCTCGAAAACAGGTACTCGGTACTCGTGCCACGGACCACCCAAGGGATGTTAACTCGCACAAGGAACGTCAGTGCTTTGGGGAGGACATGGGATGGACGCTGGAGTGCCGCCACGGCAGGCTCCGTTGACCGTGCGACAGGCAGCCAGACGGGCAGGCCAGGACGTGATGTCCTTCAAGACCTTGGCAGACATGCTCAATGGCACGCCCGCGGATCTGTGCCCGTATGGGAACCGGGGCGCTGCCCGGTATGATGCGGAACGCCTCCGCCACTGGCTTAGGGGTCGGGAAATGCCTGACGAATCGCCACTGAAGGTGCGGATCACAGCGGCCTGAGACGGTGGGCAGTGGACTGTCCGAGATGCGGAGAGGTCCGTGAGTGTCACTGGTCCGCGTCTGATGGCTGCCAAGCGGTCCTTGGTGGAGCGCCTTGCCGAGGCCCTGCGGGTTGCCGGGGATCGGATACTTTTGGACATTACTTACGGAGCCGATCGCCCGGCCCTCCTAGCCTGGGCGGAGGCCGAGTCCCTGAAGGTCCGGGGGGACAAGCTTTTGAATGAAGCCGGCAGGCTTCGGGTGGAAGCGATCTTCGGGTTGATCGAAGAAGGCCTGACCCCGCCGGTCCCCCCAGCCGCTGTCGGCGCCGCAGGCGGCGCGGGTTTCATCCAGGGTATTCACCGACTCCGTGGACTAAGACGTGGCGGTTGCCACACCCTCATTGGAGATTTGTTCTGCGCCTCTTCAGCGGCTTCATATTGGTTTGGGGTCAGTTGCCCAAGGTCATTCCCTCCTGGAGCGCACGGGTGAGGAACTCGGACATGGCGGTTTTCAGAGTGCAGACGAGGCCGGGAAGAACGACGGCGTTGCGTGCTGCGCCTCGCATGTCGCCGTGGAGGATGCTTTGCTCAAGCCGGTCGCAGGCTTTCTCCATGGAGCGGGCGCCGACCATGTGGGCGTTGACTTTGAGGCTGAGGACGGCGTCGATAGCGTTCTCGGTGTCATTGTTGCCGATGGCAGAGAGGATGCGTTCTACCCGGGTCTGGAGCATTTTCAGAAATGTCAGCGCGTAGCTCCGGGGAATGGTGGTGCATTGCAGCTGCTCTGCGAGGTCGAGCAGGGCGTCTGGGTGGAAGACCGCATCGCATGCTGTGGCTGCCAAGTTCTTGTCCTCTTCGGGTTCAATGGGGTTGCCACGGGTGCTCTGTTGATCCATTGTCGTGGGTTCAGCCGCCGGTGGTCGTCCCGGTCCGGACCTGGGTGCGGTCCACGGTGATCCCGATGGTCAGTGTGGGGGCTGGTGTTTTGGGGACACTTCCGCTGAAGGTGATTCTTGCGCGGAGTCGTATTGCTGTCCCGGAGTCTGCAGGGGCCGGGCCAGAGGTGGCGGGGATGGTCGAGGTTCCCCAAGGTGTTGTCAGGACCGTTGCCACTGTTCCCCCCGGGCAGGCGCCGGTGGTTTCGTTCCACGTGCTGGTGCAGGATTCGATGATGAATCGCACAGTTGACGGAGCCGTAGTGGTGCCCACGTAGTTTGCTTGTGTGATGGGGATGGTGCCAGTGTTGCCGATGGTGAAGTACTTGGGCGTGAAAGAGGGGTGCGCGGGATTGCCGTTGTTGGTGAACGAGAGGGTCAGCGGGCCGCTGCCGTACGGCGCGGCGGTGCTTTTCGACGCGACGGCTCCCCAGCTGCCGCTCGAGACGGCTTGGGACGCGGTGGTTGTGGTGGCTAAGGTGACGGCTTGGGCTGGTGTGGACGTGCACGCCAGCAGGACCGCTGCCGCGATGGCGGCTGCGGCCCTCCTGGGGTAGTGGGGCACGTTCACGCGTTGTTAGCTTCCGGTGGTGGTGGAGGTGCGCTGGGTTTCGCCGAAGGTCCAGGTCAGTGCCGAGGCCAGGCCCTGGATCGTGGTGGCGGGGGCGGTGGGAGCGGGGGTTCCGTTGACCGTGGTTTCGTTCTGGTCCGGCAGGGTCAGGGAGACCTGGAGGTTCAAAGTGGACCCGGCAGTGACGGTGCCGGCGATCAAGGTCGAGGGCGTCGTTAAGAGGGTGTTGAGGGGGACGTTTGTCGCCAGGGCGGTGGGGGTGGCTCCGGCGCCTGTGCAGGATCCGGCGCCGGTGGTGGTCCAGGTGCCGCCAGTGCAAGCGGTGACGGTGACGTGCAGTCCCTTGATGGCGTCGGTGGTGAGCTTGCTCGGGGTGCCATCCGCGACCGTGAGGGTCAGGGCCTTGCCGTCCATGGTGGCGCCCTGGGTGAGGTTGACGTAGCGGTTCACGATGTCGCCGGGAGCCAGGTTGGAGACGGACTGGCCGAACCCGACTCCGTTGCTGGCCATGGTCAGGCTCAGGGTGCCGGAGGTGGCGTTCTGGGCGGTGGCGTTGGAGGCGGTGGCGTTCAGGGCGGCGAACACGCCGCCTCCGGTGATTGCCAGGCCTGCTGCGGCCACGGCGCAGGCGGCGAACAGGGCAGGGGCGCGGCGGCGGGTGGAGCGGGCGGCGCGGCGGGCTTTGATTTCAGACATGACGGATCCTTTGGAGGAGGGTGGTGCGGGATGGTTTTTAGAGAGCGGGGACGGCGCTGCGGCGACCGGACGTACCGGATTTGCGGCGTGCCGAGGAGACAGGGGCGCTTCTGAGGATCCACCAGACACCGGATCCGGTGACCGTGAGACCGAACAAGCCCGTCAGGAGAGCCCTCTGGAGAGGGCTCTCGATCCACAGAAGGACGCTTCCCACCGAGGGAACGACGGCGACGACGACCGGCACCTGGGTCTGGTCCAGCACGGCCTTCCAGTGGTCCGGGGCCGGGTTGGCGTCACCCTTGGTAGTGAGCGTCGGTTTCGACGGTGTGCCGGAGATGGCGGTGATGCGGTGGGCGAACGGTGTGCTTTCACCTGGAGGTGTAAACACTGCGATCTGGCCTGGGCGAAGGCTGGTCACGTCGGCCGGTGCCGTGATGAGCAGGTCCCCGGGGGCGTAAGCGGGAAGCATGCTGGCGGTCAAGACGGGAGAAAACCCGAGGTGCAGCAGCGGGGCCACAAGACCGACGGCAAGGAATACAAGCGTCGCGAGCGTCGCCGCCGTCGTCGCGATCACGCCGAGCACGCGGCGTGCAGAAAAGCGTTGGCGGGCCCTCGCCCCCAGGCGGGGACCCGCGCCAGAACTGAGTGAACTGTCCATGGGGACGTTTCCGTTTCGTTTGAGACCGTTTAGCGGAACAAGATCCACTTTTCTGGGCCCACCTCAAGACAGCTCAAATATTCCAATAAGGTTTGTTTAGGATTTTGGCTCAAGACTTAAGCGAATCTTGACCAAATCTTAAGAAGTCGAGCCTTTTGCTGGCAGCACCTACGTTCAGTTCTCTGGGCCTTACGCGGCACGCCGCTAGCTCGTCGGCTAGGGTCTCAGAGCAAACGAGACCCGCCTTTACTCCTTCAGCCGCGCGAGCGCAAGAGTAGAACTACTTGATTAGCTTGTTCTGCACCACTCTAGTATTGAGCCTTAACTATTATCTACGATTACCGCATGACACCTAGCTCTGGGGGCTTGGCGCTCGAAAGTAATTGTCCCCGTTTCAACGAGTCCGCCATACTCGAAAGAAGTATCAACCGGCTTGCCGACTATCTTTCTCGGGAATTGTTGCCCTGCTGGGAAATTTCGATTGCCTGTGCACGGGCCCGTACGGGGTCGGGTTGCCATGACTAATACAGACGGCAAGGACGTCACTAGCGCCTTGGTCGGTCCGCGGACTGCCTTTGCTAGGAAGTTTCCTCTGCTAACAAAAACCGCACTCGTTCTGGCGTGGCTCGCGGGTCCCTACTTCGCGGGGCACGGCATTTATTTCGCCATATTGAACAGCAACCCCGGCTTCGACGCTCATGCGTACTGGCTGGCAGGGCAGGGCCCCCTTTTGTATGACAAACCGGCCGGTCAATTGGATGCGTATCTTTACTCTCCGGCTTTTGCCACCGTCATTCGCCCGCTTGCCATGCTCGACTGGCCATTTTTCTTCGCAGTGTGGGCGTGTTTGGAGGCGGCTGTTCTTGTCTGGCTTCTCAAACCACTACAGCTCAAGTGGGCGATCCCGCTCTTCTTGCTGAGTGTTCCAGAATTGGTCAATGGAAACATCTTCATCCTGCTTGCCGCTTCGGCAGTAATCGGAACAAGAATGCCTGCCGCCTGGGCTTTCCCGGTGCTGACGAAGATCACCAGCGGTGTAGGTCTCATCTGCTTCGTGGTGCGTGGTGAATGGCGTCGACTCGCACAAGGCATCGGCGCGTGTGTGGGCATAGCGGGCGTTTCCTATCTTTTTAACCCCTCCGAGTGGCAGGCCTGGTTCACTTTCCTGATTAGTCACCGGGGCGCCACACAAGACGGCGGTCTCAGCTTCTTTTTACGATGCATGCTTGGAGCCGGCGTAGCTGCATTTGGCGCCCGAAAGGGTTGGCCTTGGCTCATAGCCCCCGCCATGGTGCTGGTCTCACCCGTATTCGCTCTGCCCACGCTTACGCTCCTAACAGCAATTCCGCGACTCACATTGGCCGTTGAGCATGGCAGACCGGGAAGCAGTTTCGGAATGAACCGTCACCCAGTTCATAAAACACTCGGGGGTTGAAGTGTCGCCGTCACGAAAGCTAGTGCTTACAGATACCACAGTCGCGTCCCAGAGCCCTGGACCAGGAAGCGCGGAGTTCCGGCTGTGTTGACGGGAGTCACAGAACGGACAAGAAGCTTCTGGTGGACCCTGTTCCGCGGCCCAGCCCAGGATCTTCCATGGCAGCGTCCGGTTCTTCTGGGCCTTCTGGCTTCTGCGTCTGCCCTCTATATGTGGGGGCTCGATCGCAACGGGTGGGCTAACTCTTACTACTCGGCTGCCGCCATGGCCGGGTCGGAAGATTGGACGGCATTCTTCTACGGGTCTTCGGATCCCAGTAATGCTATAACCGTTGACAAGCCTCCGATGTCTCTGTGGATCATGTCCCTCTCCGTACGTGTTTTCGGACTCAACTCATGGAGCATCCTCGTCCCACAGGCACTGATGGGAGTACTCAGCGTCTATCTGATATACCGGATGGTAAAGAAGCGGAGCGATCCTGCAACCGGCCTATTGGCGGGGCTATTCTTCGCAATTACGCCGGTCGCCACTGTCATGTTCCGATACAACAATCCGGATGCACTTCTGACACTTTTGCTGATTGGGGCTGCCTATGGCACTCTCGAGTCCCTCGATCGCCAGAGAGCAATCTGGCTGGTAGCGGCTGGTGCCTGCGTCGGAGCCGGGTTCCTCACCAAGCAACTCCAGGTCGCACTCATCCTCCCGGCGATCGGACTGGCGTATTTTCTTTTCGCACGGTTCCGTGTGCATGTCAGATTGCTCCACCTAGGTGCCGGGCTGCTCGCAGCGATCGTGACATCAGGCTGGTGGTTTATGATCGCACAGGCGGCTGATCCTGCCCACCGGCCCTTCGTAGGCGGTTCCAGATCCAACAGCATCTGGGAGCTAACGGTGGGATACAACGGACTGGATCGGCTGACCGGCGCGGATGCCAGCCGAACGATGTCAGGTGCAACGGCAGCGTTGGACGTGAAACTTGACCCCGGAATTACGCGATTCCTGCAACCGCAGTTCTCCGGCCAGTTCGGGTGGTTTCTCCCATTCGCCATTGCAGGAATCGGTATCACCGTTCTGTTTCTTGTCCGCCGTCACGGCACTACCGAACAGCGCTCGTTCTTGGTGTTGTGCTCAACATGGCTTATTTGTTCGGCCTCGGTGTTGGCCATGATGTCGGGCATTGTCCATCCCTACTACGCAATCTCGACAGTGCCGTCGCTCAGTTGCCTGGCCGCTTTCGCGGCAACCTTCATGATGCGCCGCCTGAAGAACGGTCTGGTCCGTGCTGTGTCTGGACTCGTTCTGGCCCTCTGCCTGATTCTGGGTTACGCTTCCGCGTCCAGGTCCGTGAAGGACTTCCCGTGGCTGCCCCCGATTTTACTGATCGCAGGTGGACTGGCCGTGGCAATCGCTTTGATTCCGCCGATCAAAGAGCAA
The DNA here is from genome assembly GCF_052115645.1 of Arthrobacter sp. 2MCAF14. NCBI lineage: Bacteria > Bacillati > Actinomycetota > Actinomycetes > Micrococcales > Micrococcaceae > Arthrobacter > Arthrobacter sp. 2MCAF14. The sequence goes on along the minus strand of NZ_JBFRHB010000002.1, from coordinate 93,484 downwards.
TTTAGAACAGCCGTAATTCTGCTGATGGGAGCGTCGATCTTCTTGGGTCCTACGATCTGGTCGATAAACACGGTACTGAACCCGCATGCGGGCGCCGGAGTGGTTTCCGGGCCCAGCATCCTTGGCGTCCGAACTGATCGTCCGGATCGAACGCAATTGCCTGCCGATACACCGGCAGCCTTCACCGCGGTCATGTTCGGCGACGTGCCGGCTAAGGGAGTCCTCAGCAGGATTAAGGCAAGTCCTGCGTCAGTGCGGTGGGCGGCCGCCGTCGTCGGCTCGGAGACGGCCGCCAACTATCAGCTGGCCAGCTCCAGGGCGATCCTGGCAGTGGGTGGTTTCGACGGCACAGATCCCTTCCCGACGCTGGAGCAATTCCAAACGATGGTCCATCAAGGTAGTGTCGGATCGTTTGTGATCCAGAACCTCCCACCTTTAACGGTTGAGGGGAGAGGGGAATCCGCCCGGATTGTGCAATGGGTCGAAAGCAACTTTCAAGCCGAGATGATCGACGGCGCGTCCTTCTACCGCCTCACCCAGTAGTTCAAAGTACGACGAAAGCCCGCCCCGCCAAACGGCGGGGCGGGCTTTCGTGCTGGGCGCTGAAGCGGTCCAGCGCATTTTTAGCGCTTGTGGATCCGAGCGCTAAAAAGCGCCGAGGGCCCCGTGGTGATGTCGCGCCAGCGGCAACGCCACGGGTAGGCGCATTTTTAGCGCTTGTGGATCCGAGCGCTAAAAAGCGCCGAGGGCCCCGTGGTGATGTCGCGCCAGCGGCAACGCCACGGGTAGGCGCATTTTTAGCGCTTGGAGTACTGCTGAGCCTTGCGTGCCTTCTTGAGACCAGCCTTCTTACGCTCGATAACGCGGGCGTCACGACGCAGGAAGCCGGCCTTCTTCAGGGTGGCGCGGTTGTTCTCGGTGTCGATCTCGTTCAATGAACGGGCGATGCCGAGACGCAGTGCACCTGCCTGGCCGGAAATGCCGCCACCGTGGATGCGGGCGAAGACGTCGTAGGCGCCGTCAAGATCAAGGATCTTGAAGGGCTCGTTGACGTCCTGCTGGTGCAGCTTGTTCGGGAAGTAGTTGGCCAGTTCGCGGCCGTTGATGATCCACTTGCCGGTGCCGGGCACGATGCGAACGCGTGCAACAGCTTCCTTACGACGGCCAACTGCGGCACCGGCAACGGTCAGTGCCGGGCGCTCCTTCTTCGGCGCTTCTGCTTCCGCAGCACCGCTCTCCGAGGTGTAGCTGGTCAGGTTTTCCTCAGCCACAACGGCCTCGGTGGTCAGTTCTTCGTTCTGAGCCACGATTCTCCTTGATTAAAAGTTGTTTGGTGGCCAGGACTACTGGGCGACCTGGGTGATTTCGAAAGTCTTGGGCTGCTGGGCGGCGTGCGGGTGCTCTGCACCGCGGTAGACCTTCAGCTTGCCCAGCTGCTGTGCAGCGAGGGAGTTCTTCGGGAGCATGCCCTTGATGGCCTTCTCCACGGCGCGGACCGGGTTGGATTCCAGCAGCTCCGCGTAGTTGACGGAGGTCAGGCCGCCCGGATAGCCGGAGTGGCGGTATGCGCGCTTCTGCTCCAGCTTGGCGCCGGTCAGGGCGACCTTTTCAGCGTTGATGATGATGACGAAGTCGCCCATGTCCATGTGGGACGCAAAGGTCGGCTTGTGCTTTCCGCGCAGCAGTGTTGCGGTCTGGCTGGCAAGACGACCAAGGACAACGTCGGTGGCATCGATGACGTGCCACTGGCGGTTGATATCGCCGGGCTTCGGGGTGTACGTACGCACGGTTTTGCCTCGTTCTTGTTCTGGCGTTCATGTTTTAGGCGGCACGCTTGAAGCGTGTGCCTACTAGGTATGCGTTACCGGAGCAGAGGTGAGGGCTCTATGTACCAGTTATCCCGAAGTCCCGATATGCCTGTCGAGTTAACGATCCTGCAACTGGATCCCCAAGCGGGCATGTGTCATCGAGAAAGGACACGCACAACGACTATCAACAATAGCGGCAACGGGCTTCAGGGTCAAAATAGGCTGGAAACCAGCGTGAACGACCGAGACCCTTCCTGAGCTCCTAGGAGATGCCATGACAGCAACTGCCGCCCAACCCTTGCTTGTGGCCGCCTTCGGGCTCCTGGGGCTGCTCACGAGCCCCCTCGCGGAGCTTCTGATAGCCCGTTCCCTGCCGCGGCTTGGCGGCATCCCGTCCCCCGTTATGAGGCTCACGACGGCGGTGATCACCGCGGCGTTGTTTGCCGTCCTGACGCTCCGGTTCGGTTTGTCTCCCACGCTCCCGTCCTATCTCCTCCTGGCAGTGGTCGCTGTGCAGCTTTCACGCGTTGACGTCGCACACCATTTGCTTCCAAACCCGCTGGTTCTGTTTCTGCTTGCTGCCGGCTTGGTCCTGCTAACTACGTCTGCTGCGCTGCTTTCGGACTGGCCGGGGCTGCTGCGCGCAGCTGCCGGCGGCGTCATTTTGTTCCTCGGGTACTTAATTCTTGGATTGATCTCTCCCGGAGGCCTCGGAATGGGCGATGTGAAGCTCGCAGCGCCACTCGGAATGTACTTGGGCTACTTGGGCTGGAGCCAAGTGTTCTACGGGGGACTGCTGGGACTCGTGGTTGGCGGGGTGATGACGGTACTGATGTTGCGCCTGAAGCGCGGAATCAAGCCCGCTGAGGTGGCACACGGGCCGGCTATGTTCGCAGCGGCAATTGGAGTGGTACTGCTCTTTGCATGAGGCAGCCCTATCTTCATTGGCTTCCCACGGCTCGCAGGAGCCCCATCCGTGTCGACGCCTAAGTAGTACTTAGCCAGAAAAATCGAGTACCCGCGAAGCTTCCTCGAGTAGTCGACGCAACCAGCACTGAGAAAGACGAGTACCACTACGCATTGTTTGTTAACCCTCCCAGGAGCAATTCTTGTCCTATCGAAATCCGATCCGCTAAACGGGATATGCGAGCGGCAGGAATTCGTAGACAAATTCACCTATCTGGGAAGGTTTTCCGATGTCAACTCTCATGATCCACACCCTCGCATTCATCGCCGGCGTAAAAGACAGGTTCTCCTCCGAAAAGGGCGCAACAGCCGTTGAATACGGTTTGCTTGTTGCACTGATCGCGGCGGTCATCGTCGCCGTAGTTGCAACTCTCGGCACGCAAATCAACAGCGCCTTCAACACAATCTCGGTCAAACTCTAACAAGTCCAATGACACACCTGATAATGCCAGCCCTGTCTCTTAGATGGCGGGCGCAGCAGTTGGTCAGATCCGAAAGAGGCGCAACTGCCGTCGAGTACGGCTTGCTGGTTGCACTGATCGCGGCGGTCATCGTCGCGATCGTGGTCACCCTGGGTGGTCAGATCAACACAGCGTTTACATCTGTTTCAACGGCCTTGTAATCCAGAGGCTGAAATATTGCCCGGGGGCGGTGCTGACGATCGGAGCCAAAGTTCCGCCAATGCAGTCACCGCTCCTGGGCATTTCTATTGTGTCGCCGCCAACGCCGGCCACGCCCCAAAGAAGCATTTCATTATTCTCGTTGGACATACAGGGGCTGTCACGATTCAACTTTCCAAATAAGATTTACGTGAGGGGAACAAGTGAAAACTCGCCTACTGGGAGGCATTGTTGCTCTTGTGCTGGCCGTTGTTGGCACACTGCTACTGGTCTCATACGTTCAAGGGGCCGAAGCTCGGGCCCAACGGGATCTCCAACCCGTCGACGTTTTGGTGGTGCAAAGCCAAATACCGTCCGGCGCAACTGCGGATAGCATCAAAACTGCTGTGAAACTCGTCTCGCTACCGCAAGCTTCAGTTCCCAACGGGGCATTGAAGAGCCTCGACGGCCTGCAGGGCAAAGTGGCTGCAACTGACTTGCTCCCGGGTGAGGCCCTGCTTGGGGCCCGTCTGGTAGATCCGAACACCCTGGCAGCCCCGGGATCAGTTCCCGTTCCACCTGGAATGCAGGAAATCTCCGTCCAGCTGGAGGCCCAGCGGGTCATCGGTGGCCGCATACAAGCCGGTGACACTGTCGGCGTCATTGTGCTTTTTGCGGACGGTGCCGCTGGGGAAACAGCCCAACAGGTCTTCCACAAAGTCTTGGTTACCAGCGTCCAGCGCGCGGATTCCAAACCTTCTACGACGACTCAAGACCCCAAAACGCAGGCCAACACACAGCTTCCTTCCGGATCACTCCTGGTCACCGTTGCCCGCAACGACGTCGATTCAGCCAAAATAGCCTTGGCCGCACAGTTCGGCACGATTTGGCTCACCAAAGAGCCAACGTCCACTACTGAAAGTGTGCCCACGGTCGTCAAAAAGGCAGATGTGTTCCGATGAGCCGTTTCGTGCTAATCACGCCAGACCAAGACTTTGAACGCCGCGCCCGGCTAGCTACGACGGGACTCCATGGCGCCATCCACGTGATCGTCGCCGATTACCTGCCACCGAGCCCTGACGATATCCTCCGAATCCTGACAGGCGAACCCGTTGAAGTAATACTCCTGGGCCCTGGCCTCCCGATGGGGGACTCAATTCGGCTTGCTAGCCTCTTCGACCTCCAATACCCGGAAATTAGCATTGTTGTTGTCACGGAGAAAGAAGCGGATATCGCCCTGCCAGCCATGCGCGCCGGCGTCCGGGATCTTCTTGCGCCCCACGCCCAGTCTGATGATATCCGGGCCATGCTGGAGCGCTCCAGCTTGGCAGCAGCCAGCCGGCGGCGCGGACTGGGCAATTCCGTTGAAAGCCACCCCGGCGCTGGCAGGATCATCTCCGTCATGTCGCCCAAGGGAGGAGTCGGAAAGACAACCGTCACCACGAACCTCGCGGTGGGCCTTGGCAAAGTTTCGCCCATGGGAGTCGTGGTCCTGGATCTCGACTTGCAGTTTGGTGACGTCGCTTCAGGGCTCATGCTGGAACCGGAACGGACTCTAGCCGATGCAGTACAAGGAGCGGCTGTCCAAGACAGCATGGTCCTAAAATCCTACCTGTCCGTACATCCGGCCGGGATCTATGCACTCTGCGCTCCCCTGAATCCGGTGGATTCTGACAAAATCTCCGGTGCTCAAGTGGCCCATTTGATCCAGCAACTCTCCACGGAGTTTCAATTTGTGGTGGTCGATACCGCCCCAGGCCTCGGGGAACACGTCCTCTCCACACTCGAGGTCGCCACTGATTCCGTCTGGGTATGCGGCATGGACATCCCCAGCATCCGGGGCCTCCGAACCGGCTTCAGCATACTCAACGAGCTTGGGTTGTTGAGTGAACACCGTCACGTCATCCTCAATTTCGCAGACCGTCGCAGCGGGCTCACACTCAAAGACGTGGAAGCCACGATCGGCTGCCCCGTTGACGTCGTGCTTCCACGGTCCCGGACGGTACCGTACTCCACCAACAAAGGAGTGCCGCTCCTTCAAGACGGATCCAGGGATCCAGCGGCTAAAGGCCTGGCGCAGTTGGTTGAGCGATTCAAGCCTGACTGGGAAGAACGGTCTCACAAGAAGCTTCACAGAAGGGCAGTAGTCCAATGAGCCTGAGCAGACGACTCCAAGCCGCACGAGGGATTGAAACCGCCGTCGCGGAACCTCAAAACACAAACGAATCGGTCCCTTGGGGAGGCCCGGCGACCACCGGCGCAGGACAGTCCTCTGGCCATTCCAGTGCGAGGGAAGCATCGGATACCAATGAGGCGCTCAACGCGGTCAAGGAGCGTGTCGGCACCGCACTCTATGAGCGGATGGGGAGCCGAATCACCGACTCGTCCATGGACGAGTCTGAGCTGCATCAGTACGTCAAGGACGAACTCCGAGTCATTATCGAACAGGATGAAATTCCGCTGACTCTCCCTGAACGCCAGCGCCTGGTCCAGGAAATTATCGACGACGTCCTTGGGCTCGGGCCGCTCCAGAAATTCCTGGAAGAGGAGTCCGTCACAGAGATCATGGTCAACGGAGCAGAAAAGGTCTACGTCGAGCGGGGCGGAAGGCTGCATCTCACCGGTGCCAAATTCAACGACGAAGAGCACCTCCGGCGCATCATCGAACGCATCGTGACCAAAGTCGGCCGGCGCATCGACGAGTCTTCCCCCTTGGTGGACGCACGGCTTTCCGACGGTTCCCGCGTCAACGCCATCATTGCCCCACTTGCCATCAACGGTTCAGCACTCACTATCCGCAAATTTAGCCGCGTCCCACTCAGCGTGGAGAAGCTGATCTCCTTCGGCACAATGTCCCCCGAAATGGCCGAATTGCTTCATGCCTGTGTCCAGGCTCGGTTGAACATTGTTGTTTCCGGCGGTACGGGTACCGGCAAGACCACGTTGTTGAACGTTCTCTCCAGCTTCCTTCCGGCTGACGAAAGAATCGTCACCATCGAGGATGCAGTGGAGCTACAGCTGCAGCAGGAGCACGTTGTCCGTTTGGAAAGCCGCCCGCGCAATATCGAGGGAAAAGGCGAAATCAGTATCAGGGACCTTGTACGAAATTCCCTCCGCATGCGCCCCGACCGCATCGTCATCGGTGAAGTCCGCGGCGGGGAATCTCTGGACATGCTTCAAGCGATGAACACCGGTCATGATGGTTCCATCTCCACAGTGCACGCCAACTCCCCTCGCGACGCGATTGCCCGCTTGGAAACCCTGGTTCTCATGGCAGGAATGGACTTGCCCCTCCGCGCCATCCGCGAACAAATCGCTTCCGCAATCAACCTGATTGTTCACATTTCAAGGCTTCGAGATGGAACCAGACGAGTCACCCATGTGACGGAGGTTCAGGGCATGGAGGGAGATATCGTCACGCTCCAGGATGCATTCGTCTTCGATTACGCCGCAGGGGTCGATGCAAATGGACGCTTCCTGGGACGACCGGTTCCTACGGGGGTGCGTCCACGGTTCGCGGATCACTTCGCCGATCTCGGAATCACCCTTTCTCCTTCGGTTTTCGCTCCAGCGCCGGTGGGGGGTGCGTTTAGGTGATAAGCGCAAACCCGGTGTTCCTGGCAATTGGCGTAGGGCTGTGCTTTGTCGCGCTGAGCATCTTCTTGATCGTTACTTTAGGATCTGGTCGAGGCCAGATTGCGTTGTCCCGCCGACGGCCCGGGGTCTCCGATAGCCGCTCTCTCCTCACCAAGGCCACCGATCAGGCCACCTCGTTCGTCGAACGCCGAGTCGGCCGCAGCGCCAGTTTCGGCAGTCGAGAGTCCCTCGATCGGGCCGGTCTTAAAATGAGCCAGGCAGACTTCATCCTGCTCGTGGCATGCGCTGCTGTCACTGCTGGTTTTATCGGGTTCGTTGTCAATGGAATAGCCTTTGGCACCCTGTTCTTTTTGGCCACCCCGATGGCTGCCATCATTCTCCTGAAGTTCCTGACGGGGCGGCGGCGGGCAAAATTCGAAGACCAACTCGGCGATACCCTGCAAATGCTGGCCGGTGGCCTGCGGGCCGGCCACAGTCTTCTCCGCTCGGTGGATGCCGTCGCCAAGGAAACCGAGGCACCCACGTCCGAAGAACTTGCAAGAATCGTCAATGAAACCAGGCTGGGCCGCGAACTCCGGGAATCCATCCAGGATGCCGCACATCGCCTTCGCAGCGAGGACTTCGACTGGACGGGGCAAGCGATTGAAATCCACCGCGAAGTGGGTGGGGACTTGGCAGAAGTCCTAGACCATGTGGGCGAGACCATTCGGGAACGATCCCAAATCAAGGGGCAAGTGAAGTCCCTAAGTGCGGAGGGTCGACTGTCGGCCTACATCCTCACGGGCTTGCCGATAGCGGTGTTTCTTTGGCTGAGTGTTGCAAATCCCAGCTATGTAGGAACTCTATACACAACCTTCTTGGGCTGGATCATGCTGGTGGTCGGGACATTGCTGCTCCTCACCGGCGCTTTCTGGCTCAGTCGAGTGATAAAGATCAAGTTCTAGGGGAGATCATGACGGCAATGGCATGGGTGATCGTGACAATCATTATTGTTCCCATTACATACATTGTGTGGTCCGTAGTATCCGTGGATCGTAGGGGATACGCGGCTGTTCGTTCCAATTTGAATCGAGGCCGGAACCTCATTGGTGACTCGGGGGCCGGTGCGCTTTCAACGAACGAAGCAAAGCAATCCGCGCCCCTAGGGGTTCGGATTACCCCCAAAGGCTACGCTGCGTGGCTCGACAAGCTTCTCGCGAAGGCCGGCCGGCCGACCCGCTTTCGGCTTGACCGCCTCCTCATGGCCAAACCAGCCCTGGCACTCATTGTCGCGGTCCTGGCGATCCTCATCCTATTAAAGTCGCCCAGCGGAAGCGGCGTGCTCGTGGCAATTGTCCTCACAACGCTGGCATATTTCGTGCCGGACATCTTGATCCACGGCCGCGGCGCCGAGCGGCAAAAGGCCATCGAATTTGAACTTCCCAACACCTTGGATCAAATGCTTATCTCCGTCGAAGCCGGGCTCGGCTTCGAAACGGCCATGGCCCGGGCCGGTCAAAATGGCAAAGGACCACTTGCGGCAGAGCTAGCCCGGACGCTTCAGGACATGCAGGTGGGACGAACCCGCAAGGACGCCTACCTCTCCATGGCCGAGCGCGCCGATGTGCCGGATCTTCGGAGCTTCGTCGCGGCAATCGTCCAGGCCGACATCTACGGCATTGCAATTGCCAACGTGCTGCGGTCCCAAGCCAAGCAGATGCGAATCAAACGCCGGCAGCGTGCGGAAGAAAAGGCGATGAAGCTGCCCGTGAAGGTCCTGTTCCCGCTGATGTTTTGCATCCTTCCGGCGCTCTTCATTGTGATCATCGGGCCGGCAATTATCAAAGTAATGGACAGCATGGCCGGAGCATACTAGCTCCCCACGACCACACATTTATCGGAAGTCTTCGGGTCCGCATAACACATTTTGAAGGAGCAACTGATGTCTAGAATCCGGGCAGGAAGGGCAGCGAAATGGAATGTTCGTCAGCGAGGTGCGGCGGCCGTTGAATTTGCCCTCGTCCTCCCCTTACTCCTCTCCATGCTCCTTGGGGTCATCGACTTCGGCACCGCTCTTGGGCAAAGCATCAGCCTCCAGGGTGCGGCGCGGGAAAGCGCACGGCAGGGTGTGACTCAAGGCGACGTCATTGCCTCCGCGAACTTGGCGAAGGGAATGATGGATAACACCAAACTCCAGGTGAAGTTCGTCGTCGATACCTCGGGGGGTACGCCCGGAGTGATGGTTGTGTGCTTGCGCTACCCCCAATCGTCCCTCTCGGGTTTCTACTCGTGGGTACTCAATGGCTTTTTCGAGGCCAAAGCGGTCATGAAAATGGAGGGCACAGCGGCTGTGACCTCGGGTTCACAGGGTTGGAGCGGAGGATCATGCACTCTCTAAAGGATAGAAACGGAAATACCGAAGCCGGTATCGGCGAGAGCGGGAACCCGATACGTCAGAGAATTGCTCCGGGCGTTCGGCGTCCGGACCTGACGGGCCGGGAGCGGGGCGCGTCGATTCTCATGTTTGCGCTGCTGGTTCCGGTGCTCTTTGGCTCGGTAGCGTTGGCCATCGATTTCGGCCACTTGCTTTTCGAGCGCCAGCACCTGAGTAATGCCCTGGATGCCGCCGCCTTGGCAGGTGTGGCCTCCCTCCCGAACGATCCCGCCACGGCACAGAGTGCCGCGCTCTCGTACGCCAACTCGAACGATCCCGGCACCGTCCCCACCGTCAAATTCTGGTGTGTGGTCGGCTCCACGGGAGCCACCAAGACCGTGGCCAGCGGACAGGTACCCAGTGTCTGCGACCCTGGAACCGTCGCCGGCGCCAAGTGCAACGAGACGATCTGCGCAATCCCCTGCGTAGCGGGAAGCGGCCACACCTGCAACTCGATAACTGTGACCGGGTCCATGGACGTCCCTTTCGCGTTCGCGCCAGTGATCGGCATAAACACCGGGAACACCGGATCTCTCTCCTCGAACGCATGCCACGGATCCTGCGGTGCGCAGAGTCCGAACCCCATGAATGTTGCGATCGTCGCGGACCGAACGGGCAGTATGAGCGACACTGACCTATCCTCGCTCACGTCAGGGATCCAGAGCACATTGCAAACCATGACGAAGGACCAGCAATACGTGGCTCTGGGCACCATTGGCAGGAGTAGCTCCACAGCACCCGCCAGCTGCCTCACCAATCCCTCCGCCTCGCAAACAAGCGGCCCTTGGCTCCCGGTTCCCTTTTCCAACGACTACACCACAGCAGCTTCGCCGCCCGCGCTCAACGGCAGCAGCAATCTCGTCAAAGGTCTGCAGTGCCTGGTCCACTCGGGCACAGGCACCAGCCTCGCATCGCCGATGAAAGCTGCGGCCCGGTATCTGCTGGGCTTCGACGCCAACAACCTGGGGAGCCTGCCCACCCGTTCAGGAACGCCACGCAATGCGATTATCTTGGAGACCGATGGTCAGCCGAACGAACCTGACGTCACCGGATCCACGTCGGTGGCGGTTCCCGGAGATATTGGAAGTTCGGACGGCATTAAAGCATGCAGCAATCTCTTAGCAGTGGCGCAGGATGCCAAGGACCGCGGAATTCTGGTGATCACCGTCGGGTACAACCTAGCCACGGAACGATGCGGAGGTACTGGAGCGTATGTCCGCGATGTCCTCGCCGCCGCAGCGTCAAAGGACCCCCAAGGCAATCCGAGTACGGCAAATGCCTGCTCCACACCTGCTCAGATCGCCGCAGAGAATTCTGATGGAGACTACTTCTTCTGCGCAGGGAGCGGAACGGCGCTTGGCCCGATCTTTGTCTCGGCGATCAACGCCATCAGCGGCAACTCCCACCTGATCCAAATCCCGAGCTGAACGCCCGTCCAAGCGACAGGCTCTCAGTTCCCTGAAAAGACCGGTCCTCCTCGACACCCAGAGTCGAGGAGGACCCCTTCGGAGCGACGGCCCCAAACCTACTCCCGCCGCGCCCGCGTCAGCTCGGCCCGCGCCAATAGTTCATCGTCAGAAGGATAGGCCACTTCCTCAAGCACCAAGGGGTGGGGAGCAGCCAGCACGGACTTGGCATCCCTTACACCCGCGAGCAGGCGCTCATGCAGCCACTCCGGACTTTCCAGTCCCTCCCCCACCCGCAAGGCGGATCCCACCAAGGCACGCACCATGTTGTGGCAGAATGCATCGGCCTGGACGTTGGCGACCAGTACGCCGTCATTGCCGCGCACGAACTCAAGCCGCTGCAGTTCTCTGATGGTTGTGGCTCCCTCACGGGGCTTGCAGTACGCGCGGAAATCCTGGAGCCCCAACAAAGCAGCGGCCCCGGAGTTCATCGCTCCCTGGTCCAGGGCGGCCTTGTGCCAAAGCGTCAGCCTGCGCAGGACGGGGTCCCAGCGTTCCGGGCCGTCGGCGATCCGGTAGCTGTAGCGGCGCCACAACGCTGAGAAGCGAGCATCGAAACCGTCAGGCGCCAGTCCGACGTCGTGCACTTCAATGGCCCCGGTTTCATCCTGCAGGACCCGGCTCAAGGCTCCCCTAAGCCTCCGCAACAGCGCGGCGGCGGGGTCGATCTCGTGGCCCCTCGGCAGCACGCCCCACTCCGCCTCGGACAGGTCAATGTGGGCCACTTGTCCGCGGGCGTGGACACCAGCGTCGGTCCGTCCCGCCACGGTGACCCGTACCGGGCGCCGCACGATCAGCGCCAATGCCTCTTCCAACGATCCCTGCACGGTCCGGAGACCGGGCTGAAGCGCCCACCCATTAAAAGGGCCGCCGTCATACGAAAGATCCATCCGGACACGCAAAAACCCGCCGCCCCCCAAAACGGGGGCAGCGGGTTTTCGTTCGTTCATAGACTTAAGTCTACTGTGAAGAATTCAGTGAATTACTTCTTTTCCTCAGCGGCCGGAGCCTCTTCGGTTTCAGCAGCTTCGGCTTCGGGAGCCTCGGCTTCGGTCTCCGGGGCTTCGGTCTCCTCGGCTTCGGTCTCAACGACCTCTTCCTCGACAACCGGAGCGGTCTCTTCGGCAGCCGGAGCAGCCTTCTCAGCGTCCTTCTTGGCAGCAGCAGTTGCCTCGGCAACTACAGCCTGCTTCGGGGAAACCGGCTCAAGAACCAGCTCGATGACAGCCATGGGAGCGTTGTCGCCCTTGCGGTTGCCGATCTTGGTGATACGGGTGTAGCCACCATCGCGGTTGGCAACGGCGCCGGCGATGTCGGTGAACAGCTCGTGGACAACGCCCTTGTCGCTGATCAGGCCGAGCACGCGACGGCGGGAGGACAGGTCGCCGCGCTTGGCGAAGGTCACGAGGCGCTCTGCGTACGGCTTCAGGCGCTTGGCCTTGGTGACCGTCGTGGTGATGCGCTTGTGCTCGAACAAGGCTGCTGCCAGGTTCGCGAGCATCAGGCGCTCGTGAGCCGGACCGCCTCCGAGGCGCGGACCCTTAGTGGGGGTAGGCATAGTAATTTCTCCTGTAATGAAGGCCGTCCGGGTCCGAACGTGGACTCGGTGGCCAAGATCTGCTTGTTAGAGCTCGTCGTCGCTGAACGCGGCGTCGTCCTCTTCGATGGCTGCGGCGCGGGCTGCAAGATCGAAACCGGGAGGGGAATCCTTGAGGGACAGACCCAGTTCAACCAGCTTTGCCTTGACCTCATCGATGGACTTCGCACCGAAGTTACGAATGTCCATCAGGTCAGCCTCGGAGCGGGCAACGAGTTCACCCACGGTGTGGATGCCCTCACGCTTGAGGCAGTTGTAGGAACGGACGGTGAGGTCCAGATCCTCGATCGGCAGTGCCATGTCAGCTGCCAGGGCAGCGTCCGTCGGCGACGGGCCAATCTCGATACCTTCAGCTGCGGTGTTCAGCTCGCGGGCCAGACCGAACAGCTCCACCAGGGTGGTGCCTGCCGAAGCAACGGCATCGCGCGGGGCGATAGCCTGCTTGGTCTCGACGTCGACAATCAGCTTGTCGAAGTCAGTGCGCTGCTCAACACGGGTAGCTTCCACGCGGAAGGTTACCTTCAAGACCGGCGAGTAGATCGAGTCGACCGGAATACGGCCGATCTCGGAGTCGCCGGACTTGTTCTGAGCTGCCGAAACGTAGCCGCGGCCGCGTTCGATGGTCAGTTCGAGTTCGAACTTGCCCTTCGAGTTCAGCGTGGCAATGTGCAGATCCGGGTTGTGGAATTCGACGCCGGCCGGCGGAGCGATGTCCGCGGCGGTGACGATTCCGGGGCCCTGCTTGCGCAGGTATGCAACAACCGGCTCATCGTGCTCGGAGGACACGGAGAGGCTCTTGATGTTCAGGATGATCTCAGTGACATCTTCCTTGACACCCGGAACCGTGGTGAACTCGTGCAGCACGCCATCGATCCGGATGCTGGTTACAGCAGCACCGGGGATGGAAGAGAGCAGGGTACGGCGGAGGGAGTTTCCGAGGGTGTAACCGAAGCCCGGTTCCAGCGGTTCAATGATGAAACGCGAGCGGTTCTCGGAGACTACTTCTTCAGACAGAGTGGGGCGCTGTGCAATAAGCACTTAGGTTTCCTTTCGGCGAGCATCCGCTATATGACGCAACACAGGTGGTGGAAATCGGCTGGTTCCGGCTTTGCCGGCCGGGCGCCACGGAGCAGTCAAGCTATTCCGTGGCGGACCCGGCCGGCAAGGCCAAGAATCCAATTAGACGCGGCGGCGCTTCGGCGGGCGGCAACCGTTGTGGGCGCTGGGGGTGACGTCCTGGATGGAGCCAACCTCGAGGCCAGCGGCCTGCAGCGAACGGATTGCGGTCTCGCGTCCGGATCCCGGTCCCTTGACGAACACGTCAACCTTGCGCAGGCCGTGCTCCTGGGCGCGCTTTGCAGCAGCCTCGGCAGCCATCTGGGCGGCGAACGGGGTGGACTTGCGGGAGCCCTTGAATCCAACCTCACCGGCGGAAGCCCAGGAGATTACGGCACCGTTCGGGTCCGTGATGGACACGATGGTGTTGTTAAAGGTGCTCTTGATGTGCGCCTGGCCAAGCGCGATATTCTTCTTGTCCTTCTTACGCGGCTTGCGAACCGCGCCACGAGTCTTCGGGGGCATTATTTCTCCTACAGAAAGTTTATTGGGGGAAAGCTAAACGCTTGGGCCCACATTTGCCGGGTTCCCTGAAATCGCGCAGCGATTTTAGGGGGCAAATGGGGATTAACGTCCGGCCTTCTTCTTGCCGGCGACGGTACGCTTCGGGCCCTTACGGGTACGAGCGTTGGTCTTCGTACGCTGACCGCGTACGGGCAGGCCCTTGCGGTGACGCAGGCCTTCGTAGCTGCCGATTTCAACCTTGCGGCGGATATCTGCTGCTACTTCGCGGCGAAGGTCACCCTCAACCTTGTAGTTGCCTTCAATGTAGTCACGCAGCTGGACCAGCTCGGCGTCAGTCAGGTCCTTGACCCGAACGTCAGCGCTGATGCCGGTGGCAGCCAGGGTTTCGTGTGCACGGGTCTTGCCCACGCCGTAGATGTAAGTAAGCGCAATTTCCAACCGCTTTTCGCGGGGAATGTCTACGCCAGCGAGACGAGCCATAGTGGCAGTACTCCTTGAATAAACCGGAGGTCGTAGGCAGTACACCCGCACTTTCAGTGCGGCCCCAGCCTCCGACCGGGGGTTAGCTGTCCAGGCTCTAATACGTCCCGATTCAGCTTGTGCTGCCTTTATTTACTTGCGTGGGTTAGCAACCCAGGTTGCCCTCGCGGGCGCTAGTTCCCTTGCGGGGAATTAGCCCTGGCGCTGCTTGTGGCGCGGGTTCTCGCAGATCACCATGACCCGGCCATTACGGCGGATCACTTTGCACTTGTCGCAGATCTGCTTAACGCTCGGCTTGACCTTCATGGCGTTCCTTTGCGTGTTGCAGTTGGTCAGCTGTTGCGGCAACTACCCCGGTTTCCCGAGGCTGCCGCCCAGCAATTACTTGTAGCGGTAGACGATGCGACCACGTGTGAGGTCGTAAGGGCTTAGCTCCACCACTACGCGGTCCTCAGGGAGAATCCTGATGTAGTGCTGTCGCATCTTCCCCGAGATATGTGCAAGAACGATGTGCTTGTTGGTGAGCTCAACGCGAAACATCGCGTTGGGCAGTGCCTCAGTCACAACGCCCTCGATCTCAATGACCCCGTCCTTCTTGGCCATATCCTCCGCTAACTGTTGTTTGCCGCAGCCCTCCGGTTAGGCACCGGAAAATCTGCGGACGTTTTTGTTTGTTTGGCCGTCCGGCTCTTGCCACTCCACGAAGCAGGACTCGCGACCTGTTAAATGGGCGTGGCTGTGGAGACAACCAACAAACAACTCTACGCCAAAATGGCACGAAAGTTAAATCCGCCCATGTTAGCGCAGACACCGGCACGGTGTCACCCTTCCGAGGACCGAGGAACCCCCTTGGATCCCGCTAAACCTCGCCGTAGGCAGTGAAGGTGCCTGCCGCCGTCGTGATGGATTCCGCAGCCGCGACACCGTCAAGGACCGCCAGGCGGACGGCGTCCGCCGCCGCGCTTTGCAGGGTAATGAGCGAAACCTGCCTTGCTTGTTCCGAACTGCGGTCAAGCCCGACGGCGCCGGTCGCCAGCGCGAACACAGTGTCGCCGTCGGCGAGGGTATGGGAAGGACTCAGCGCCCGGGCGAGGCCGGCGTGTGCCGCACTCGCGGTGCGCTTGCATTCGGCGGGGTCGAGGACCGCGTTGGTGGCGACGACGACGAGCGTGGTGTTCAGCGCCGGAGGCCCCGCCGGTTCTGAGCTGCCGGATTCGATCCGCGGGGACGATGTGCCGAAAGGCATCCCCAACGCGTTGACCACTGCGAGCGCGCCCACCACCACGCCGCTGTCCAAGGTGATCGACGAGGTGCCGACTCCCCCCTTGAACGCGCCGCGGCCAATCACTGCACCGGTACCGGCGCCGATGTTTCCGCGTCCGACGTCGGCGTGCTCGCTTGAGGCCGCAGCCGCAACGGCCGCTTCGTATCCCATGGCTTCGTCGGGGCGGGCGGCGAAGTCACCGCCGCGGCCCAAGTCGAAGATCGCGGCGGCCGGAACGATCGGCACCACTCCCCCGGGCACGGCGAACCCGCGCCCTTGCTCTTCGCACCATCGCTGGGCGCCGTGGGCCGTGACCAAACCGAAGGCACTCCCGCCGGTGAGCACTACCGCGTCGACTGTGGGCACGAGGGTGGTGGGGTCGAGGGCGTCGGTCTCGTGCGTGCCGGGGCCGCCGCCTCGCACGTCCACCGATCCCACTGTCCCTCGCGGCGGAAGGACAACGGTCACCCCACTCAGCCAGCCATCGCCGATCCGCTGGACATGTCCCACCCGAATTCCTGGCACATCAGTGATCTTCGAAGTCATGTGCCTATTCTGCTCCCCGCCACCAACTGGCTGACAGTTGTTGTCGTTATCAGCCGTTATCAGCCGCGATAACGACAACAACTGCGTGGGCCCACGCCGGCAGGGTTCCCTGGCCGTGGGGCCCCGCCGGCGAGGGCCCCCTGCCTGAGCTTGCGAAGGTTGGGAGCCGGTGGGGACTTGCGAGGCGAGGGTGGCGGTGGGGAGTACTTGGGCGTGCCCAGGATTTCGTGAGCACGCCCGGCCTCCTTCCGAACACAAACGGTAGTCGTGCCTCGAATGTGAACACGGGCCCATGCGCCACGAAACATCGAGTAAACGAGCGCAAAAGGCTTGTCCAACAATCCCGCGAACAGCCCTTTTTTTGACTTGACAGGTGCTCCCGTGTGGTGAGGTAAAACTAGCCGCCCCCTTGACCCAACAGTTCGGGTCCGGCGCGCCCCGATATCTGCGAACCGTTAGAGACCTCCCATGACAAGACAACTGACAGGCAGCCCCGCGGACACCGCGCAGGCTGTCCCGGCCCCTCAGCGCCGGGGACGCTGGTCCGGCCGAACCCGACGCGACTTCTTTGTGTTCCTGGCACTGGCCTTGCCGAACTTGGCGCTGATCGCGGTGTTCACGTATCTGCCGTTGATCAACAACATGTATTACTCGACCCTTGACTGGACCTTGGGCTCCACCTCGGCCACCGTTGTGGGCTTCGACAACTACGTCAACTTCTTCACCAGCTCCGACGCCCCGCAAGTGCTTGGCACCACGCTCACCTTCACCGTGGTCACCGTGGGCGGTTCCATGGTGCTGGGCCTCTTGGTGGCCCTGGCCCTGAACGCGAAGGTCCGCGGCACTACATTTGCGCGTTCCGCCGTCTTCGCCCCCTATGTCCTCAGCGGCGTAGGAGTCGGCCTCGTTTGGCTGTTCATCTTCGACCCCGGATACGGCGTGCTGTCCTGGCTGCTCCGGGGCATCGGCCAGCAAAGCCCGCAGTGGATCAACGATCCGAAGCTCTCCCTCGTGATGGTCATCATCGTCTACGTCTGGAAGAACCTGGGCTACTGCGCCGTCGTGTACCTCGCCGGGCTCCAGTCGCTCCCGAAGGACGTCATGGAGGCAGCCTCCCTGGACGGCGCCAACGGCTTCCGCCGCTTCATGAGCATCTCCGTTCCGTTGCTCTCCCCCACCACGTTCTTCCTGCTGATCACCACGATGATCAGCTCGCTGCAGGCCTTTGACCTGATCCGCATCATGACGCCGCTGGGCAACGGCACCAGCACGCTGATCTACGAGGCATATCTGCAGGCTTTCGGCGCCTACAACCGCGCCGGCTACTCCGCCGCCATCTCAGTGGTGCTCTTCGCCATCCTGCTCATCATCACCGTGCTCCAGCTGCGGTTCGTCGAACGGAAGGTGCACTACTCATGAGCACGCTCTCTCCCGTCAGCCCCAACCCCGCAAGCGGCGTCGGAACCCTTGAAGCTCCCGACGGCGGTCCGGAGCTCCCAGCGCGGCGCGACAAACCGTTCTCCCGCGCAAACCTCGTCCAGACACTGGCTGGAGGCTACATCCCGCTGATCGTGGCCACGCTGGTGGTTGTCCTGCCGCTGTTGTGGATGTTGCTGAGTTCCTTCAAGCAGCCCGGCGAGATCGTCACCACGGATCTCAAGATCCTGCCACAGGGCCTGAACCTGGAGAACTACCACACGGCCATGACCACAGTGCCGTTCGTCCGGTTCTTCCTAAACAGCCTGATTGTCACCGTGGTCGGTTCCACGGTCAAGGTGATCCTCGCCATCCTGACGGCGTACGCCCTGGTCTTTGTCCGTTTCCCGTTCAAGAACGTCATCTTCGTCGTGATCCTCGTGGCCCTGATGGTGCCTCCGCAGGTGTCGATCCTCCCCAACTACATCCTGATCGCGGGAATCGGCGGGAAGAACACCCTGTGGGGAATCATTCTTCCGGGACTCGGCACGGCCTTCGGAACCTTCCTCCTACGCCAGCATTTCAAGACGCTTCCGGGGTCCATCCTCGAAGCCGCGGAAATCGACGGCGCGGGCCATTGGCGCAGGCTGTGGCAAGTAGTCGCCCCGGTGTCGCTCCCCTCCATCGCCACCGTCGCCCTCGTCACCGTGGTCAGCGAATGGAACGACTACATCTGGCCCCTGATCATCACGGACCGGCCGGAAACCATGACCCTCCCGGTCGGCTTGACCCTGCTTCAGAACTCTGAAGGAAACGGCGCCGGCTGGGGGATCCTGATGGCCGGAGCAGTCCTGGTGATCATCCCCATCCTCCTGGTCTTCGCAGCGTTGCAACGCTACATCGTTGCCGGGCTCACCCAGGGCAGCGTCACTGGCTAGTAACACCGCACCTTCCACACAACCCCATCACCACCTTTGCATCCTTGAGAGGACCAACCATGGCAATGAATCTTGATCGTAGAAACTTCCTGGGGCTCGCCGGCCTTGGAGTCGGCGCCGCCGCCCTGGCAGCATGCGGCGGTCCGTCGACCAGCGGCAGCGCAGCGAGCAGCAGCCCTTCGGACATCGACTTCACCGGCGTCAAGCCGGCCGGCTCGTTCGACTTTTGGACCAGCCACCCCGGGCAGTCCCAAGCCGTCGAGCAATCCATCATCGACAAGTTCCAGGCGAAGTTCCCGGACATCAAGGTGAACCTCGTGATGGCAGGCGCCAACTACGAGGAAATCGCGCAGAAGTTCCAGACCTCGCAGGCCGCGAAGTCGGCCCTCCCGGGCCTCGTCGTGCTCTCCGACGTCTGGTGGTTCCGCTACTACACCAACGGCAACATCATTCCGTTGGACGGCCTCATCAAGCAGCTGGACGTCAAAATTGACGACTTCCAGAAGTCCCTCGTAGCGGACTACCAATACGCCAACAAGCAGTGGGCGCTCCCCTACGGCCGCTCCACCCCGCTCTTCTACTACAACAAGGACCACTTCAAGGCCGCCGGCCTTCCGGACCGGGCACCCAAGACCTGGCAGGAGTTCGCCGAGTGGGCCCCCAAGCTCCAGGCCAGCTCGGGCGCGAAGTACGCCTACATCTACCCGGCCCTTGCCGGATACGCCGGATGGACCCTGCAAAACAACCTGTGGGGCTGGGGCGGCAGCTGGTCAAACGGTTGGACCTTCAACTGCGATTCCACTGAGTCCGTTGCGGCCCTGCAGTGGGCCCAGGACTCCATCTACAAGGACAAGTGGGCCGGCGTCTCCTCCAAGAACGCCGCGGACGATTTTGCCGCAGGCATCACGTCCACCACTATCTCCTCCACCGGGGACCTGCTGGGCGTGCTGAAGTCCGCCAAGTTCAACGTCGGCATCGGCTTCATGCCGGGCGGACCCAAGGCCGAGACCAACGTCTGCCCCACCGGCGGCGCCGGACTCGGGATTCCGAGCGGTGTGAGCAAGGAAGTCCAGCTCGCGGCCGCCACCTTCCTGAAATTCATGACCGAGCCGGAGAACACCGCGGCATTCTCCGCTGCAACCGGCTACATGCCCACGCGCGTTTCCGCCGACATGACGGCGGTCCTCGCCAAGACCCCGCAGATCAAGACGGCCATGGACCAGCTCGCGGTGACCAAGGTGCAGGACAACGCCCGAGTGTTCCTGCCCGGTGCCGATCAGGAGATGGCCAAGGCCGCCGCGAAGATCCTCACCCAGCAGGGCGACGTGAAGGCCACAATGACGGACCTCAAGACAACCCTCGATGGCATTTACACCAAGGACGTGAAGCCCAAGCTCAAGAGCTAGCTAAACTCCCCCGATACGCAGAATCCCTGGCGACCCCCGAATACGGGTGTCGCCAGGGATTTTCTGTATCGGCTCCCGGCCGTGGCGTCAGGGAATCGGAACGGGCACGACGCCGAGCGGCGCCAGCTGCTCTGCACCGCCGTCGGGCGCGGAAAGCACCCAGATGCCCTTTTCGTGGACGGCAACCGAGTGCTCCCACTGGCACGAACGCTTGCCGTCAGTGGTCACCACGGTCCAGTCGTCGTCGAGGGTTGCTGTTTCAATGCTGCCGCGGACGAGCATGGGTTCAATCGCAAGGCACAGTCCCGGCCTGATCTTCGGGCCGCGGTGCGTGGTGCGGTAGTTCAACACATCCGGGGCCATGTGCATCTCGGAGCCGATGCCGTGGCCGACGTAGTCCTCCAGGATGCCGAGCGGTTTCCCCGGTACGGAGGAGACGTAGTCATCCACGGCGTTGCCGATGTCGCCCACGAACTTGCCCTTCGCCAAAGCAGCGATTCCACGCCACATGGCGGCCTGGGTGACATCCGAGAGCCGCTGGTCTTCAGGATCCGCCGTCCCGACTATCACGGTGCGTGCGGAGTCGGAGTGCCAACCGTCAACGATCGCTCCGCCATCGATCGAAATGATGTCCCCGTCCTGGAGGACGCGGTCGCCCGGGATGCCGTGGACCACTTCCTCGTTGACGGATGCGCAGATGGTGGCCGGGAAGCCGTGGTACCCGAGGAAGTTCGACTTCGCTCCAGCGTCGATGAGGACCGCGGCGAACACTGCGTCGATCTCACGCGTGGTAACGCCGGGTTTCGCAGCGTCAACGGCTGCGTCGAGCGCTCTGCTGAGGACCAATCCGGCCTCCTGCATCTTGCGCATTTGCTCATTGGTCTTGTATTCGATGCGGGGCTGGCCGAACGCCATGGTCTCCTCTTGTCGTGTGCTGCTTGTGGTGGGCTGGGGAACCAGACCACCCTCAGATCTCTTATTTTCCCGCATCGGCGGTCCTGCCCGAAACCGGAGCTGCGAACGCCCCGAAACGGTCCCGGGTCCCGCCCCCGCAGACAGAACTGAAAAGGGCGTGTCCCGCACGGGGAGCAGTTCACTCCGGCGCGGGACACACCCTTTTCAACAGTCGTGCGGCGACTAGGAGTGCGCTGAACTAAGTGCTTTTCGGGGCTTGTCCGGGCTGGCCCTGTGTGCGTGGGCGGAACCTTCGGAGGCGAGTCGTTTTTGGTGTGCCGGGCTTTTGGCGCTTTGTAGCCGGGTCTGGCGGCCTGTTTTGTCGGGCGTCGGGCGTGGGTCGGGCCCGGTGTCTTATGCGGTGGCCCATGATCCGTTTTCGTTGGTGAGTCCGAGCTTCAGGAGGCGTTTGAGGTTCACCGCGGCGATGCGCAGCTGCCACCAGGCATGGTTCTTCGTGGCCCCGCGGTAGCGCAGGCGCCGGTTTCCTCTCACGAGCCATGCGATGGAGCGTTCGACCATGGGCCGGTGGCGTGTGTAGTCGGCTTGGAACCCGTGGTCCCGGGCTGCGGCGCGGTGCTCGCGCATCAGCGCGTGCTCGGGATGCAGCTCGATCTTCCGGCCTCGGGCTGCGGTGGTGCAGCGGGACCGCAACGGGCAGCCGGTGCAGCCTGCGCCGAACGTTGCCCGTCCCTTCGTGGTGATCGTTCTTACCAGCCCGTTGGGGCAGGTCAGTGTCCCGGCCTGGTCATCAAAAGCGAAGTCATCGATCGTGAACCCGCCCTCGACCGCCGTGGCGAGGGGCTTGGGCTTGATCAACGCCGTGTGTCCCGCTGCGGCCAGGGTCCTGAGCAGTTCCCCGGTCCCGTATGCGGAGTCCGCCAGCACCTGAACCTGTCCGGTGATCGTCGGATCCTGCCCCAGCAGCACGGCGCAGGCTTCGGCGTCGGTGGCGCCCTGCCCGGCGGCTTTGGTGAGCACGGCCGCGGTCACCAAACCCGTGTCGGGTTCGATCACGATGTGCCCCTTGTATCCGTCCCGGCGGTCCTCCGGGGTCTTATGAGCATGCCGGGCCTCCGTGTCCACGATCGAGATCACCCGGTCGGGGGCGACCTTCCGTGCGATCCGCCACCGCCCGTCGGTGCCGTCCGAGCCGTCCGCGGGTTCGACGTCCTGCCCGGCCACCAGCGCCAGCAGCGCGTACGCATCCGCTGCCTTGCCGTCCAGAGTCTCCGGATCCACCGCGGCCAGCAGTGCCAGTGCGTCCGCCACGAGGGCTGAGACCAGTGAATCCTTCGCGTCCGGATCGTCCCAGGCAATGTCGGGTTTGCCGGTGCGGCTGTAGTCATAACCGGTGGCATGAGCGGCAGAGAGCTCCTTGCCGCCGGGCACGTCGCGGCCGAAGCGGCGGATCGCGGCAATCAGCTGCGTGACCGTGTCCTGCCGGGCGACTGCGTCATCGAGCACCGTGGAATCCACCGCCCGCCGGCGTCGGCCCTTGAGGATCCCGGTTTCGGCGACGACTTCGGTGATCGCGTCCATGATCCGATGCGGATTCGAACTCGCGGCGAGCCGTTTACGCCAATATGTCAGGGTGGTTGGGTGGAACGCGGTCTCGTTCAGCCCGTAACCACACGCGGCTTTCCACCGCAGGTCATACGTCAACGCTTCCGCGGTCTCCCGGTCCGAGAGGCCCTGCAATGCCTGGAGCACCAAGACCGAGCCGATCACCGGCGCCGGCACCGACAGGCGCCCCCGTCCCGATGGGAAGAGATCCTCCATCATCGAATCCGGAAACAACCATCCCCGGTTTCCGGCCAGGAACGCGAAAACGCTGCCCGGGACCAACAACTCCCCGGCCAGCGCCTCCACATCCAAATACCCGCGTTGAGCATCCTCACGACCCTGCATGAAACCAGTCTTAAATCACCAGTCTCGAAAGTCCAACAGGCGCGCTTAACCCAGCAGATTATTCAGCGCACTCCTAGACGGCCTTGGCCGCCTCGATGGCCAACAGGACGCGATCCGTGACCTCGTCGATGCCGCCAATGCCATCGACCTGGGTCAGGATGCCGCGTTCGGCGTACTTGGCCACGACGGCCTCGGTCTGCTCGTGGTAGAGGTCCAGGCGGTGGCGGATGACACCTTCGTTGTCATCCGAGCGCCCGGTCTCCTTGGCACGGCCCAGCAAGCGTGAAACAAGTTCCTCGTCGTCGGCGGTCAGCTGAAGCACGACGTCGAGCTTCTCTTCCCCATCGGCGAGGATCTGATCCAGGTATTCCACCTGGGCGGTGGTGCGCGGGTATCCGTCGAGCAGGAAGCCGTTCTCGACGTCGCTCTCGCTCAAGCGGTCACGGACCATTTTGTTGGTGACGCTGTCCGGAACGAAGTCGCCGGCGTCCATGTACTTCTTGGCTTCGATACCCAGCGGCGTTTCGCCCTTGACGTTTGCCCGGAAGATGTCGCCGGTGGAGATGGCGACTACGCCCAAGCGCCCGGAAATCCGCTCAGCCTGGGTTCCCTTGCCCGAACCCGGGGGTCCAATGATCAGCATTCTCGTCATCGCAAAAGCCCTTCGTAGTGACGTTGTTGTAGCTGCGCATCAATCTGCTTGACGGTTTCCAGGCCCACACCCACCATGATCAGAATTGACGTGCCACCGAACGGGAAGTTCTGGTTTGCGCCGATCAGGACGAGTGCGACCAGCGGAATCAACGCCACGAAGCCCAGGTAAAAGGCGCCGGGGAGGGTGATCCTGGAAAGCACGTACTGCAGGTAGTCCGCGGTCGGTTTACCCGCCCGGATGCCCGGAATGAACCCGCCGTACTTCTTCATGTTGTCCGAGACCTCTTCAGGGTTGAAGGTGATCGCGACGTAGAAGTAGGTGAAGAACACAATCATGACGAAGTACAACGCCATGTAGATGGGGTGGTCGCCCTTGGTGAGGTTGTTGTTGATCCACTCAACCCACGGAGCGATGGACTCTCCGGCCTTCGGCTGGTTGAACTGCGCAATCAGCCCGGGCAGGTAGAGCATGGAGGAAGCAAAGATGACGGGGACGACGCCGGCCATGTTCACCTTGATGGGGATGTAGGTGCTGGTGCCGCCTACGGTGCGCCGGCCGATCATACGCTTTGCGTACTGGACCGGAATACGCCGCTGGGACTGCTCCACGAAGACTACGAGTGCGACCGTCACGAGGCCGATCGCCAACACCGTGAAGAAGGTGCCCGGTCCCTTGGAGTTCCAGATGGCACCAAGCGAGGTCGGGAAGCCGGCTGCGATGGAGGTGAAGATGAGCAACGACATGCCGTTGCCCACGCCCTTCTCGGTAACCAGTTCGCCCATCCACATAATGAGGCCTGTGCCGGCCGTCAAGGTGATGACGACAAGAATCGTGGCGATGATGCTCGTGTCGGGGATGATCGGCAGCTGGCAGTTGGGCAGCAGCTGCCCGGAGCGTGCCAGGGACACCAATGTGGTGGCGTTCAGCAGACCCAGCGCGATGGTCAGATAACGCGTGTACTGCGTCAGCTTCGACTGGCCCGAGGCGCCTTCGTCATACAGCTCCTGGAACCGCGGAATGACCACGCGGAGCAGCTGCACGATGATGCTGGCCGTGATGTACGGCATGATCCCCAGGGCAAAGATCGAAACCTGCAGCAGTGCACCACCGCTGAACAGGTTGACGAGCTGATAGAGGCCGCCCTGGTCCTGATTGCTTGACAAACATTGCTGAACATTTTGGTAGCTCACACCAGGCGAGGGGATAAAAGCTCCCAAGCGGAAGATTGTGATGATTCCCAGCGTGAACAACAACTTGCGTCGCAGATCAGGCGTACGAAATGCCCGGCCGAATGCGCTTAGCAAGCGTCCTCCTGAGTTAAAAGTCCAAGGGTGTCGAAAGGGGTCATTGAAACCCAACACCCGAGTCTAACGGTTTGATGCGCCATGCGAACAATCGAGGGGTGCTCGCCACATGAAAAGACTCCCGGCGCGAGGGGCCGAAGCCCTCCACACCGGGAGTCTTTTCACAGCGGGCGGTAGCCCCAGAGCCCTTTAGAGGGCAGTGGTGGTTCCGCCTGCTGCCGCGATCTTCTCAGCTGCGCTGGAGGAGAAAGCGTGGGCGGTGACGTCAACCTTGACGGTGATGTCACCGGTGCCCAGCACCTTGACGGGCTGGTTCTTGCGAACGGCACCCTTCTCAACCAAGGACTCGACGGTGACAGCGCCACCTTCCGGGAACAGCTCGTTGAGCTTGTCCAAGTTTACAACCTGGAACTCAACCCGGAACGGGTTCTTGAAGCCGCGAAGCTTCGGCAGGCGCATGTGCAGCGGCAACTGGCCGCCGGCAAAGCCAGCCTTGACCTGGTAGCGGGCCTTCGTACCCTTGGTACCGCGACCGGCGGTCTTACCCTTGGAGCCTTCACCACGACCAACACGGGTCTTGGACGTCTTGGCACCGGGGGCGGGACGCAGGTGGTGGACCTTCAGAGTGTTCTGCTTGTCGGCAGCCTCTGCGGCGGTCTTGTTCTCAGCCATTACTTCGCCTCCTCTACATTCACGAGGTGCGGAACCGTGTTGAGCATTCCGACGGTTACGGCATCAGCGGTGCGGACAACAGTGTGTCCGATGCGCTTGAGGCCGAGGGACCGCAGGGTCTCACGCTGGTTCTGCTTGGCGCCGATGACGCCCTTGATCTGGGTGATCTCCAACTGAGCGTCGGAGGGAGTCAGGTTCTTAGCCATGACTAGACACCTGCCTTTTGGTTCTGGAGTGCGCGCACCAGAGCTGCAGGAGCAACCTCGTCCAGCGGCAGGCCACGGCGGGCTGCCACGGAAGCGGGCTCTTCCAGTCGCTTCAGGGCGTCAACAGTCGCGTGAACGATGTTGATGGCGTTCGAGGAACCGAGCGACTTGGAGAGAACGTCGTGGATACCGACGCATTCCAGTACCGCGCGGACCGGACCACCGGCGATAACACCGGTACCCGGGGAAGCCGGACGCAGCATGACAACGCCTGCTGCGGCCTCACCCTGCACGCGGTGCGGGATGGTGCTGCCAACGCGGGGAACGCGGAAGAAGGACTTCTTAGCCTCTTCAACGCCCTTTGCGATAGCTGCCGGAACTTCCTTGGCCTTGCCGTAGCCAACGCCAACCAGGCCGTTGCCGTCACCGACGACGACGAGGGCGGTGAAGCTGAAGCGACGACCACCCTTGACGACCTTGGCAACACGGTTGATGGTTACAACGCGCTCTACGAACTGGCTCTTCTCGGCCTCGCGGCCGCCGTCGCGGCCACCACGGCCACCACGGTCGCCGCGGCCCTGGCCACGGTCACCACGCTCGCCACGACGGCCGCCGCGGCGGTCGTCGGTGGCAGCAGCAGTCTCAGTTGCCTCAGCAGCTGCAGCTTCAGTCACCTGAATGTCCTTTTCGTTATTCTCAACGGTCACAGTGCCAGCCCACCTTCACGTGCGCCGTCAGCGACGGCGGCGATCCGGCCGTGGTACTTGTTACCACCGCGGTCGAAGACAACAGCTTCGATACCTGCAGCCTTGGCACGCCCGGCAACGAGCTCGCCGACGCGCTTGGCCTTGGCAGTCTTGTCGCCATCGAATGCACGAAGGTCAGCTTCCAAAGTGGAAGCGTAAGCCACGGTTACACCCTTGCTGTCATCGACAACCTGGACGAAGATGTGGCGTGCGGAGCGGTTGACGACCAGACGAGGACGAGCAGCCGTGCCGGTGATGCGCTTGCGGATACGAAGCTGGCGACGGCTGCGTGCAGCAGACTTGCTCTTGTTCGACCGCTTCTTGTTAATTGCGATGGCCATGGTTTACTTACCAGCCTTTCCGACCTTGCGGCGGATAACTTCGCCGGCGTAACGGACACCCTTGCCCTTGTAGGGGTCGGGCTTGCGCAGCTTGCGAATGTTGGCAGCAACCTCGCCGACCTGCTGCTTGGAGATACCAGCGACGGAGAGCTTGGTCGGCCCCTCCACCGTGAAGGTGATGCCTTCGGGAGCGGCGACATTCACCGGGTGGCTGAAGCCGAGAGCGAACTCAAGGTCAGAACCCTTGGCCTGAACGCGGTAACCGGTACCAACGATTTCAAGCTTCTTTTCGTAGCCCTTGGTGACGCCCTCGATCATGTTGGCGATCAGGGTGCGGGTCAGGCCGTGCAGGGAACGCGAAGTGCGCTCGTCGTTCGGGCGGGTGACAGTCAAGGTGCTTTCGTCCAGGGTGACCTCGATCGGGCTGGCTACAGTGTGGCTCAGCTCGCCTTTGGTGCCCTTGACGTTGATGACAGAGCCATCAACCTTAACTTCAACGCCGGCAGGAACGGTGATGGGGAGACGTCCAATACGTGACATTATTCTCTTCCTTTCCCGTTACCAGACGTACGCGAGGACTTCGCCGCCCACGCCCTTCTTGCCGGCCTGCTTGTCAGTCAGGAGGCCGGAAGAGGTGGACAGGATTGCGATACCCAGGCCACCCAGCACGTGAGGCAGGTTGGTGGACTTCGCGTAAACGCGGAGACCAGGCTTGGAAATGCGGCGGACACCAGCAATTGAACGCTCGCGGTTCGGACCGAATTTGAGGTCGATGGTCAGCTTCTTGCCGACTTCGGCTTCCTCTTCCTTCCAGGCAGCAATGTAGCCTTCTGCCTTCAGGATGTCGGCAACGCGTGCCTTGAGCTTGCTGTACGGCATGCTCACGGTGTCGTGGTATGCCGAGTTGGCGTTGCGCAGACGCGTAAGCATGTCTGCGACAGGATCTGTCATAGTCATTGTGGGCTCTTGCCCTTCCTCGTAATGGTTTCCGCGTTGACTGCAAAGCAGCCGCGGCCGGACCTACTACGTAGTTATTAGTCTTCGGATTTGAACGGGAAGCCAAGTGCCTTGAGGAGCGCACGGCCTTCGTCATCGGTCTTTGCAGTGGTGACAACCGTGATGTCCATACCGCGAACGCGGTCGATGGAGTCCTGGTCGATTTCGTGGAACATAACCTGCTCGGTCAGGCCGAAGGTGTAGTTGCCGTTGCCGTCGAACTGCTTGCCGTTGAGGCCGCGGAAGTCGCGGATACGGGGCAGGGCGAGGGACACGAGGCGGTCCACGAATTCCCACATACGGTCCCCACGCAGAGTTGCGTGTGCACCGATGGGCATGCCTTCGCGCAGCTTGAACTGGGCGATCGACTTGCGGGCCTTGGTTACCTGCGGTTTCTGGCCGGTGATCAGGGTGAGGTCGCGGACAGCGCCGTCGATCAGCTTGGAGTCCTTGGCGGCATCTCCAACACCCATGTTCACAACAACCTTCACCAGGCGGGGAACCTGGTTCACGTTCTCGTACTTGAATTCCTCAACCAGGGTCTGCTTGATGGAATCGGCGTACTTCGTCTTCAGACGCGGAACGATCTTCGCTGGAGTCTCGAGAGTCTCAGTCATTAGATGTCCTTCCCGGATGCCTTGGACACGCGGACACGGACGGTCTTGGAGACGCCGTCCTTCTCAACGGTCTCGAGACGGAAACCAACGCGGGTCGGCTTCTTGGTCGAGGGGTCAACAAGAGCAACGTTGGAGACGTGGATCGGGGCCTCAACGACCTCGATGCCACCGGTCTTGGTGCCGCGCTGCGACTGACCGACCTTGGTGTGCTTGGTGACTCGGTTGATGCCTTCTACCAGGACGCGGTTGGTCTCGGTGAACACGCGCAGAACCTTGCCCTGCTTACCGCGGTCGCCGCCACGTTCCTGCTTGGCGCCAGTGATGACCTGAACGAGGTCACCCTTCTTGATCTTTGCACCCATGGGTTACAGCACCTCCGGAGCCAGCGAAACGATCTTCATGAACTTCTTGTCACGGAGTTCACGACCAACCGGGCCGAAGATACGGGTACCGCGGGGGTCGCCGTCGTTCTTCAGGATCACAGCTGCGTTCTCGTCAAACTTGATGTAGGAACCATCCGCACGGCGGCGTTCCTTCTTGGTACGAACGATGACAGCCTTGACGACGTCACCCTTCTTTACGTTGCCGCCCGGGATAGCGTCCTTGACGGTTGCGACAATGACGTCGCCAATGCCTGCGTAGCGACGGCCGGATCCACCGAGAACGCGAATGGTAAGGATTTCCTTAGCACCCGTGTTGTCGGCGACCTTCAGTCGCGACTCCTGCTGAATCAATTTTTACTCCTTGCGTCGCGCCGGTTCTCAGACCGAAATGGAGCATACGGAATGAGCCTTGCGGAACGGTTGATCGGGGTGTCTCTTGACCTGCCTGGATTTTGCCAGTGCAGGCCTAAACTCCCGTGCCGCCAGCATCAGCTTCCCTTGCGGAAATAACTGCGCGGGGCAGTATGCCGCGGCACGATTGTTTACGAGGTGGTTTGTTGACGCACAACTGGCGCCATACAAACTCAATATCCTAGCACGTTTTGCGCTAGGAGCCGAAACGCGGAAAGGCCCGCATTCCTTCCGGAATGCGGGCCCTCCCACCAATCCATATCGCTGCCGGACAAAGCCCGGCGCGGGATTACTTAGCCTTTTCGAGGATCTCAACCAGGCGCCACCGCTTTGTAGCGGACAGCGGGCGGGTCTCAGAGATCAGAACGAGGTCGCCGATGCCGGCGGTGTTCTGCTCGTCGTGAGCCTTGATCTTCGAGGTGCGGCGAATGACCTTGCCGTACAGAGCGTGCTTCACGCGGTCTTCGACCTGAACAACGATAGTCTTTTCCATCTTGTCAGAGACAACGTAGCCGCGACGCGTCTTACGGTAACCGCGCTGTTCAGCGCTGGCTGCTGCTTCCGTCACAGTTTCCTTCTGTTCGCTCACTTGGCGTCCTCTCCAGCCTCGGCTTCGGCCTTATCAGCCTTGGCTTCTGCCTTCTTGGACTTCTTTTCTTCCTTGGCTTCCACAACCGGTGCGGCAACCTCGGCACGAATGCCCAGCTCGCGCTCACGGAGAACGGTGTAGATGCGTGCGATGTCCTTCTTTACCGCGCGCAGACGACCGTGGTTCTCCAGCTGACCGGTGGCGGACTGGAAACGCAGGTTGAACAGCTCTTCCTTGGCCTTGCGGAGTTCTTCAACGAGTCGCTCGTTGTCGAAACCGTCCAGCTGTGCGGATGCAAGTTCCTTGGATCCTACTGCCATTTCTATTCACCACCTTCGCGACGCAGAATGCGTGCCTTCAACGGGAGCTTGTGGATTGCCAGGCGCAGTGCCTCGCGAGCAACCGATTCTTCGACACCGGCGATCTCAAAGAGAACCCGGCCCGGCTTGACGTTTGCGACCCACCATTCCGGAGAACCCTTACCGGAACCCATGCGGGTTTCGGCCGGCTTCTTCGTCAGCGGGCGGTCCGGATAGATGTTGATCCAGACCTTGCCGCCACGCTTGATGTGGCGGGTCATCGCGATACGGGCAGACTCGATCTGACGGTTCGTGACGTAGGCCGGGCTCAGCGCCTGGATGCCGTACTCACCGAAAGTGACCTTGGTGCCGCCCGTTGCAGCGCCGGAACGACCCGGGTGGTGCTGCTTACGGTGCTTGACTCGACGTGGGATAAGCATTTAAGCCTGTCCTCCTTCTGCCGCGGGAGCAGCAGCTTCAGCTGCCGGAGCCTCTGCAGCAACAGGTGCTGCGTCAGCTGCCGGACGGTCGGTACGACGACGGCGGTCACCACGGTCGGCGCCACCCGGGCGGCCCGGGCGGTCGCTGGGACCGCGGCCGCGGGACGGAGCAGCAGCTGCCTGCTGAGCCAGTTCCTTGGCAGTGACGTCACCCTTGTAGATCCAGACCTTCACGCCGATGCGGCCGAAGGTGGTCTTGGCCTCGTAGAAGCCGTAGTCGATGTTCGCACGCAGGGTGTGCAGGGGCACACGGCCTTCGCGGTAGAACTCCGAGCGGGACATTTCTGCGCCACCCAGTCGACCGGAGCAAGCAATACGGATACCCTTGGCACCCGCACGCTGTGCGGACTGCATGGCCTTCTTCATCGCACGGCGGAAAGCCACGCGGGAAGTCAGCTGCTCAGCAACGCCCTGGGCAACAAGCTGTGCTTCCATCTCGGGGTTCTTGACCTCGAGGATGTTCAGCTGGACCTGCTTGCCGGTGAGCTTTTCGAGCTCGCCGCGAATGCGGTCCGCTTCTGCGCCTCGGCGGCCGATGACGATACCCGGGCGAGCCGTGTGGATGTCCACGCGTACACGGTCACGGGTGCGCTCGATTTCGACCTTGGCGATACCAGCGCGCTCCATGCCCGTGGACATGAGCTGGCGGATGCGGATGTCTTCGCGAACGAAGTCCTTGTACCGCTGGCCAGCCTTGGTGCTGTCAGCAAACCAGTGCGATACGTGATCGGTGGTGATGCCGAGTCGGAACCCGTGCGGGTTTACTTTCTGTCCCACTTAGCGAGCCTCCTCTTTCTCCGGGGTAGCGACTACCACGGTGATGTGGCTCGTGCGCTTCTTGATCTGAAATGCGCGACCCTGAGCACGCGGCTGGAACCGCTTCATGGTCGGGCCTTCATCAACAAACGCTTCGCTGATGTAGAGGTCTCCCTCGTCAAAGGCAACGCCGTCGCGGTCCGCGAGGACCCGTGCGTTTGCCATTGCCGACTGAACTACCTTGAATACCGGCTCCGAAGCTGCCTGTTCGGCGAACTTCAGAATTGCCAGAGCCTCATTCGCTTGCTTACCACGAACAAGGTTGACGACGCGCCGGGCCTTCATAGGCGTTACGCGGATGTGACGCGCAATAGCCTTGGCTTCCATTGCTTTCCTTCTCTCGTCTTAGCCGTAGAGCCAGCGCCTTAGCGGCGCTTGCCCTTACGGTCGTCCTTGACATGGCCGCGGAATGTCCGCGTGGGAGCGAATTCGCCGAGCTTGTGCCCGACCATCGACTCAGTGACAAACACCGGAATGTGCTTGCGTCCGTCGTGAACGGCAATCGTGTGACCCAGCATGTCCGGGACGATCATCGAACGGCGGGACCAGGTCTTGATGACGTTCTTGGTGCCCTTTTCGTTTTCCCTGGCGACCTTCACAAAGAGGTGCTGGTCTACGAAAGGACCTTTTTTCAGGCTGCGTGGCATGTGTCCAGGCTCCTATCGCTTGTTCTTGCCAGTACGGCGGCGACGAACAATAAGCTTGTCGCTCTCTTTGTTGGGGCGGCGGGTGCGGCCTTCACGCTTACCGTTCGGGTTGACCGGGTGACGTCCACCGGAAGTCTTACCTTCACCACCACCGTGCGGGTGATCGACCGGGTTCATGGCGACACCACGGACGGTCGGGCGAACGCCCTTCCAGCGCATACGGCCGGCCTTACCCCAGTTGATGTTCGACTGCTCGGCGTTGCCGACCTCGCCGACGGTTGCGCGGCAGCGCACGTCAACGTTGCGGATTTCACCGGAGGGCAGACGCAGCTGGGCGAAACGGCCTTCCTTGGCGACGAGCTGAACCGAAGCACCTGCGGAACGGGCCATCTTGGCGCCGCCACCCGGACGCAGTTCAACTGCGTGGATGGTGGTACCAACCGGGATGTTGCGCAGCGGCAGGTTGTTGCCCGGCTTGATGTCAGCGTCGGGGCCAGCCTCGACGAAGTCACCCTGGGACAGCTTGTTCGGGGCGATGATGTAACGCTTGGTGCCATCAACGTAGTGCAGGAGGGCGATGCGAGCCGTGCGGTTCGGATCGTACTCGATTTCGGCAACGCGGGCGTTGACGCCGTCTTTGTCGTGGCGACGGAAGTCGATCAGACGGTACTGGCGCTTGTGGCCACCACCCTTGTGACGGGTAGTGATCTTACCGGTGTTGTTACGGCCGCCAGTCTTGTGCAGCGGACGCAGCAACGACTTTTCCGGAGTCGATCGCGTGATTTCGGAGAAGTCGGCTACGCTCGAGCCGCGACGGCCCGGGGTAGTCGGCTTGTATTTACGGATTCCCATAATTCATTTCCTCGTTAAAGTGGTCTCCGCTACGCGAGCGGACCGCCGAAGATGTCGATTGTGCCTTCTTTGAGGGTCACAATTGCACGCTTGGTGCTCTTGCGCTGTCCCCAGCCGAATTTGGTGCGCTTGCGCTTACCGGCACGGTTGATGGTGTTGATCGATTCGACCTTGACGGAGAAAATTTTCTCCACGGCCAGCTTGATCTCGGTCTTGTTCGAGCGGGGGTCCACCAGGAAGGTGTACTTGCCCTCATCGATCAGGCCGTAGCTCTTTTCCGAAACGACGGGTGCAATGACGACGTCGCGCGGGTCTTTGATGGTGGCTGCACTCACTTGGCATCCTCCTCGTTCTTTGCCTTGTCAGCGATGAAAGCCTCGAACGCAGCCTTGGTGAAGACAACGTCGTCGGAAACCAGCACGTCGTAGGTGTTCAACTGGTCTGCGTACAGAACGTGAACATCCGTGAGGTTGCGCACGGAAAGTGCAGCAACATCGTTGGCGCGCTCGATAACAACGAGCAGGTTCCGACGCTCGGAAACTGCACGCAACGCGGCCAGTGCTTCCTTGGAGGACGGCTTGGGGCCGGCGACCAGTTCAGCAACGACGTGGATGCGGCCGTTACGGGCGCGGTCGGACAGGGCGCCACGCAGTGCGGCAGCCTTCATCTTCTTGGGGGTCCGCTGGCTGTAGTCACGCGGAGTCGGGCCGTGGACAACGCCACCACCGGTCATGTGAGGAGCACGGATGGAACCCTGACGGGCGCGGCCGGTACCCTTCTGCTTGAACGGCTTGCGGCCTGCACCGGAAACTTCGGCGCGGGTCTTGGTCTTGTGGGTACCCTGGCGAGCAGCAGCGAGCTGTGCGACGACGACCTGGTGCAGCAGCGGCACGTTGGTCTGGACGTCGAAGATCTCTGCAGGCAGGTCTACCTTGACAGTGCTAGTCATTTAACTAGGCTCCCTTCACGGCGGTGCGTACGAGGACGACCTGGCCGCGGGCGCCGGGGACGGCACCCTTGATAAGGAGCAGCGACTTCTCGGCGTCAACAGCGTGAACCGTGAGGTTCAGCGTGGTGTGACGTTCTGCGCCCATGCGACCGGCCATTTTCAGACCCTTGAAGACGCGGCTCGGGGTGGATGCGCCACCGATGGAACCGGGCTTGCGGTGGTTCTTGTGCGCACCGTGGGAGGCTCCAACACCGTGGAAGCCGTGACGCTTCATAACACCGGCGAAGCCCTTACCCTTGCTGGTGCCGACGACGTCGATCTTCTGACCGGCTTCGAAGAGCTCAACAGAAAGCTCCTGGCCCAGTTCGTAAGACGCGGCGTCTGCAGTGCGCAGTTCGACGACGTGGCGGCGAGGAGTTACGCCAGCCTTTTCAAAGTGACCAGCCAGCGGCTTGGTGACCTTGCGGGGATCGATCTGGCCGTAGCCGATCTGGACGGCGACATAGCCATCAGTCTCTGCATTGCGCAGCTGAGTGATGACGTTGGAGTCAGCCTGGACGACAGTTACCGGGATGAGCTTGTTGTTCTCGTCCCAGACCTGGGTCATGCCGAGCTTCGTGCCCAGCAGGCCCTTTACATTACGGGTTGCGGTCATAGTTTTCTCAGCACCTCCCTACAGCTTGATTTCGATGTTCACGTCGGCCGGCAGGTCGAGACGCATAAGCGAGTCAACAGCCTTCGGCGTGGGGTCGATGATGTCGATCAGACGCTTGTGAGTACGCATTTCAAAGTGCTCACGGCTGTCCTTGTACTTGTGGGGAGAGCGGATCACGCAGTAGATGTTCTTCTCCGTCGGCAGCGGCACGGGGCCTACTACCGTTGCGCCTGCGCGCGTGACCGTCTCAACGATCTTCCGCGCTGAAACATCAATGACCTCGTGGTCATATGACTTCAGCCGGATGCGGATTTTTTGTCCCGCCATGTCGCCTGACTCTCTTTCAGTCTGTGCTGCCCTCGAATAAAGGCTGCCCTGTTCACTTACGTGTTGTATGTGGCTGCCGAAGCATTTGAAGTAGTACTACCACCCGCCGCACAAGCTGAATCCGGAGGGATCCGGGTTCCTCAACTTGCCGGTGTAACCGACCCCCGCGGTCGGGCGTGTCGCGATTTCCACGCAAACGCGTCCGACTTCCTTAGGGGATCTGGGTTATGTTTGGGCTTCAGCTTGGACCCTGACACCCGGCATTATCCGGATCGGGACGCGAAGAAGCGCTTGAACAACTCACCTAGTATGCCGGATTTCCCCGGCATAAGCCAATCGGGCCTCGCGGACCATTGCCATCAGCTCCTGCGCTCGGGATGATGGGGTCATGACTGTCCAAGATTCTGCCACGGTGGGGGATCTTGCAGGCCGCATCCGGCCGGACTTCACCTTGGGCGTCGCTGCGGCAGCCTTCCAGATCGAGGGCTCGCTCTCAGCGGACGGGCGCGGACCGTCAAGCTGGGATGCATTTGCCGAGAAACCAGGCGCGATCGTCGACGGGCACTCCCCCGCAGTAGCCTGCGACCACTACAACCGGACGGACGAGGACATTGCCCTCATGCAGGATCTGGGCGTGGATTCCTACCGGTTCTCGCTCTCCTGGCCCCGGATCCAACCCGGCGGCAAGGGTCCCATCAACGAACAGGGCCTGGACTTCTACGACCGTCTGATCGACAAGCTCCTGAAGGCCGGGGTCTCGCCCATGGTGACTCTGTTCCATTGGGATACTCCCCTGCCGTTAGAGCACGACGGCGGCTGGCTGAACCGGGCGACGGCGGAACGGTTCGCCGAATACTCCGCTGCGGCCGCGCACCGCTTCGGTGACCGCGTGGCGCAATGGGTCACCCTGAACGAACCCGTTTCGGTCGCGTTGCAAGGTTATGCGCTCGGTGTCCACGCTCCCGGCAGGCGGTTGCTTTTCGATGCCTTGCCGGCCGCCCACCACCAGTTGTTGGGGCACGGCCTTGCTGTCCAGGCCCTGCGCGCTGCCGGCGTGGCGGGAACTGTCGGCGTAGCCAACGTCCATTCGCCAGTCCGGCCCGCAAGCAAGCGGCTTGCAGACGGTCTCATGGCCAAGGCCTTCGACCTCATCTTCAACCGGGTCTATGCCGATCCCATCCTCTTGGGGCGGTACCCGAAACCGCCACTACAGGTAAGGCCCTGGTTCCGGGCCTTGGGCAAGGTCCGGGACGAGGATCTCAAGACCATCCACCAGCCGTTGGATTTCTACGGCTTGAATTACTACTACCCCGTCAAGGTAGCCTCGGGCCGCGGCGGCGGAAGCACCCCGGTCAGCAACCCGGAGATGATGGCCAAACTGCCGTTCCACCTTGCGGCCTTCCCCGAATACGAAACCACAGGATTTGGTTGGCCGGTGGCTCCTGAACACCTCGGAATCCTGTTGCGGGAGCTGAAAGACCGCTACGGAGCAGCATTGCCTCCCCTGTTCATCACGGAGAGCGGCGCGAGCTTCCCGGAACCGGACCACACCCGGGGTCCAGTGCACGACGCCGACCGCATCAGCTACCTTGCTTCCCACCTTGGCCAGGCCTTGAGGGCGACGGCCCCCGGCGGGATCGCCCACGACGTCGAACTTCTGGGTTACTACGTCTGGACGTTGCTGGACAACTTCGAATGGGCCGCCGGATATTCACAGCGATTCGGGCTGGTGCACGTTGACTTCGACACCCTCGAAAGAACCCCCAAAGACTCGTACTACTGGTACCAATCCTTGAGCAAGGCACGCAGGAGCTGATTCGAGCCCCTTTCGTGGACCGATCGTGCTAAATCAATCTTTCCTGTTGGCCCGATTGATGCGCTTGGCGCGCTCGATCTCGCGACGGAAGTATTTCCTCCCCCACATCAGGCCCGCTACCACGACAACCACTACGATCAGAAAAATGAGCCATCCCATTCCGCATTCCTCCTTTGAGGCAACGCTATCAGGGCGCGGTCCTGTTGAGGCGCCAGACGGCAAGGACGATCAATGCCGGCTTATAGGCCAAAACGTGTGTAATTCCCGGGCGCGTCATGTCCGTCCCGGGATCGTCTTCGCTCGGATGTCGGATTCTGCTGAATCATTCGAATGGACAAATTCCGGGCCCGCGGAATCACGCGACCGGCAACTTCGGCGAAGAGAATGATCCAGCAGAATCCGACGGTGGCCGAACGCAAAGAAGAACCCCGCCACGATAGTGACGGGGTTCTTCTTTGGTTTGCTACCGGTCGCGGGGCGGCCGGTCCTCCACCGATCTACAAGTAGAAACTACTTGAGGATCTTGGTGACACGTCCCGAACCAACGGTGCGGCCACCTTCACGGATCGCGAAGCCGAGGCCCTCTTCCATAGCGATCGGCTGGATGAGCTCAACGGTCATCTCAGTGTTGTCGCCAGGCATAACCATTTCCGTGCCTTCCGGCAGGGTGATAACGCCGGTTACGTCCGTGGTACGGAAGTAGAACTGCGGGCGGTAGTTCGAGTAGAACGGGTTGTGACGTCCGCCTTCGTCCTTGGAAAGGATGTAGACGTTGGCCTCGAAGTCGGTGTGCGGGGTGATGGAACCCGGCTTGACGACAACCTGGCCACGCTCGACGTCGTCGCGCTTCAGACCGCGGAGCAGGAGGCCACAGTTCTCGCCGGCCCATGCTTCGTCGAGCTGCTTGTGGAACATCTCGATACCGGTAACGGTGGTCTTCTGGACCGGACGGATACCAACGATTTCAACTTCGGAGTTGATCGCGAGGGTACCGCGCTCGGCGCGACCCGTAACAACGGTGCCACGACCGGTGATCGTGAAGACGTCTTCGATCGGCATCAGGAACGGCTTGTCGCGGTCACGAACGGGGTCCGGAACCGAGTTGTCGACAGCTTCCATGAGGTCCTCGACGGACTTGACCCAAACCGGGTCGCCTTCGAGTGCCTTGAGGCCGGAAACACGTACAACCGGAGCGTCGTCGCCATCGAAGCCCTGAGCGCTGAGCAGCTCGCGAACTTCCATTTCAACGAGGTCGAGAAGCTCTTCGTCGTCGACCATGTCGGACTTGTTCAGCGCGACCAGCAGGTAGGGAACACCAACCTGGCGGGCGAGCAGAACGTGCTCGCGGGTCTGAGCCATCGGACCGTCAGTGGCGGCAACCACGAGGATCGCACCGTCCATCTGTGCAGCACCGGTGATCATGTTCTTGATGTAGTCAGCGTGACCCGGAGCGTCTACGTGTGCGTAGTGGCGCTTCTCGGTCTGGTACTCAACGTGGGAGATGTTGATGGTAATACCACGCTGGCGCTCTTCCGGAGCAGAGTCAATCGACGCGAAGTCGCGCTGCTCGTTGAGAGTGGGGTACTTGTCGTACAGCACCTTGGAAATGGCGGCAGTCAGCGTCGTCTTACCGTGGTCAACGTGACCAATGGTGCCGATGTTGACGTGCGGCTTAGTCCGCTCGAACTTTGCCTTTGCCACAGGTTCCTCCTAGAACGATTTCAAGTGAGTTGCTCCTCGGCCGCGCTTTTCGCGGCAGAAACTCCAGCAAGTCTACTTGGGGGCTTTGGATTTGGTGAAATTGCAGATTCAGGGACCATTATTGGGACCTGGAGTCTGTTCGCACAGGGACCGGAC
This sequence comes from Arthrobacter sp. 2MCAF14, assembly GCF_052115645.1. Taxonomy (NCBI): domain Bacteria; kingdom Bacillati; phylum Actinomycetota; class Actinomycetes; order Micrococcales; family Micrococcaceae; genus Arthrobacter; species Arthrobacter sp. 2MCAF14. The sequence continues at coordinate 54,904 of NZ_JBFRHB010000002.1, read as the reverse complement.
TGCTGCCTGGGCTACAGCCCGGCGCCTGCGCTGAATGCTTTCCCGGAACGGGCCAACATCCTGGTTTATCCGTCGGTGATTACTCGCCGCGGTTCTTCTGGATGATCTCGTCGGCAACTGCCTTCGGGACCTCGGCGTAGCTGTTGAACGTCATGGAGTACACAGCACGGCCCTGGGTCTTCGAACGCAGGTCACCGATGTAGCCGAACATGCCGGACAGCGGAACGTGCGCGCGGATCACCTTGACGCCGGCGGCATCTTCCATGGACTGCATCTGGCCACGGCGGGAGTTCAGGTCACCGATTACTTCACCCATGTATTCCTCAGGGGTGCGGACCTCAACATCCATCAGCGGTTCGAGCAGAACCGGGTTCGCCTTGCGTGCGGCCTCCTTGAAAGCCATACGGCCGGCGATCTTGAACGCCATTTCCGAGGAGTCAACATCGTGGTACGCGCCGTCAATCAGCGTGGCCTTGATGCCGACAACCGGGTAGCCGGCCAGAACGCCGTCGTTGAGTGCATCCTGGATGCCCGCGTCAACGGACGGGATGTACTCGCGGGGCACGCGGCCACCGGTGACCTTGTTCTCGAACGCGTAGAGCTCGCCGTCGGCGGTGTCCATCGGCTCGATGGCGATCTGGATCTTTGCGAACTGACCCGAACCACCGGTCTGCTTCTTGTGCGTGTAGTCGTGACGCTCTACAGCGCGCTTGATGGTTTCGCGGTAAGCAACCTGCGGCTTGCCGACGTTTGCCTCGACCTTGAATTCGCGGCGCATGCGGTCCACCAGGATGTCCAGGTGGAGCTCGCCCATGCCGGCGATGATGGTCTGACCGGTGTCTTCGTTGAGGGAGACCTGGAAGGTCGGGTCCTCAGCCGAGAGCTTCTGGATGGCCGTGGAGAGCTTCTCCTGGTCACCCTTGGTGTTCGGCTCGATGGCAACCGAGATCACGGGCTCCGGGAAGCTCATGGACTCGAGGACGATCTGGTTGTTCGCGTCGCACAGGGTGTCGCCCGTGGTGGTGTCCTTCAGACCGATCGCTGCGTAGATGTGGCCAGCGGTAGCGCCTTCAACAGGCATTTCCTTGTTGGCGTGCATCTGGAACAGCTTGCCGATGCGCTCCTTCTTGCCCTTGGTGGAGTTGACCACCTGTGCGCCTGCTTCCACGTGACCGGAGTAAACGCGGATGAAGGTGAGCTGGCCGAAGAACGGGTGCGCGGCAATCTTGAACGCCAGGGCCGAGAACGGCTCTTCGGCAGAAGGCTTGCGGGTGAGCTCCTTCTCTTCGTCGCGCGGGTCGTGACCGACCATGGGCGGGACGTCGAGCGGGTTCGGCAGGAAGTCAACAACAGCATCCAGCATCGGCTGTACGCCGCGGTTCTTGAAGGCAGAACCACAGAGAACCGGGTAGAGCTCAGAGTTGATGGTCATCTTGCGGATGCCGGCCTTGAGCTCCTCGACAGTGAGTTCTTCACCCTCGAGGTACTTCTCCATGAGTTCTTCGGAAGCCTCGGCAACAGTCTCAACGAGCTGTGCACGGTACTCTTCAGCCTTGGCCTGAAGATCAGCGGGGATCTCCTGGACCTCGTACTTGGCACCCATGGTGACGTCACCCTTGGCATCGCCCGGCCACACCAGGGCGCGCATCTCAAGGAGATCCACAACGCCGATGAAGTCGTTCTCTGCGCCGATCGGCAGCTGGAGGACCAGCGGCTTGGCGCCGAGCCGACTGATGATGGTGTCTACGGTGAAGTAGAAGTCAGCGCCGAGCTTGTCCATCTTGTTGACGAAGCAGATACGCGGCACGTTGTACTTGTCAGCCTGGCGCCAAACAGTCTCGGACTGCGGCTCAACGCCTTCCTTGCCATCGAAGACAGCAACGGCGCCGTCGAGGACGCGCAGCGAGCGCTCGACCTCAACCGTGAAGTCCACGTGGCCCGGGGTGTCGATGATGTTGATCTGGTTCTTGTCCCAGAAGCAGGTCACGGCGGCAGACGTGATGGTGATGCCGCGTTCCTTTTCCTGTTCCATCCAGTCGGTCGTCGAAGCGCCGTCGTGCGTTTCGCCGATCTTGTGGTTCACACCCGTGTAGAACAGGATGCGCTCGGTGGTGGTGGTCTTGCCGGCATCGATGTGGGCCATGATGCCGATGTTGCGGACCTTGCTAAGGTCGGTAAGCACGTCCTGTGCCACGGTGTCTCCCTTTCGGATGGACTACACGTTCGCCGCCAGCTCAGGGAGCCGGCGGCGTACGGGAAGTTTTACCAGCGGTAGTGTGCGAAGGCCTTGTTCGACTCGGCCATCTTGTGGGTGTCTTCGCGACGCTTCACAGCGGCACCGAGACCGTTGGACGCATCCAGGATTTCGTTCTGGAGGCGCTCGGTCATCGTTTTCTCGCGGCGGGCCTTGGAGTAGCCAACCAGCCAACGGAGAGCGAGAGCGGTGGAGCGGCCCGGCTTGACCTCAACGGGAACCTGGTAGGTTGCGCCACCGACACGGCGGGAGCGGACCTCGAGGGAAGGCTTGACGTTGTCCATGGCCTTCTTGAGGGCGGCGACGGGGTCGCCACCGGACTTGGCGCGTGCACCTTCGAGTGCGCCGTAAACGATGCGCTCTGCGGTGGACTTCTTGCCGTCGATCAGAACCTTGTTGATCAGCTGGGTGACCAACGGGGAACCGTAAACGGGATCGGAAACTAGCGGCCGCTTCGGGGCCGGACCCTTGCGAGGCATATTACTTCTTCTCCATCTTTGCGCCGTAGCGGCTGCGGGCCTGCTTGCGGTTCTTGACACCCTGGGTATCGAGGGCACCACGGACGATCTTGTAACGGACACCCGGAAGGTCCTTCACACGACCACCACGGACCAGCACGATGGAGTGCTCCTGGAGGTTGTGGCCAACACCGGGGATGTAGGCGGTAACTTCAACGCCACCGTTGAGGCGGACACGTGCAACCTTACGGAGAGCCGAGTTCGGCTTCTTCGGGGTGGTCGTGTAAACGCGGGTGCAAACACCGCGGCGCATCGGGCTGCCCTTAAGCGCGGGAGCCTTGGTCTTGGAGACCTTCGGCGTGCGGCCCTTGCGGACCAGCTGGTTAATCGTAGGCACTTTCGTGTTCTCCGTTGGTTGATCTCTGCTCTGCGCCCAGGCGTTGGCCTGTGTTTGCGTGAGAGCTTTGGCGTTGTCCATGCGGCCCTGGTCCGAAGACCGGTGGGCGTGCAAAAGTGCGGCATTCGTTGCGCACGTAGCCCGCAACCCGGAAACAGGCTCCACCCAACATCATGAGAACAAAACCGAAATGATGCTGCGGCGGCCTTCATCCACTGCCACACAGAACAATTACCAAAATTCTAGCATGGCTTGATCTGAGGCCTTAATCGGGTGTAAAAGGGTGAACCACCGCGGCGGGTGCCGCCCGCCGTCGTCGGGCACTTAACGGGAAGGACCCCGTACTCACTGAGTACGGGGTCCTTACCTTGACTAGAAGACTTCTCAGCGGAAGTCGTTGCCGAGATCGTAGTCATCCAGCGGGATGGCGTGGAACTCGGGAGCTCCGTCGCCGCCCAGGGCGTCATACGAGAAGTCGGTGAAGGCGCTGGGGCCCGTGAACAGGCTTGCCTTTGCTTCTTCAGTCGGCTCCACGGTGACCTCGGTGTAACGGGGCAGGCCCGTACCGGCCGGGATGAGCTTACCGATGATGACGTTCTCCTTGAGGCCAAGCAGCGGGTCGCTCTTGCCTTCCATGGCCGCCTGCGTCAGAACGCGGGTGGTCTCCTGGAAGGAAGCGGCCGACAGCCAGGACTCGGTTGCCAGAGATGCCTTGGTGATACCCATCAGTTCCGGACGACCGGAAGCCGGGGTACGGCCTTCGGACACCACGCGACGGTTCTCGTCTTCGAAGCGGCTGCGCTCAGCGAGCTCGCCCGGAAGCAGATCGGAGTCGCCGGATTCGATGACGGTCACGCGGCGCAGCATCTGACGGACGATGACTTCCACGTGCTTGTCGTGGATGCCGATGCCCTGGCTGCGGTAAACGCCCTGGACCTCGTCCACCAGGAACTTCTGGGCGGCACGCGGACCCATGATGCGCAGAACCTGCTTCGGGTCCACAGGACCGTTGATCAGCTTCTGGCCGACGCTGACGTGCTCGCCATCCTCGATGAGGAGGCGGGAACGGCGCAGCACCGGGTAGGCGATCTCCTCGGAACCATCGTCCGGGGTGATGATGAGGCGCATCTGGCGCTCGGACTCTTCGATGGCGATGCGGCCGGCTGCTTCAGCAATCGGTGCAACACCCTTCGGAGTACGGGCTTCGAAGAGCTCCTGGATACGGGGCAGACCCTGGGTGATGTCGTCGCCACCGCTGGCGGAAACAGCACCACCGGTGTGGAACGTACGCATGGTCAGCTGGGTACCGGGTTCACCGATGGACTGTGCGGCGATGATGCCGACGGCCTCTCCGATGTCCACGGTCTTGCCTGTAGCCAGCGAACGGCCGTAGCAGAGCGCACAGGTACCGACCTTGGACTCACACGTGAGCACTGAACGGACTTTGACCTCGGTGATGCCGGCTGCGAGCAGCTCGGCAATGACGACGTCGCCGCAGTCGGTGCCGGCAGCTGCCAGCACCGCACCCTTGGAGTCGACGACGTCGACGGCGAGGGTACGTGCGTAGGCGCTGTTCTCGACGTTCTCGTCCAGGACGAGCTCACCGTTGGAGTCCGGCACGGCGATTGCGGTCATGAGACCACGCTCGGTACCGCAATCCTCTTCACGGACGATGACGTCCTGCGAAACGTCCACCAGACGACGGGTCAGGTAACCCGAGTTGGCGGTACGCAGCGCGGTGTCGGCCAGACCCTTACGGGCACCGTGCGTGGCGATGAAGTATTCCAGCACCGACAGGCCCTCGCGGTACGAGGACTTGATCGGACGCGGGATGATCTCACCCTTCGGGTTGGCCACAAGACCACGGATACCCGCGATCTGGCGGACCTGCATCCAGTTACCACGTGCCCCGGAGGACACCATGCGGTTGATGGTGTTCATCGGGGACAAGCTGTCACGCATCGCCTGGGCGATTTCGTTGGTGGCCTTGTTCCAGATCTCGATCAGTTCCTGGCGACGCTCGTCGTCGTCGATCAGGCCCTTGTCGTACTGGCCCTGGATCTTGGCAGCCATGGTCTCGTAGCCGGCCAGGATGGCCGGCTTGGAGGTGGGCACCTCGATGTCGGAGATTGCCACAGTGACGCCCGAGCGGGTTGCCCAGTAGAAACCGGCGTCCTTCAGGTTGTCCAGCGTTGCGGCCGTGACAACCTTCGGGTAGCGCTCCGCGAGGTCGTTGACGATCCGGGAAAGCTCGCCCTTGTCGGCAACAGCCTCAACCCACGGGTAGTCCTCCGGCAGGGTCTCGTTGAAGAGAACCTGGCCGAGGGAGGTCTGGACCAGTGCGACCTGACCCGGCTCCCAACCTTCCGGAGCTTCCCAGCCGGCGTAAGGGACAAAGCCCTCAAGGCGGATCTTGACCTGGGAGTTCAGGTGCAGCTCGCGGGCATCGTAGGCCATGATGGCTTCCGCAACCGAGGAGAAGATCCGGCCTTCGCCGGCGGAACCAACGCGCTTGGTGGTCAGGTGGTACAGACCGATGATCATGTCCTGCGAAGGCAGGGTCACCGGGCGGCCATCAGACGGCTTCAAGATGTTGTTGGAGGAGAGCATCAGGATGCGGGCTTCAGCCTGCGCTTCGGGGCTCAGCGGCAGGTGGACTGCCATCTGGTCGCCGTCGAAGTCGGCGTTGAAGGCGCCACAAACCAGCGGGTGAAGCTGGATGGCCTTGCCTTCAACAAGCTGCGGCTCGAATGCCTGGATGCCGAGGCGGTGCAGGGTAGGTGCACGGTTGAGCAGCACCGGGTGTTCGGTGATGATCTCTTCCAGCACGTCCCAGACCTGCGGGCGGTAACGCTCGACCATGCGCTTTGCCGACTTGATGTTCTGCGCGTGGTTGAGGTCAACCAGTCGCTTCATCACGAACGGCTTGAAGAGCTCCAGGGCCATCTGCTTGGGCAGACCACACTGGTGCAGCTTCAGCTGCGGGCCGACGACGATGACCGAACGGCCGGAGTAGTCGACGCGCTTGCCGAGCAGGTTCTGCCGGAAACGACCCTGCTTGCCCTTGAGCATGTCGCTCAGGGACTTCAGCGGACGGTTGCCCGGACCCGTGACGGGACGGCCGCGACGTCCGTTGTCGAAGAGGCTGTCAACAGCTTCCTGAAGCATGCGCTTCTCGTTGTTGACGATGATCTCCGGAGCGCCGAGGTCAAGCAGTCGCTTGAGTCGGTTGTTGCGGTTGATCACACGGCGGTAGAGGTCGTTGAGGTCGGAGGTCGCGAAGCGGCCACCGTCCAGCTGGACCATCGGGCGCAGTTCCGGCGGGATCACCGGGACGGCGTCAAGAACCATGCCAAGCGGGCTGTTGTTGGTGGTCAGGAATGCGTTGACAACCTTCAGTCGCTTGAGGGCGCGGGTCTTGCGCTGGCCCTTGCCGTTCTGGATGGTGTCGCGGAGGGACTCCGACTCTGCCTGCATGTCGAAGTTCTCAAGACGCTTCTTGATGGCTTCGGCACCCATGGAGCCTTCGAAGTACATGCCGTAGCGGTCGCGCAGTTCGCGGTACAGGCCTTCGTCACCTTCAAGGTCGGCGACCTTGAGGTTCTTGAAGCGGTCCCAGACCTGCTCGAGGCGCTCGATCTCAGCATCCGCGCGCTTGCGGACGTTGGCCATCTGACGGTCCGCGGAGTCGCGGGCCTTCTTCTTGTCCGCAGCCTTGGCGCCTTCACCTTCGAGGCGGGCAAGCTCGTCCTCAAGGTCGCGGGCGATCGTGGCGATGTCGCTGTCGCGGTTGTCGACGAGCTGCTTCTTCTCGAGGTCGTGCTCCACCTGAAGGTTCGGCAGTTCCGCGTGACGGCTCTCGGTGTCGACGCTCGTGATCATGTAGGCAGCGAAGTAGATGACCTTTTCAAGGTCCTTCGGCGCCAGGTCAAGGAGGTAGCCCAAGCGGGAGGGAACACCCTTGAAGTACCAGATGTGCGTGACGGGAGCGGCCAGCTCGATGTGGCCCATGCGCTCGCGGCGCACCTTGGCGCGAGTGACTTCAACGCCACAACGCTCGCAGATGATGCCCTTGAAGCGCACGCGCTTGTACTTGCCGCAGTAGCATTCCCAGTCCCGGGACGGGCCGAAGATCTTCTCGCAGAAGAGGCCGTCCTTCTCGGGCTTGAGCGTGCGGTAGTTGATGGTTTCCGGCTTCTTGACCTCACCGTAAGACCAGCCGCGGATGTCTTCCGCGGTGGCGAGGCCGATCTGCATGAGGCCGAAGGAGGATTCGCTGGACATATGGTCCCTGTTCTCTCTTGTTCTCTAAATTCTGAAGTCTTGGGTTTACGGAAAGAGGCAGCTGCCTTGGCTGGCGGTCTGCACCGCCAGCCAGAGCGGCTGTTAGACCTCTTCTACGGAGCTGGGCTCTGCGCGAGACAGATCAATGCCCAGTTCTTCCGCAGCCGTAAAGACTGCGTCATCAGAGTCACGCATTTCGATCGTCGTACCGTCCGTGGAAAGAACTTCCACGTTCAGGCACAGCGACTGCATTTCCTTGATCAAGACCTTGAAGGATTCCGGAACGCCAGGCTCGGGGATGTTCTCGCCCTTGACGATGGCTTCGTAGACCTTCACGCGGCCGTGGATGTCGTCCGACTTGATCGTCAGCAGTTCCTGGAGGGTGTAGGCAGCGCCGTATGCTTCGAGCGCCCACACTTCCATTTCACCGAAGCGCTGGCCACCGAACTGTGCCTTACCACCCAGCGGCTGCTGCGTGATCATGGAGTACGGGCCGGTGGAGCGCGCGTGGATCTTGTCGTCCACCAGGTGGTGGAGCTTCAGGATGTACATGTAGCCCACGGAGATCGGGTCAGGGAACGGCTCGCCGGAGCGGCCGTCGAACAGACGGGTCTTGCCGGAGGAGTCGATCAGGCGGTCGCCGTCGCGGGTCACGTTGGTGGAATCCAGCAGACCTGTGATTTCCTCTTCGCGTGCACCGTCGAACACCGGGGTGGCGACAGTGGTCTGGCCGGATTCACGAGGCAGGTTCGGGAGGTTCTTGACCCACTCCGGCTCGCCTTCGATCTTCCAACCGGTCTTCGCAACCCAGCCGAGGTGCGTTTCGAGCACCTGGCCGACGTTCATACGACCCGGAACACCCAGCGGGTTCAGGACGATGTCCACCGGCGTACCGTCGGCAAGGAACGGCATGTCTTCGATCGGGAGGATCTTGGAGATGACGCCCTTGTTACCGTGGCGGCCGGCGAGCTTGTCGCCGTCGGTGATCTTGCGCTTGGCAGCAACGTAGACGCGGACCAGCTGGTTGACGCCCGGGGGCAGCTCGTCGTCGTTGTCGCGGTCGAAGACGCGCACGCCGATAACCGTGCCGGACTCACCGTGGGGAACCTTCAGGGAGGTGTCACGCACTTCGCGGGACTTCTCGCCGAAGATTGCACGGAGGAGGCGCTCTTCCGGAGTCAGTTCGGTTTCACCCTTCGGGGTGACCTTTCCGACCAGGATGTCGCCGGCTTCAACCTCGGCACCGATGTGGATGATGCCGCGCTCGTCCAGTCCTGCGAGGACTTCCTCGGACACGTTGGGGATGTCACGGGTGATTTCCTCGGCACCAAGCTTGGTGTCGCGGGCATCGATCTCGTGCTCCTCGATGTGGATGGAGGAAAGAACGTCCTCAGCGACGATGCGCTGCGACAGGATGATGGCGTCCTCGAAGTTGTGGCCTTCCCAGGACATGAATGCCACGAGGAGGTTCTTACCGAGGGCGAGTTCACCCTGGTCCGTTGCCGGGCCGTCAGCGATGATGCCGCCGACTTCGAGGCGCTGGCCTTCGTTGACCAGGACACGGTGGTTGTAGCAGTTGCCCTGGTTGGAACGGGCGAACTTGTTGATGCGGTAGCTGGTTTCCGTGCCGTCGTCGTTAAGCATGGTGACGAGGTCAGCGGAAACTTCGTTGACGACACCGGCCTTCTTCGCGATGACAACGTCACCGGCGTCGACGGCGGCAGCGCGCTCCATGCCCGTACCCACGAACGGGGCCTCGGAACGGACCAGCGGCACAGCCTGGCGCTGCATGTTGGCACCCATGAGTGCGCGGTTTGCATCGTCATGCTCGAGGAACGGAATCAGGGCGGTAGCCACGGACACCATCTGGCGCGGGGAAACGTCCATGAACTGAACTTCGCCGGCCGGAACCAGGACGGGCTCGCCTCCACCACCACGGGCACGGACAAGCACGGTTTCTTCCGCGAACTTCTTGTCGGCGTCGAGCGGTGCGTTGGCCTGTGCAATCAGGACTTCTGCTTCGTCGTCGGCGGTGAGGTACTGGACCTCATCGGAAACGACACCCTCGGACACCAGGCGGTACGGAGTCTCGATGAAACCGAACGGGTTGATACGGCCGTAGGAAGCCAACGAACCGATCAGACCGATGTTCGGGCCTTCAGGAGTTTCGATGGGGCACATACGTCCGTAGTGGGACGGGTGCACGTCTCGAACTTCCATGCCTGCGCGGTCACGGGACAGACCACCCGGGCCAAGGGCCGACAGGCGGCGCTTGTGGGTCAGACCCGACAACGGGTTGTTCTGGTCCATGAACTGCGACAGCTGGGACGTTCCGAAGAACTCCTTGATAGCTGCCACAACAGGGCGGATGTTGATCAGGGTCTGCGGCGTGATCGCTTCGACGTCCTGCGTGGTCATGCGTTCGCGGACGACGCGCTCCATGCGGGACAGGCCGGTGCGGACCTGGTTTTCGATCAGTTCGCCGACGGCGCGGATGCGACGGTTGCCGAAGTGGTCGATGTCATCGATCTCGACGCGCAGCTCGTGGTCTTCGCCATCGCGCTTGCCCATGAGGGTCTTCTCGCCGGCGTGAAGCGCGACGAGGAACTTGATCATGGCCACGATGTCTTCAACGTGCAGGACCGAAGCTTCCTTGTCGCCAAGGGAGCGGTCGATGCCGAGCTTGCGGTTGATCTTGTAACGGCCGACCTTGGCCAGATCGTAGCGCTTGGCGTTGAAGTACAGGTTGTCCAGCAGGGACTGGGCAGCCTCGACGGTGGGCGGCTCGCCCGGACGCAGCTTGCGGTAGATGTCCAGCAGGGCGTCTTCGCGGGTTTCGGTGGCGTCCTTCTCCAGCGTTGCGCGCATGGAGTCGTACTGGCCGAACTCTTCGAGGATCTGGCCTTCGGTCCAACCGAGGGCCTTCAGCAGAACGGTGACCGACTGCTTGCGCTTGCGGTCGAGGCGTACGCCGACCTGGTCGCGCTTGTCGATTTCGAGCTCGAACCATGCACCGCGGGACGGGATGATCTTTGCAGTGAAGATGTCCTTGTCACTGGTCTTGTCAGCGGTGCGCTCAAAGTAGGCGCCCGGCGAACGGACCAGCTGGGAGACGACGACACGCTCGGTGCCGTTGACAACGAACGTTCCCTTCTCGGTCATGAGAGGGAAATCGCCCATGAACACGGTCTGCTGCTTGATTTCACCCGTGTTGTTGTTCATGAACTCGGCCTTGACATACAGCGGTGCCGAGTAAGTGGCGTCACGGTCTTTGCATTCGGCCATGGTGTACTTCGGATCAGCGAACTCCGGCTCGGAGAAGCTCAGGGACATAGTGCCCTGGAAGTCCTCGATGGGGGAGATCTCTTCGAAGATGTCAGCAAGTCCAGAGGTGGTGGCGACGCTCAGGTCGCCTTCCTCGACGGCCTTCGCTACCCGCGACTGCCAGCGTTCGTTTCCGACCAGCCAGTCAAAGCTGTCCGTCTGCAGTGCGAGCAGATTCGGAACGTCCAGCGGTTCGTGAATCTTTGCGAATGAGAGCCGGCGAGTTGCACCATCGGTGCTTGCCGTATTAGCGGTTTCGTTATTAGAGGTGCTCGAGGCGACCAAGAGGGATCCTTCCACAGACCTTCAGGCGTTTTCAGATCTCCCCCGCTTGCACCCTGCAGATTGAATCCGCAGTGTACCTTTCCGGTTCCGCTATATGACCCGGGACCCCCGCTGGCCAAGACCATGCGCGTTCTTAACGGCACGTCGATGGCGCAGCTGAGAGGTAAAGCCCACCGCTATATGAAGGCTGAAGGTTAACAGGGAAGACGCAAATATCCACGATACGGCAAATCAACCCACCTGTCTACCCCACATCCCGCCCGAATGCAAGCACAGTTGCTGCAGGCACCTATGCGGCCCGGCCCGATACTGCCCTGGGCGGAATGTTGATCCAGGCTCCATTGTTGAATGGAGAGGCGATGTAGGCCACGGTAACCTTGGCTCACCACCCTTGATCGGAAGAGAGAAAATGAGCACCCCCTCAGACACGACGGACAACAACAACGACGTTGTCATCCTTTCCGCCAGCCGCACCCCACAGGGACGGTTGAACGGGCAACTGGCCGGGCTCACCGCCGTCGAGCTCGGCGCTCACGCCATTTCAGGCGCCATCGCGGCGAGCGGCCTCACCGCGGACAAAGTGGACGCAGTGATCATGGGACAGGTCCTGCAGGCGGGCGCCGGCCAGAATCCGGCCCGGCAAAGCGCCATCGCCGCCGGAATCGGCTGGAACATCCCGGCCGTCACCATCAACAAGGTCTGCCTCTCCGGACTGACTGCTGTAATCGATGCCGCGCGAATGATCCGCAGCGGGGACGCCGCCGTCGTGGTTGCCGGCGGCCAGGAATCGATGAGCCGCGCCCCCCACTTGCTGCCCGGTTCGAGGCAAGGGTGGAGCTACGGAGCGATCCAGGCCCTCGACGTCGCGGCCCACGACGGGCTCACCGACGCGTTTGATGGCCAGTCAATGGGCTTGTCCACCGAAATCAAGAACCTCTCCCTGGGCATCGACCGCCGGTCCCAGGATGAAGTGGCCGCCGCTTCGCACCAGCGCGCGGCTGCGGCCGCCGCACAAGGAGTGTTCGAGGGCGAGATCACACCCATCAGCGTCAAGCAGCGCAAGGGAGAACCCCTGGTGCTGACAAGCGACGAAGGTGTCCGCCCCCAGACCACACTGGAGACCTTGGCCCCCCTGAAGGGCGCCTTTGCGACCGACGGAACCATCACCGCCGGCAACTCCTCTCCCCTGTCCGACGGCGCCTCCGCACTCGTTCTCACGAGCCGCCGCTTTGCCGAGGAGAACGGCCTTGACTACCTCGCCGTCGTCGGCAAGCCCGGCCAGGTAGCCGGACCCGACAACAGCCTGCATTCGCAGCCTTCGAACGCCATACGGCACGCCCTGGACCGCGCGGGGTGGACCACGGGCGATCTGGACTTCATCGAGATCAATGAAGCCTTCGGTTCGGTTGCGGTGCAGTCCTTGAAGGACCTGGACTATCCCTTGGAGAAGTGCAACGTCCACGGCGGAGCCATTGCGATCGGACACCCGATCGGTGCCTCAGGAGCGCGTCTAGCCCTCCATGCGGCCCACGAGCTGAAGCGCCGCGGGAAGGGCAAAGCTGCGGTCGCCCTTTGTGGTGGCGGCGGCCAAGGCGAAGCACTGCTTCTCTACCGCGACTAGATCTTTGGCGTATTCGGCAGCGGGAGCGGCCATGAACGGAAATGGAGCATGAATGCGGGGCACTGAGCGATTCCTCGCCGACGCGGCCGCCCGCGGACTCGACGTCCAACTCGTGGAGCGGGCCGCGGCAAGCAGCCTTGACGAAGCGGCCCGCATCATGGGGATCAGTCCGGCGGACATCGTGAAGTCCCTTGTGGTCAAGCACCGGGATGGCACGTTCCTGTTTGCGCTGGTTCCGGGTGACCGGCAGATCTCCTGGCCCAAGCTGCGCGCCCTCCTGGGCGTCAACAAGCTGTCCATGCCCTCGGCAGACATCGCCTTCGAGGCAACCGGCTATGAGCGCGGTACCATCACGCCGCTGGGAAGTTCGAAGCCCTGGCCGGTCTATGCCGATGCCAGCATCGCCGGACGCAGGATCTCCATGGGCGCAGGCGAACACGGATTCAGCGCTTTCGTGAAGGCCGATGAGCTGGCAGCCGCGCTGCAGGCCGTAGTCGCCGACATCAGCGACCCCATCTGAGCAACGCGGGGTCACTTACGGCCCATCAAGCGGCACCCAATGGGCCGTAAGTGACCCCGCGTTGCCCTTAAAGTGCAGGAAAGCCCCGCCCGGACGAATCCGGACGGGGCTTTCTGGGTAAAGCGGCGAGTTACTTGACAGTAACCGTGGCGCCTGCAGCTTCGAGCTGGTCCTTGGCCTTCTCAGCGGCTTCCTTGGTGGCGCCTTCGAGAACAGCCTTCGGTGCACCGTCAACCAGGTCCTTGGCTTCCTTGAGGCCGAGGGAGGTGATGGCGCGAACTTCCTTGATCACTGCGATCTTCTTTTCACCGGCAGCTTCGAGGATGACATCAAATTCGGTCTTCTCTTCAACTTCTTCGCCAGCGCCGGCGCCAGCCGGGCCTGCAACTGCAACAGCAGCAGCAGTAACTTCGAAGGTCTCTTCGAAGAGCTTGACGAACTCGGAGAGCTCGATGATGGTCAGTTCCTTGAAAGCTTCAATGAGCTCTTCGTTGCTGAGCTTCGCCATGTTTGGCGTCCTTCCTTTAGGTGGTGCTGCCACGGACGTCGCCCGTTACTGCACCGCAGTTTGAATGGGGAGAACTTAGTTCTCTTCGGTTGCTGCTCCAGCGGCTTCAGCCGGAGCGGCAGCCTCTTCTGCAGCAGCCTCGGCGGGAGCCTCTTCGGCAGCCGGTGCTTCTTCAGCGGCCGGTGCTACAGCGCCGCCCTCTTCTTCAAGCTTGAGGCGCAGAGCGTCAATGATGCGTGCAGCCGCGGCAGCAGGTGCCTTGAGGATGCCTGCAACCTTAGCGAGCTGCAGCTCACGGGACTCGAGGGCTGCCAGTGCGGCAACCTCTGCTGCGTTCAGTGCCTTGCCTTCGAAGTAGCCGGTCTTGATGACCAGCTGCTTGTTGACCTTGGCAAAGTCCGTCAGGCTCTTGGCGGCAGCAACCGCGTCACCCTTGATGAATGCAATTGCAGTGGGGCCGGCGAGCTGACCGTCGAATGCTTCGACACCAGCTTCCTTGGCTGCAATGGCGGTCAGGGTGTTCTTGACGACCGAGAACTTGGTGTCCAGGCCGAGAGAAACACGCAGCTGCTTGAGCTGTGCAACAGAGAGCCCGCGGTATTCGGTCAGGACAGCGGCGTTCGATTCCTTGAAATCGTTGGTGATCTCAGCTACTGCAGAGATCTTGCTAGGCGTTGCCATAACCCTCCTTCCGGGGAATAAAGCCGGTTTTCCGGGTCCCCGCTCAAAAGAGCTGCAACTAAAAAACGCCCCGCGCAGATGCACGGGGCTTGGCTCAACACGATCGAATGATCGCGGAGATTTGCTTCGTTCACCTGCGCCGGCCGCCCTTTGTCAGGGTCCTTCGTCAAGGAATCCACTTGGTTCTTCCGCGCGTGGCTGCAGAGTTGAGCTGCGCCCGGAGGAGTGGATTCCCATCAACCGACGGTCTTTGGTAGTTCAAGCTTACGGGACGGGCAAGTGCATCGCCAAATCGCGCGGCCTCACTCGGAGGAGGTGACTCTCGGGCCCATGTTCGGCAGTTCCTTCTGCCAAAGCCCCGTGACCCCGGCCGTCGTGAATCCCAATTGCTTGTTCACCGTCAGCAGGTACCGGTTTTCGGGGGCATTCCAGGTGTAGATCACCCGGGCGTCGGGGAACTGTTCGCTAAGGCGCTGCATGTTGGCGACCTTGATGAGGAGCCCGAGCTTGTTTCCCCGGTGCTCCTGCAGGACGATCGTGTCGTCCTGGAAGACGACGTCTTGGCGTTGCGCCAGGACACCGATCGTGGTGAGTCCGACGATCCGCCCGCTCGCGACGTGCTCGACGGCGGTGACCACCGTTCGGCGCCCCTGCGCGACGGCGGCGTCCTCCGCCTGCCGCAACACGCCGGCGTCGAACACTAACTGCTGCTGCTCGGCCTCGGCAGTCTCGCTGCCCTCGGACACCACTTCTCCGGCCGCGTTCTCCAGCGCGGCCACTGCTTCGAGCCACTGTTGCGGGCAGCGATCGGTCCAGTGGTGGACCCGATAGCGGCCGGCGTTCGCGGCTTCGGCCTCGGCCTCAAGCTCAGCGACGAGTTTTGAATCCAGCGGGAGCGCACAGGAACTGAACTGTTCGATGTGCTGGAGGGTGTAACCGGTACGACGGGCAAAGTCGACCTCGCGGCTGGCCAGGGGAACGAAGCCCAGGCCGCTGCCAGGTACCAACTGGCCCTCGGCACCGCCGCGCAAGGACTCGGCAGGGTGGTTGGTGTCCACCATGATCATCGTCCGGCCCTCGCTTTTCGCGAAATGTTCGGCAGCTTCCAGAAGCTGCCGGCCGACGCCCCTGCGCTGGAATTCAGGAAGGATGTCGAGGGTGAACTCGGCCAGGTCCATGTTGTCGGCAAGGGGCAGCGCGATGTCCACGGTACCGACAATGCGGCCGTCGACGCGGGCTACGAGAATGACCTGGCGTTCGTAAGGGTCGCCGAGTTCGAGCAGTTTCTCCAACGGAGTGTAGGCGAGATCGTCCGTGCCCCAGATCTGCATGCGGACCCTGCGGCTGACTTCGACGGCCGCCAGAAAATCCTTTGCGTCGTCGGCGTCAAGGGAATCCGGGATCCAGAGTTGGCCGATCTCCACCGTGCTCGTCATTTGATCCTCTTTTGCCATTCGCCGTCGTATCCCGCCGGTTTGAAGCCGAGCTGTACGTTGATGGACAGCATATGTTCGTTTTCCTCGGCGTTAAAAGTCATGACGCGCTGGACGGCTGGATATTCCGTTTGAAGCCTGCGCAGATTGGCCAGTTTCACGAGCATTCCCAGCCCGTGGCCCCGGTGCGGCTTTGCCACGAGAGTATCGTCCTGCTCGGCGACCCATGGCTTCGCGGGATCAAGGTAGATCACGGTGTAAGCGACGAGGTCCCCTGTCCGCCGATGTTGCGCAGCGGCCACAAGGGCACTCTGGCCCTCGGCAAGCGTTGTGTCCTCGAGTTGCCTGACGCGCGCAGCATCCCAGGCCTCTGCCTCGATCTCAAGACCGCCCGCCGGGGTATCCGTGCTCATCCGGCCCATCAGCACGGCCATGTGGTCCACGTGTTCTGCGGGGCACCGGTTCGTCCAGGCAAGGACCTCGTAGGCGGCGTCGGCCTTGGAACGGGCCGCAAGCTCCAGGCTTGACCACTCCCCGCTGTGGTCCATGTCCAGGCTGCTGAATCTGCTGGCCTGTTCCAAGGTGAATCCGTTCTTGAGGCAGAAGGCCACTCCCGGACTGTCTTCGGGCACTCCCCCGGGTACTCCCCCTGCTCCTGCGGAACCGATCGGGTGTTCGGTGTGCGCCTGCAGGACGCGCCTCCCCTGTGCCTTGGCAACCTCTTCTACGGTGCGGAGCAGTGCGGTTCCGATTCCATACCGGCGGTGCTCCTCCAGAACATCTACCTGGAGCCAAGCGGTGTGGACGTTGTCCTTGAGCGGAACCTGGCAGGAAGCGTAGCCGACGATGCTTCCGTCAACCCGGGCGAAGAAGTTCCTTGTGGCCTCGTATGGGGAATCCCGCCATCCGGCGAGCCGGGCCTGCGCCGATGATGCCCGGTCCAGTTTTCCCCAGGTTTCCAGCACCATGGCATCCATTACGGAGGAAAGCTCCCGGAATTCCTTGGCGTCCGGCCCATCCAGGGACTCCGGCAGGTGGAGCTCATGGATGCTGAAATCCGGAAGCCGGTCTGTCATGCCCTTAGCCTAATCAGCGGTCGGTACGCGCGATAGGTGCCGGTTTGCATACAACGAAAGGACCGCCCGGCGAATGCCGGACGGTCCTTTCAGAGTCGATGCTCCCGGTGGCTTACGCCTCGGTGAGAACCTTGGTGACGTTCGGGTCAACGGAGATGCCCGGGCCGAACGTGGTGGCGACCGTAGCCTTCTGGATGTACCGGCCCTTGGAAGCGGACGGCTTCAGGCGAAGCACCTCTTCCAGTGCGGCTGCGTAGTTCTCGGCCAGCTTCAGTTCATCGAAGGAAACCTTGCCGATGATGAAGTGCAGGTTCGAGTGCTTGTCGACGCGGAAGTCGATCTTGCCACCCTTGATGTCGTTGACAGCCTTGGTGACGTCTGCGGTCACGGTACCGGTCTTCGGGTTCGGCATGAGGTTACGCGGGCCGAGGACCTTACCGAGACGGCCAACCTTGCCCATGAGGTCCGGGGTTGCCACTGCGGCGTCGAAGTCGGTCCAGCCGGCTGCGATCTTTTCGATCAGGTCATCGGAACCAACGAAGTCGGCGCCTGCAGCGATTGCTGCTTCAGCCTTGTCGCCCGTTGCGAAAACCAGGACGCGGGCAGTCTTACCCGTGCCGTGCGGCAGGTTGACCGTGCCGCGGACCATCTGGTCGGCCTTACGCGGGTCAACGCCCAAACGGAAAGCGACCTCAACGGTGGCGTCGAACTTGGACGGGTTGGTGTCCTTGGCGAGCTTGATGGCCTCGAACGGGGCGTAGAACTTGTCCGCCTCGATCTTGGCTACGGCTGCCTCATATGCTTTGCTGCGCTTTGCCATGCTGCTTATTCTCCTTGTGCAGTTGTGGTCTGCGGACCGCGCTGGGCCCTGCCACAGTTGGAAATCCGGCGTGGATCTCCAACATTTTCAATATTTCAATGGTGCCGGTTTCCCGGCGGGAGGTGATTAGCCCCCGACTGTATCTAATCGTCGAAAATCTCCGGGACTCACTTCCGGCGAGTGCTTCGTTCCTCAGCCCTCACCGTCCGTTCATTCCTCGATTATTCGACGGTGATGCCCATGGAGCGTGCGGTGCCGGCGATGATCTTGGCAGCGCCCTCAAGGCTGGTGGCGTTGAGGTCTTCCATCTTGGTGGTGGCGATCTCGTTCACCTGTGCCTGGGTCAGCTTGGCAACCTTGACGGTGTGCGGCGTGGCCGAACCCTTTGCAACGCCCGCAGCCTTCTTGATGAGCTCTGCAGCCGGCGGGGTCTTGGTGATGAAGGTGAAGGAGCGGTCTTCGTAGACCGTGATTTCAACCGGGATAACGTTTCCGCGCTGGGCTTCCGTTGCAGCGTTGTACGCCTTGCAGAATTCCATGATGTTGACACCGTGCTGGCCAAGCGCAGGACCGATCGGCGGGGCCGGGTTGGCGGCACCTGCCTGGATCTGCAGCTTGATGAGGCCGGTGACCTTCTTCTTGGGAGCCAATGTAGGTCCTTCTCTCAATAACTTCCTAGGACACAGGAGCGTGCCTCAGGTTTGTGGCCGCCATGGCAAGGCGACCGACCGCTCCGCGGCTGCTAAGCGGGCAACCGCGGGGCGAAATTCTTGGATCAACTAGATCTTGGTGACCTGGTTGAATGCGAGCGTAACCGGGGTTTCGCGTTCGAAGATCGACACCAGGACCACAAGCGTCTGGGAATCCATCTTGATCTCGGAGATCGTGGCGGGAAGTGTCTCGAATGGACCTTCCTTGACGATGACCGACTCTCCGACCTCGAAGTCGATGTCGACGGGCGTCTGGTGCTGCTTGTTGACCGGCTTGCCCTTTTCGGCCTGCTGCTCTTCGAAGACCGGAGCCAACATGGAGAAGACCTCGTCGAGGCGAAGCGGAACCGGGTTGTGTGCGTTGCCTACGAAGCCGGTAACACCGGGAGTGTGGCGGACGGCGCCCCAGGATGCGTCGGTCAGGTCCATGCGGACGAGGACGTAACCCGGAATGCGTACGCGGTTGATGATCTTGCGCTGGGCGTTCTTGATCTCAACCACTTCCTCCATGGGCACCTGGATCTCGAAGATGTAGTCTTCCATGTCCAGGGTCTGGATGCGGGTCTCAAGGTTGGCCTTGACGCGGTTTTCGTAGCCGGCGTAGGAGTGGATGACGTACCAGTCACCTTCCTGGCGGCGAAGCTTGGCCTTGAACTCCTCAGCGGGGTCGGCGGGCGCTACAGCTGCAGCGGCGGCCAGGGCGTCGGCGTCGTCGGACGCGTCAGCAGACTCGTCGTCGGCGTCGGACACCTCGGCGTCGGACTCATCGGCGTCATCGACGTCGGCAGTTTCGGGCGCAGCAGAATCGACCTCGGATCCTTCCACGGCGTCAGCCGTGGCGTGGGCCGTGCTTTCAGCGGGCCCATCCAGCTCAGTCTCAGTTACCTCGAGCTCCTGCTCAGACACTTGGTCTCCTGCTTCCTCATTGCCTAACATGCCTATTTAAATGGCTCAATTCCGCAAACCCTGCGAAATCCCTTGATTTTCCGGGGATTCCACGCGGTTTGCGGAGCGATCCGCTTAGTGGTTCGTGGTGCCAGTAGCGCCGAAAACCCATTTGATTCCCGTACCGAAAGCCAGGTCCAGGATGGTGACGACCAGCATCATGATGGCCACGAACACCAGCACCACGACTGTGTAGTTGACCAGTTCCTTACGGGTGGGGGCAACTACCTTCTTGAGCTCGCCAATTACCTGGCGAACAAAAAGCGCAATTCGAGCGAAGAGGCCGGAATCGGACTTCTTGGCAGGGCGGCCCTTCGAGCTGCTCGCAGCTGTTTCGGTCACCTGATCCTCACTCATCTATGCAAACGTCGTTGACCCGACTCTGATCAGAGTCATGGTTGCTGCGCTTGTTCCGAGCAAAACCCGGAACAGCTTGCGCAGGGCAGACAGGACTCGAACCTGCAACCTGCGGTTTTGGAGACCGCTGCGCTACCAATTGCGCCACTACCCTATGGAACGAATCCATATTTCGGCCGCACTCCATCGAAGCCAAGGAATCCAGAAGAACACGAGATTCCGGAGCCTATCTGGGGCGCGAACCATTGTGATGTTTTTCAACACCGGTGAACCAGTCTACGCAACAACGTCGCGATAGTCGAACCGGGCCATTTCCGGAGCGTTCAGGCCGTCCCGCTCGTGTGATCAGCGCTCGCTTGATCAGCCTTCACTGTCACTTTCCCGGCGTTAGCCCGATAGCTCCGCAGAACAGCATAAAGTAGATTTCGTCGAATCCCACCATCCAGCCCATGAGCTGCCCGCGAAGAACGGTGCTTTAATGTCTGCCGGAATACCAGCCGCCCGCATTTCACAGCGAATTTCCGCCATCGCCGAATCCGCCACCCTTGCCGTTGACGCCAAGGCCAAGGCGCTCAAGGCAGCGGGTCGCCCCGTGATTGGCTTTGGCGCCGGGGAGCCCGACTTCCCGACCCCCGACTACATCGTCAAGGCCGCCGTCGAGGCCGCCGGCCAGCCGAAGTACCACCGCTACTCCCCTGCCGCCGGCCTGCCGGAACTGAAGCAGGCTATCGCGGACAAGACGTTCCGCGACTCGGGCTACAAGGTAGATGCTTCCCAGGTGATGGTCACCAATGGCGGCAAGCAGGCTGTCTACAACACCTTCGCCACACTGGTTGACCCGGGCGACGAAGTAATCATCCCCACGCCTTTCTGGACCACCTACCCGGAGGCAATCCGCCTCGCCGGAGGCGTTCCCGTCGAGGTCTTCGCCGGCCCGGAGCAGGGTTACCTGGTCACCGTGGAACAGCTCGAGGCCGCGGTCACCGACAAGACGAAGATCCTGCTTTTCGTTTCCCCGTCCAACCCGACCGGCGCCGTCTACAGCGCCGAACAGGTGGCGGAGATCGGAAAATGGGCAGCGGCGAAGGGCCTCTGGGTAGTCACCGACGAGATCTATGAGCACCTGACGTACGACGGCGTCCCCTTCACCTCGATTGCCACTGCCGCCCCCGAACTCGGCGACAAGGTGGTCATCCTCAACGGTGTCGCCAAGACCTACGCCATGACCGGATGGCGTGTCGGATGGATGATCGGCCCGGCCGACGTCATCAAGGCCGCCACCAACCTCCAGTCGCACGCAACGTCGAACGTTTCCAACATCATGCAGATCGCAGCCCTGGCCGCGGTCTCGGGCCCCCTGACCGCCGTCGACGAAATGAAGGTCGCCTTCGACCGCCGCCGCAAGGCGATTGTCGCCGGACTGAACGCGATCGAGGGTGTGGAATGCCCGACGCCGACCGGCGCCTTCTACGTTTACGCCGACGTCCGCGGACTGCTGGGCAAGGAATTCCCGACGTCGAACGGTACCGCCCGTCCGTCAACGTCCGCTGAGCTTGCCTCACTGATCCTCGACGAGGTTGAGGTCGCCATCGTTCCGGGCGAGGCCTTCGGCCCCTCCGGTTTCGTTCGCCTCTCGTACGCCTTGGGCGACGACGACCTCGCAGAAGGCGTTCGACGCCTCCAGGAATTCCTCGGCCAGGCCAAGTAGCCTTCCGCTTCCACAAACGCCCGCTCACCTTGGGATATAGGTGAGCGGGCGTTTGGGTTTAAGGCGTTATAGGTGAGCGGGCGTTTGGGTTTAAGGCGCTATAGGTGAGCGGGCGTCAGAGGAGGCGGCGCTCGGCGGCCCACTTTGTCAGTTCGTGGCGACTGGAGAGCTGGAGCTTGCGGAGTACCGCGGAGACATGGGTTTCCACGGTCTTGATGGAAATGAACAACTCCTTGGCCACCTCCTTGTAGCTGTAGCCCCGGGCGATGAGGCGCATGACTTCCAGCTCCCTCGCGGAGAGACGGTCGAGTTCGTCGTCGGCGATCTCGGCCGGGGAGGTTCCGAACGCGTCCAGGACAAAACCCGCCAGCCTCGGCGAGAAGACGGCGTCCCCGTCGGCCACGCGGATCACGGCATCGGAGATCTCGGGGCCGGAAATGGTCTTGGTGACATAGCCCCGGGCTCCGGCGCGAATGACGGCCACGACGTCCTCGGCGGCATCGGAAACGCTCAAGGCCAGGAAGCTCGTGCTCCCACGCAACGGCGCGGATGCGCTGATGACCTCCCGACCGCCACCGCCAAGGCCGCCAGGCAGGTGGACGTCGAGCAACACCACTTCCGGGTGAACCTCGGCAATCACGGCGATAGCTTGCTCCACTGTTCCGGCTTCGCCTACGACGTCGATCCTGGAATCGAGGTCGGCCTTCAGCCCGGACCGGAAAATGGCGTGATCGTCCACGATCACCACACGAACCTTCCGCGCTACTTGCTCTGATAGGGCGTTCATGCTTTGGCTTCTCCGTTTCGGTTCTCTGCTTTGTCGGCGTTCTCGACGGGCAGTTTCAGGCGTACTTCGGTACCCTCGGAGCTACTGCTGATGACAGCAGTACCGCCGTGGCGCTTCATCCGTCCGATGATTGATTCCTTGACTCCGAGCCGGTCTTCCGGGACGGTATCGGGGGCAAAGCCAGGCCCGCGGTCCCTGACAAAAACCTCGCTGCCGGTGTCCGAGCTCTCGAGATAGACGGACACCGCGCCGCCGCCGTGCCGGGCGGCATTGTGCATGGCCTCCCGGGCCGCCAGGACGAGCGCTTCGTGCCTGTCTGTCATGGCGGCGTCTCCCACGCTGACGACGTCGACGGCGTGTCCGTGGGCGTCCTCGACTTCGGCTGCGGCCGCGGCAATCCGCTCCGCCAGGAGTCCCACATCCTTGGCGGCGTCCCGGTACAGCCAGGTGCGCAGTTCACGCTCCTGGGCACGGGCGAGGCGGACCACGTCCTGCTCGGAACCTGCCCGGCGCTGGATCAAGGCGAGCGTCTGCAGTACCGAGTCGTGCAAGTGGGCGGCAATCTCGGCCCGCTCCGTCTCGCGGACCCGCGCCGCCCGCTCAGCTTCAAGGTCCTTCCAGAACTTCAAGCCCCACGGCAGCAGCACCAGGGCGACGCCGCCAAGCACTGCGATCGAAGCCAGCAGCGCGAGCCAGGTCTGCTCCCACGAGCCGGAACCGGACACCATGACCAACACCCCGGCAACCACCAAGGCCAGGCCCGCGGCAAGACGGACCCAGCCGCCTGCTTGGTCGGCCTTGGTCTTGTCCACCAGCCCGGCCCGGCGCGTCTCGTCCAACTGCATCCACGCGATCGACGCTCCGCCGAGTATGGCCGCCGCCGGGATCAGCGTGCCGAGAGGGACCTCGACGCCGAACTGCCGGACGATGAGGATGGCGGCCACTAGGAGCAGGCCGGATCCGAGGAGGATCTCTTTCCCGTACTGGATGCGACGAATCCTGAACCAGGAGGCGAAGACGGGGGCCGGGGTGGACAGCGGCAGCGGCTGCGCGCCGCCGTCGGGCGCTGTTACCTCCAGAGGCATGCTCACCGAAAGGGGTATGCTCACCGCGGGAGCAATGGGCGACGCCGGCCGGCGGCTATTGTGACGGGCGCTTTCGTCGGCGGTGGGCACCATGACCCAAAGCCAGGCGTAGAAGGCCAGGCCCGCGCCGCCGGCGAACGAGGCAAGGACCATACCGAGCCGGATGTATTTCACAGGCCAGCCAAGGTGGTCCGCCAGGCCACTGCACACGCCGGCAATCATCCGGTCGCTGCTCCGGACCAGCGGCGGGCGTTGCATGGCGGTTGTCATGATTCCATCCAAACACGTATCAGGGCCTTCGGCGCTCGAAGCTAGGGCATCTCAGGGGACCACTCAGGGAACGTTCAGGGTATCCCCCAATAGAGGGCGGCGTCGCCGGGCGGCAAGATCGAAGTATGAACGCAAACAGCATGAATCCCGAGGACTCCGGACAAGCAGCGGAGCCCGGTCAACCTGAAGAATCCGGCCAGCCGGCCGGGACAGGCTCGCCGGAAGAACCGGCCCAGCCAAACGCCGCCAACAGCGGCGCCTCGCCGAACTACGCCGTTCCCGCTCCCCCGCGGAACTTCTTCAACTGGATCCGCAGCCAAGGCATCAGCCGTGGCCGGGACCGTTGGGTGGGCGGCGTAGCGAGCGGCGTCGCGCACCGCTTCGGCGTCGATCCATTGATCGTCCGCGGCATCTTCATCGTCCTTACTCTCTTCGCCGGTGTCGGCATACTGCTCTACGGCGTCGCCTGGGCGCTCCTGCCCGAACCGGACGGCCGCATCCACGCCCAGGAGGCCGGAGCAGGCCGCTGGTCCGCAGGCATGACCGGCGCCCTCATCACGACCATCACCGGATTGCCGGGCCTCGGCCGCGGTTTCTGGGGATGGGGCTGGAACGGCGTTCCTGGAATCCTCTGGACGCTGTTCTGGGTAGGCGGCACCATCTACCTGATCTACTTCTTGGTCCAGCGCAGCAAATCCCGCAACGGAAGGCAGACCATGGGCCCTCACAACTATGCGGCCGCCCCGGGTTCCCCTGGCGGAGCGGGCACCCCTGCCTCGGCAGGTTATCCAGCCGGCCCTTACAGCGCAGGCCCTTACGGTGCAGTTCCTTACAGCGCAGCTCCTTACGGCTCCGGTACTTACGGGACAGGCGGCCACTCAACTCCCGCAGGCCCCGTCAATCCCGCGGGGCCGTACCCACCAGCTGGCGTACCGAACCGCCCAGAGCGGCCGAGGCGGCAGGGACCGGGCGCGGCCATCGTAGCGGTCTCAGCCGGGGCGGCCCTGTTGGCCGGCGCAACGCTCAAGCTGCTCGACACCGGCAATGTCATCCACCTTGGCGACGCCGCGAACGCAGTGGTCTGGGCCACGGGCGCCGCGGTCCTCGGCCTCGGCATCCTTGTCGCCGGACTCCGGGGCCGCTCGTCGGGGCTGCTCGGCTTCCTGGCCGTAGCGACGCTGATAATCGGAGCCATCTTCAATATCGCCCCGAGCGCGGACCACTTCCGCCTCCAGAATGCCCAATGGAATCCCGTGAGCATCGACGATGCCCGCAAAGGCTACGACATCACGGGAGCCAACGGGACCGTTGACTTGACCAAGCTGAACCTGAGCGCGCCGTTGGCCTCCGACGTCGTGGTTCCGATGGACGTGACCGCAAGCAACATCAAGCTCGTCATCCCCTCGACCGTGCCGGTGGAGGTCCAAGCAGACATGACCTTCGCGAACCTCAAGCAGGACGGTAGCGCCGTCACCCAAAGCAACGGTGGTACCAGGGAGAGCTTCAACACTGACAAACCCGGGGCCAAGCTGGTCGTCAGACTCAACGGCACCTTCAGCAACGTCACCGTCCAGGAAGGAAACTGACATGAGCACGCACGAACCCACACGCGCATTTGAAACGGCACCCGAACCCACGGCGCAAGCCACCCGGGCCAGGGTGGGCACAGTGGTCTGGGGGCTGATTGTCGTGGCACTCGCTGCTTTGATCATCATTTCCAAGCTCGGCCTCGTGGCGCTCAACGGCAACTATGTGTTGATCGGGCTCATGATCGGGGCCGGAGCGGCACTCGTGATCGGAGGCCTCGTGTCCGCCCGCTCCCGAAAGGGCAGCGGGTCAGGCCCGGACTCCGGGGCCGGCGCCACCGATTCGGACCACCGGTAGCAAGCAGCACGTGACAAAGCAGGCACAACAGGGAAGGCTCTAGCCATGAACAAGTTCTTCAGCATCGTACGGGGCATCGGCCTGAAGCGCGGTCCGCAGCGTTTTATCGGAGGGGTGTGCGGTGGCATTGCCGCCAAACTGAATGTGGACGTGGCCTACGTCCGCATTGGCTACCTGATCTTCTGCCTGCTACCCGGGCCTGCCGTGGTGATTTACGTGGTGGCTTGGCTGCTGCTTCCCAACCAAAGCGGCACCATTGCGCTGGAATCTTTCCTCACCCAGCGTTCGCAAGGCCGGAAGTAGCACAGCCGGGATTTGTCCGTCCCGTTTCAACCCTGTTTCAAAAGTCTCATCCCCGGCGACGGTCATGGTTGTGTCCCACCCCACATTGCCCCCTACAATCATTGTGAGCTCAGCGTGGCGCTCTGCACGTATACCTCCTAGCCAGGATTTGAGCCCTCATGAAAATTGGAATCCTTACCAGCGGTGGCGACTGCCCCGGACTTAACGCCGTCATCCGCGGCGCCGTCCTCAAGGGAATTGCCATTCACGGCCAGGAATTCGTCGGTTTCCGCGACGGTTGGCGAGGCGTCGTGGAGGGCGACGTCATCGACATTCCCCGCACCATGGTCCGCGGTATCGCCAAGCAGGGTGGAACCATCCTCGGCACGTCCCGCACCAACCCGTTCGAGAACGGTGGCGGGCCGGACGTCATCAAGGCCCACATGGACCGCCTCGGCATCGACGCCATCATTGCCATCGGCGGCGAAGGCACCCTTGCAGCCGCGAAGCGCCTGACCGACGCCGGTCTGAAGATCGTGGGCGTCCCCAAGACCGTGGACAACGATCTCGACGCCACCGACTACACCTTCGGTTTCGATACCGCCGTCCAGATCGCCACTGAGGCCATCGACCGGCTGCGCACCACCGGGGAATCCCACCACCGCTGCATGATCGCCGAGGTCATGGGCCGCCACGTGGGCTGGATCGCCCTGCACGCGGGCATGGCGGCCGGCGCGCACGCCATCCTGATCCCCGAGCAGAAAGTCAGCATCGAGCAGATCACCGAGTGGGTCCAGGAGGCCCACGATCGTGGCCGCGCACCGTTGATTGTTGTTGCCGAGGGTTTTGTTCCCGACCACATGGAAGCCCCGCACTCCGAACGCGGCCTGGATACCTTCGGCCGGCCCCGACTGGGTGGCATCGCCGACCAGCTCGCCCCCGAAATCGAAGCCCGCACCGGCATCGAGACCCGCGCCACGATCCTCGGCCACATCCAGCGCGGCGGCGTCCCCTCGGCTTTCGACCGCGTCCTGGCCACCCGTCTGGGAATGGCAGCCATCGATTCCGTCGTGGAAGGCCGCTGGGGAACCATGGTGGCCCTCAAGGGCACGGACATCGAGCACGTGGGCTTCGAAGCTGCCCTGGGCAAGCTCAAGACCGTCCCGCAAAACCGCTACGACGAAGCCGCGGTGCTGTTCGGCTAAGCCGCTTCTTCAAGGGAGCCGGTTCTTCATGGAGCAGGCGGGTACCACCAGGTGCCCGCCTGCTCCTTCCTTTCCAAGGACTGCATAGACTCGATGCCATGGAACTTGATGCGGGATCGGCGGAAATTGTGCTGCTGGCCTGGGCCCGGCATTTAGGGTTCGACGACGATGCCTTCAGTTTCGTCTCCGGCTCACCTGCTGCCCGCAACGGGGAGCGGTTGGTCCGGGAAGACGAAGACGCCGAATCCATTACGTTCGTGAGGCTCTTTGGCCGCTCCGCATTGGTGGCTCCGGCATGGGCGGCGGCCGCCGCCGTCGAGCTCCCGGACGATCAGCTGAGCGAGCATTCCGTGCTATTGCGGATCAGCCGCGAACACGGTGGCCACGGGCTCGGGACGTCCGCGCTGCTGTTCGCCGACGACCTTCCCCTCTTCCAGCCGGGCGGCGAAGTCACCGTGTCCCACGGCCATCCCGAGGCGATTGAGTTGGAGGGCAGGTGCCCTCCGGACGACGTCAATGAAGTCCATCTCTCCAGGATGGACCACCATTTCACCGTGATGGATGGCAACGAACCGGACCGCAAACCGGTGGCCTGCGGCGCTTATGCGGAGTGGCAGGGGATCCTCGCGGACTTGGGCGTCCTGGTGCCGCCCGAGTTGCGCCGACAGGGGCTCGGAACCCTGGCTGCGTCGATCGCCGCCCACGAGGCGCTGGCCTCCGGCCTCACGCTGCAATGGCGGACGGCGCTGGACAACCGGGGCTCGATGGCCTTGGCCCGGAAGCTGGGATTCGTCGACGGCGGCATCCAGACCTCCGTGCTGCTCCGCTAGCGCCCTCCACTGCCCGCGAGTTGGCAGACGATGCCCTCAAAATCGCATTTTGAGGGCATCATCTGCCAGTTCGCGCGGGCTAACTGTCTTGCGAAACAGTCTCAGGCTTGGCCTCTACGGCAGTCGGCGCGCCCCAACCCTGGACGGCTTTGGGCTTGCCAAACAGCAACGCCGCTACTGCGCCCAGCAGAATCGCAAAGGCCGGCAGCAGGACTGACTGGCTCATCGCCGTCGAGAAGCCGTCATGCAGGAATTCAGGCAACTTGCCGGTGAATCCGCCTTCGCCCGCCGGGGCGGCACCTGGCGGAGCCGCGGGAAGCTCGGCCGCGAGCCGGGACTGGATGAGTGCGGCGATGGCCGCCGATCCCAGTACCGCACCGATCTGGCGCGTCGTGTTGAAGACGCCGGAACCGGCGCCTGCCGAGCGCGGCGGGAGGTTGCGGGTGGTGGCGTTCGAGACCGG
The DNA here is from genome assembly GCF_052115645.1 of Arthrobacter sp. 2MCAF14. NCBI lineage: Bacteria > Bacillati > Actinomycetota > Actinomycetes > Micrococcales > Micrococcaceae > Arthrobacter > Arthrobacter sp. 2MCAF14. The sequence goes on along the minus strand of NZ_JBFRHB010000002.1, from coordinate 26,717 downwards.
GCCCCAGATGAAGCCGTTGGCCACACCCTGGAGGGCGCTGGGCAGCAGGAACATCCAGATGGGAGTGTCCGGTTTCAGAAGGGTCGAGGTCCAGAAGAGTGCACCGGACAGGCAGACCAGGCCGAAGGCGGCGAACCAACGCGGGTTGATGCGGTCGATCAGCTTGCCAACGAAAGGTGCCAGCGCGCCGGAGATCACGGCCATGGGGATCATGAGCAATGCGGACTGCGTCGGGGACAAACCGCGGACTACCTGGTAGTAGAAAATGGTGGGCAACGGGAACGCGGTGATGGTGAAACCCACCGCCATGATAGTGGTGTTTCCCAAGGAGAAGTTGCGGTCCTTGAACAGGCCCAGCGGCAGCAGGGGTTCGCCTCCGCGGCGCTCCAGGAGCCACTGCCACAAGACGAACACGGCAAGGACCACGAGCCCCGTAATGATCAGTCCCCACACGGTAATGGGTCCGCTGACGGTGCCCCACTTGTAGCTTTGGCCCTCCTGGATGCCGAACACCAGCAGGAACATACCCGCTGCGGACAGCAGCACACCCAGGACGTCGAACTTGTGGCTGTGCGTGGTCAGCTTCGGTACGAGCCGGGTCACGAGGACAAAGGCAACGACGCCGATGGGAACGTTGACGAAGAAGATCCACTGCCAACCGAGGCCGTCAACCAACACGCCGCCGAGGATCGGGCCGACGAGGATAGCCATGCCGGCCGTCGCTCCCCAGAGGCCCATGGCCGCGCCGCGGCGGTCCGGCGGGAAGATCCGGGTAATGACGGCCATGGTTTGGGGCGTCATCATGGCCGCGCCGATGCCCTGGACCACCCGGGCGGCGATCAGCATGCCGATATCGCCCGCGAGGCCGCACCACAGCGAGGCCAGGGTGAAGACCACGAGGCCGATCAGGTAGAGGTTCTTCGGCCCGAAGCGGTCACCGAGCCGTCCGGTGATCAGCAACGGGACGGCGTAGGCGAGGAGGTAGGCGCTCGTCACCCAGATGACGGCGTTGATATCGGTGTGCAGGCCCTCCATGATCCGCGGGTTCGCCACGGAGACAATGGTGGTGTCGATCAGGATCATGAAGAACCCGACCACGAGGGACCACAGTGCGGGCCACGGTTTAGCTACGTTTTCCATGGGTTTCCTTTGACTGTGCTGAATCTATTGCAAGTTGGTTCGTGGGATGGGCGGTCACCATGGCAACTGCCCGCTGCGGAGATCATTTTGGAAGCTGCGTATCCACTCGATTTCCGTCCGCAGCATGGTTTGTTGGTACTTGACGTCAATCCAGAACTTGGGCTCGACGCCTTTGGCAGCGACAGCTTCTTCACCGCGGACCAGGAAGTCGAGCTGGTTTTCCAGGTTCGCCACGCGGTGGTCCAGTAGTTCGAGTACGACGCCGGACGGCAGGTTGTGTGCCTCGGCGATCGCGTGGGGGAACACCGGGTACTCATTCACGGGTTCCGCCAGCATGTTCTGGAGGCGCTCGGTCAGCGCCTCCCGGCCGGTTCCCGTGATTCGGTAGGTGGTGCGCTCGGGCCGGTTGCCGGAGCGGTCAATGCCTGTGGACTCGACCAAACCCGCCTCTTCCAGGCGACCGACTGCGTGGTAGAGCGTACCCGGCCGGACTTTGACCAAACGGTCCTCGTGGCGGGCCATCAGGAGCTGGTACATCTCGTAGGGATGCATCGGCGCCTCGACAAGGAGGGCCAATGCAGCGACGCCCAGTGGAGTCAGTGCGGCTCGTGCCATTTCCCCATCCTCCGTGCGAACTATTCCACAACAACTATTCCACATGGAATATTTGACCGCAAGGCAGCCGGCGCGGCGAGGCCGTCACGCATGGGCAAAGCCCGACGGCCCCGCCTTGGCTTATCCGAGCAGTCCGAGAATCTCCGTGCGGGCAAACATCCGGGCGGCGTCGCGCGCTGTGGGTGCACCGGCGTCGGGATCGGCACCGGCGTCGATCAGAACCCGGGCCACCTCCGTGTAACCCTTGAAGACTGCGCCGGCCAGCGGAGTCTGGCCACGGTCGTTGGCGCCGTTTGCATCGGCACCATGGTAGAGCAGAAGCTGAACGGTTTCAGCGTGGCCATGGTATGCGGCCAGCATCAGCAGCGAGTCACCCGCGGCAGTGCGCATTCCAACTGGCGCACCGGCATTGAGGTAGCTGCGCAGGATCTGCGAGTTGCCTTCCCTGGCGGCATCGAACAAGGCATGCGCCAAGGCAATGGCCTCGTCATCGGCACCGCCCGTTTGGGCTTCGGCGCCCGTCGTTTCGCTCATCGATGGGGTCCCTTCAGGAATCCGGTCTGACGCCCCACCACCTGTCCGGCATCGGGCGCAACGATTACTTCCTGGGCGGCCGGATAAGGCTCCTCACCGTCCAGCACGGTCAGCACTTCGTGCGGGTCGACGGACCGCTTGATCAGAGCCAGTCCCACTGCCCCCATTTCGAAATGCTGGGCCACGGATGTCAGCGTACCCACCTTGCGCTCTCCGGCAAATACGACGCTGCCCGGCGCCGGAAGGGTGTGCTGCGAGCCGTCCAATTGCAGGAAAACGAGCCGCCGGGGTGGGTGTCCCAGGTTGTGGACGCGGGCGATGGTCTCCTGGCCCTTGTAGCAGCCCTTGGACAAGTGGACCGAGGTCCGCAGGAGATCGAGCTCGTGCGGAATGGTCTTCTCGTCCGTCTCCGCGCCGAGCCGGGGACGCCACGCGGCAATGCGGAGCGCCTCCGCCGCCAACGAGCCGGCGAGGGCCATGCCTTCAACGGCCGCTTCAAGCTCGACCGCGGGAATGAGGTACTCGAACCAGGGACGCTCAAGGCCGGGATGGGAGCTTTCCTCCACCACGCTGTAGGAATAGCCGCCGACGCCGATGTGCGGCCACGGGTCCTCCCAGACGAGCCGGCCGGACCACGCGTCAATGGCCTTGGTCGAGCCGACGACGGCCCAACCGGCCGACACGTCGGCCACCTCGACGCGCAACATGAAGCGCATTTTGTCGAGCCACTCCGCAAGAGGGGCAGCCTCGGCGGCTTCGACCAGCAGCCAGGTGGTCTCGCCGTCGTCCACCACGCGGGCGTCAAACTCGATGCGGCCCTGGATGGTGAGGAGCAGCAGTTCGCTCGAGACACGGGGCTGGAGGTTGGTCAGTTGCTGCGAGGAAAGGGTGTTGAGCCAGCTCAGTCGGTCAGGGCCGGCGACGGTGACAACGCCCCGGTAGGAAAGATCGACGACGGCGGTGCCTGCGGCGAGTGCGCGCTGCTCCCGCAGGGGTTCGCCGTAGTGGGCCGCGACGCCGGAGTCCTCGCCGCCGCCTTCTACAGCTCCGGGGCGCGACAATAGGGGGCTCTTGTAAGTCATATGTAGTAGAAGTCCTTGGGGCTCAGCGGTATTCCGGGTTTTCAAAATCGAAGCGTGTGCCGGCTTTCCATTCATCCGGGAGGTTGCCGTAGGCAGGAATGCCGCCGACGTCCTTGAGCATGCGGGCGTAGTGGAGCAGGTTCCACGTCATGAAGGTGGTGTTCCGGTTGGTGAAGTCGCTCTCGGGGCCACCTGATCCTTCGTCGAGGTAGCTGGGGCCGGGGCCGACGGCACCGATCCAACCGGCGTCGGCCTGCGGCGGAATCGTGAAGCCGACGTGCTGGAGGCTATACAGGACGTTCATGGCGCAATGTTTGATGCCGTCCTCGTTGCCGGTGATGAGGCAGCCGCCGACTTTTGGATAGTAGGCCCATTGGCCTTTGCTGTTGAGCTGGCCCGAATGGGCGTAGAGGCGCTCGATGAGCTTCTTGGTCTGGGAGGAGTTATCACCAAGCCAGATAGGACCGGCCACCACCACGATGTCGGCCTCCAACACGGCTGGGTACAACTCCGGCCATTCGTCAGTGGCCCAGCCATGTTCGCGCATGTCCGGATACACGCCGGCGGCAATGTCGTGGTCCACCGTGCGGATCACCTGCGTACTGACGCCCTGCTTTTCCATGATGCGCCGGCTGATGGCTATCAGTCCGTCGGTGTTGCTCACTTGCGGGGATGGCTTGAGCGTCCCGTTGAAAAACACAGCTTTGAGATCGTCATAGCTGGCAGGCTTTGTTGCTTCGTTCACTTGCTGCTCCCCTTTGGTTCGGACTGCGAAACGGGACGTTCAGTGAGACCTCTTCGGTAAGACCTTGAAGCCAGGGAACAAGCCCTCCTACTAGAGCTTGTTCAGGAAAGCTGAAGCGTGGGCCTCGAGCGACTTGCCCGGAGTGGACACATCCCAGCGCCACAACAGATTGCCATCCACGAGGCCGAAGATGCGTGTGGCCGCAGTGTATTCCTTGGAGTGGCCGCCGCGCATCACCATATCGGTGCTCATCTGGATCTGCGGCCCCTTGATTTGGCCGTAGTACAGCTCGCTGATGCCACCGGGATGGGCGATCGTCACGGTGATGTCGAACCCGCCGTCCGCGTTCCGGTGGGCCTCGACGTCGTCGGCGGTTTTCAAAACCGGGACAATTTCCGCGGGAATCAAGCCGGGGCCGCCGTCGGCGTCGAGCATTTTCCGCTCCAGCGCCCAGAAGCCTGTTTCCACCGTGAGGGGCCGCAACTTGGTGCCGTCCTCGTCGCTGAGCCAGCTTTCCGCGCGGTACTCCAGGTAGGGCAGACCGTGGTGCGTGAAGGAGACATGCTGGATGAAATGATCCGAGTCTTCTTCACCGGTTCCAAGCCGTCCCCGGCCTTCCCACTCACCAATGAGCCAGGAAAGGGGTACCAATTCGGGTGTCAGGTCGGAAGGGATTTCGATGGGCACAGCAATTACCTCAGTGGACCGGAAGGTACAAGTTGATCAAAAGCGATGGGAGCTCTACTTCTGGCCCTTGAAGAGACGGTAAACGACAAAACCAGCGAACCACGCCATCGAGAGGCTGGCCAGACCGAGGAGGACAAGGAAGAAGATTTCAAATGCAAGTACGGACATGATGCCATCCTAACTGTTAGTAGATGAGTAGTTTGTCGATGAAGTAGCACAAGGCACCGACCGCCCAGACGGGCGCGACGCCCATTCCAAGGACAGACGGGAAATTGAGGCGGCCGAGCCGAAGCGTCACCATCCGGCGGAAACTGACCAGGACCGAGCCGATGACGACGCCCACCACGATGGCGGCCACGATCGCGATATTGGAGAACACCAGGCCTGCCAGCGGAGCCACCAACCCGGCCGCCACGATGCCCAAAGGCGCCACGACCCGGTCCGGCCAGCGCAACAAGCCGACGAGGAGGGCGACGGCGGCGCTGAGAGCGGCGACCAACACCATTTCCTTGATCCCGTTGAACCTCGCACCCGCAATCCAGCCCGCGCCAAGGCAGCTCAGCAGGACGCCGGCGCAGCTGCCAAGGGTGGATTCGAGCCGTTGGGCCTGACCGGTTCCGCGAATCAGCTGCACGACGAACACCGCGATCACGCCTGCGGCGATGAAGGCGGGGGTTGCGTCGAGAAATCCGGGGGCTGGCACGAAGCCGGCAGCCAGGGCTGAACCCGCACCGCTCAGGCCGATCACGGTGGCGAGTGTTTTCTTCGCGGGGACCGCTAGAAAATGGGGCCAACCGATGCCAACCGCGGCCGACGCCAGAACTCCGACGGCGACCAGCCCTTCCGTGGGACCGTAAGAGCTGGCGACGAAAACCGCGAGCGCCACGAGGCCGACCACCCCGATGCTCCAAGACTTCACTGCGCCCCTGACCTCACTGTGTCCCTAACCTCGTTGCGCCCTCGTGGGATCCTCGATGGGCCCCATTTCGTTCCAGGCTGCGAGCAACCTCCTGCCAATCCTGCCTTATACGGCACAAATATGTCGCAAACATGGGTTGAAGGTGACACGAATCCCTGACGTTGCAGGGGCCTTTGGGTATACTCGGTTGTCAACAGCGCTTCTTGTTGCAACGCTTCCGTTACAACGGAACCACGCCCCATAAGCAGCTACCGGCCGGTGGAAACCCGGTTCAGACGCCCGATGATGCGCGGACCGCCCATTGGAGGAACTATGTCGCACATCCTGCTCCTGACGAACAGCACCGGCTCGTCGGTAGACATCCTGCCCGCCTTGGAGCTATTGAACCACCGGGTCCACATCCTTCCGGCAGAGCCAACGGCCCTGCTCGAAACCGACCCCACCGACGTCGTCTTCCTTGATGCCCGCAAGGATCTGGTAGGAGCCCGCTCCCTGACCCAGTTGCTCAAAGCCACGGGCTTGAGCGCCCCCCTCATCCTGATCCTCACCGAAGGCGGCATGGCTGCCGTCTCTTCCGCATGGTCTGTTGATGACATCGTCCTCGACTCGGCGGGGCCGGCCGAAGTCGAAGCCCGGATCCGCCTGGCCGTGGCCCGCGCCATCCCCGGCGAAGAGGAAACCAACACCGAAATCCGGGCGGCCGGCGTCGTGATCGATGAAGCGAGCTACACGGCCCGCGTGAACGGGCAGCCGCTCAACCTGACCTTCAAGGAGTTCGAACTCCTGAAGTACCTGGCCCAGCACCCGGGCAGGGTATTCACGCGCCAGCAGCTGCTCACCGAAGTATGGGGCTACGACTACTACGGCGGCACGCGCACCGTGGACGTTCACGTCCGGCGCCTGCGCGCCAAGCTGGGCGTGGACCACGAGAACCTCATCAGCACGGTCCGCAACGTCGGCTACCGCCTGACCTTGGTCCGCTTGCCGGAAGACGAGCTCACGGAGGCCTAGGCTTCCGAAACCCTTCAAAACACAGGGAAGGCCCGGACTCACTGAGTCCGGGCCTTCCCTTGCTTGAGTGGAGGACATACGGGTCGAACGTATCGAGGCCACCCCACTGGTGGATCCCCCTCGTATCCTGCTTCGCGAAGCCGGACGAGATATAGACCTTACACGGCCAACACAGTGGCCGCAAAATCCATCCCGCCAAACCGGCCGGAGACGTATAGCCTTGCAGCATGAGCCCTGCGCACCCGGAGAACTGGCCCGTCCTCGTCGTCAAAGGCGCGTCGGACAACGACTTGCTGAAAGACATCAAGACGCTGGCCGCAGCTGCCGAGGAGTCGGACGGCAATCCCCCGCTGTCCGAACAGACCCTGGTCATGCTGCGCGGAGCCGATGCCGGCGACCACTCGGTGCTCACGCTGGCCCTCTACGCCCCGGACGAGCAGTCCGATCCCGCAAGCGGCCAGGATCTGGCGGGAATCGCCGTCGTGGTTGAAGCGGACGACGGGACGGGAGTCCTGGAAATGGCGGTGCACCCCAGCTACCGCAACCAGGGTGTCGCAGGCCGGCTGTTGGACTCGCTCCGGGACAGCCGCGGGCTCGAGGGGCTGAACGCCTGGTCCCATGGGAATCACGAGGCCGCCGCGGAGCTTGCGGCCCGTTACGGCTACGGGCCGGCACGCGAACTGTGGAGGATGCGCCTCATGACCTCCACAGCGGAGCTGCCCGACGCCGGCCTCCCTGAGGGAGTCTCGTTGCGCGCCTTCGTGCCGGGTCAGGATGAGTCCGCCTGGCTGGCCGCCAACAGGGCGGCATTTGCCCACCACCCCGAGCAGGGTTCCCTGACCAGAGCCGACCTGGACGCGCGGATGGCCGAGGACTGGTTCGATCCCGCAGGTTTCCTGCTGGCTGTGAACCCGGCCGGGGAGCTGCTCGGATTCCATTGGACCAAGGTGCACCCCCGGCAAGGACCCCATCCGGCCATCGGAGAGGTCTACGTCGTCGGTGTGACCCCCGCGGCCCAAGGGCTGGGGCTTGGCAAGGCGCTCACGGTCGCCGGAATCAGGTATCTCCAGAGCCACGAGCTGCACTCCGTGATGTTGTATGTGGACGCCGACAACACCGCGGCCGTCGCCCTTTACCAGAAGCTGGGCTTCGTCCGCTGGGACGTCGATGTCATGTATGCGCCATTGACCCGGAAATAATCCGGAACCAAGGCGTATCTGAAAGGCTAGGACATCTAGGATTCCGGCACGTGGAATCCTTGTAGGGTTGAATCAAACCCCCCGCGCTGAACGAAGGAGAGCCCGATGAACCCGGACCCGGTCGGAACCACCAAAACCGAGGTCAAGGGCGCAACCTTGCCTCCCCGCTTCGGATCTTCCGAAGTCCCGGCTGCGCGGGCAACACAGGACCGAATCGACATTCCCGAATTTGCGCCCTCCCTTGAACCGGAAGGCGACATCACCCCGGACCGCTTCCTGGACCGCGAGCTGAGCTGGCTCGCCTTCAACTCCCGGGTTCTCGAGCTCGCAGAGGATCCGGACCTCTTCCTGCTGGAGCGGGTCAATTTCCTCTCCATCTTCGCCTCGAATCTGGATGAATTCTTCATGGTGCGGGTTGCCGGCTTGAAGCGGCGCATCGCCACCGGGCTCGCGGTGCCCTCCCCCGCCGGGCTAAGCCCGATCGAAGTCCTGGAGCAGATCGGCGATGCCGCCCGGAAGCTGCAGGAACGACACGCGCGCGTGTTTGCCGAGCAGATCCGCCCCGCTTTGGCCTACGAGCACATCCACCTCATGCGCTGGGACGAACTCGACGACGAGGCCCAGCACCGCTTGAGCATCATGTTCGGCGAGAAGGTCTTCCCGATCCTCACCCCGCTCGCCGTTGATCCCGCCCACCCGTTCCCATATATCTCCGGCCTTTCCCTCAACCTGGCCGTGATTGTCCGCAACCCCGTGAGCGACAAGGAACTGTTCGCACGCGTCAAGGTTCCGGACCAGTTGCCGCGGCTAGTCTCGATCGACGGACCGCGTGCCGGCGCGGTCCCGGGCCGCGTGGCACGATTCATCGCGCTCGAAGAGGTCATCGCGGTGCATCTGGACAAGCTGTTCCCCGGAATGGAAGTCATGGAGCATCACAGCTTCCGCGTCACCCGCAACGAGGACGTGGAAGTTGAAGAGGACGACGCCGAGAACCTCCTGCAGGCGCTTGAAAAAGAACTGCTGCGCCGCCGCTTCGGCCCGCCCGTCCGGCTTGAGGTCACCACCGACATCAACCCGAACATCCGTGCGCTCCTGGTGCGGGAACTCGGCGTCGAGGAATCCGAGGTGTACTCCGTTCCGGCTCCCTTGGACCTCCGGGGCCTGTCGGTCATCGGCGGAATTGACCGCGCCGACCTCCACTACCCCAAGCACGTGCCCCACACCTCGCGGTACCTGAACGAATCCGAGACCTCCAAAGCCGCCAACGTCTTCGCGGCGATGCGTCGCCGTGACATCCTGCTGCACCACCCGTACGACTCGTTCTCGACGTCGGTCCAGGCCTTCCTGGAGCAGGCCGCCGCCGACCCCAAGGTCCAGGCCATCAAGCAGACCCTGTACCGCACGTCCGGCGATTCCCCGATCGTGGACGCACTGATCGACGCCGCCGAGGCCGGCAAGCAGGTCCTGGCCCTCGTGGAGATCAAGGCCCGCTTTGACGAGCAGGCCAACATCTCCTGGGCCCGCAAACTTGAGCAGGCCGGCGTGCACGTGGTGTACGGCATCGTGGGACTCAAGACGCACTGCAAGTTGTCCCTGGTTGTCCGTCAGGAAGTGGATGGCCTCCGCCGGTACTGCCATATCGGCACGGGCAACTACCACCCACGGACGGCCCGCTACTACGAGGACCTTGGCCTGTTGACCTCCAATGAGCAGGTGGGCGAGGACCTGTCCAAGCTCTTCAACCAGCTCTCCGGATATGCCCCCAAGTCGACCTTCAAGCGGCTCCTCGTGGCGCCGCGCTCGGTGCGGTCCGGCCTGATCGACAGGATCGAGACCGAGATCCGCAACGCCCGCGCGGGAATTACCGCCAAGGTCCAGATCAAGGTCAACTCCATGGTTGACGAGGCCACCATCGATGCCCTTTACCGGGCGTCACAGGCCGGGGTAAAGGTTGACGTCATTGTCCGTGGCATCTGCTCGCTGCGTCCGGGAGTGCCTGGACTGAGCGAGAACATCACGGTGCGCTCCGTCCTTGGCCGCTTCCTGGAGCACTCGCGCGTGTTTGCCTTCGCCAATGCCAACGATCCCGTGGTCTACATCGGCTCTGCGGACATGATGCACCGCAACCTCGACCGCCGGGTTGAGGCCTTGGTACAGCTCTCCAACCGCGAAGACACGGCCGAGGTCATGGACCTGCTGCGCCGTTACATGGACCCAGGCACGGCCAGCTGGCACCTCGACAACCAAGGCCACTGGACCAGGTTCCACCAGACCGAAGACGGCACGCCGCTGTTGGACATCCAGTCCTGGCTTCTTGCCTCCCGGTCCCGCCAACGTGCAGTTGCCCGGCGGTAGGCAGCGAAAAGTTGAAGAGCGATACACCTGTTGCAGACCAGACGGACCATCCCGGGGAGCCGATCGCCGTCACGGCCGCCGGCGCTATTCCTTGGCGCGTAACCAAGGGCGCCCTTGAGGTCCTGCTGATTCATCGGCCAAAATACGACGACTGGTCCTGGCCCAAGGGCAAGCTCGACTCCGGGGAAACCATCCCGGAGTGCGCCGTCCGCGAGATCAAAGAAGAGATCGGCCTCGACGCTGCCCTCGGGATCCCCCTTCCTCCGACCCACTACCATGTGGCGGCCGGGTTGAAGGTGGTGCATTACTGGGCGACGCAGGTCAACGGGTCCATCATCAAGCCGGACGGCGAGGAAGTGGATGCCTACATGTGGGCCGCGCCGGACAAAGCGGCACGTTTCCTCAGCAACCCGACGGATGTGGGACCCCTCCAGGCGCTGGCGAAGGCACACCTGAATGGTGAGCTGGAAACCTGGCCCCTGATTCTGGTGCGTCATGCCAAGGCCAAGCCACGATCCTCCTGGTCCAAGGCCGAAGGTAGCCGCCCGCTGGCCGTGACTGGACTCCGGCAGGCGCTGGCCGTGGAACGGCTTTTGGGCGTGTGGAAGCCCCTCCGGATCGTGAGCAGTCCCTGGGCAAGGTGCGTATCCACCATCGCGCCGTACGCCAAGGCAGCCGGAGCCAAGGTGAAACTCGTGGAAGCCTTGACCGAGCACAACCACCAGAGGAGCCCGAAGAAGACATCCGCCGTCGTCGAGGGCTTGTTCGACAAGCAGCGCGGGGTTGCGCTGTGCACCCACAGGCCGGCACTCCCCACCGTCCTGAAGACGCTCGGCGAGCGTATGGGCCCCGAGCTTCACGGGATGCTGCCTGCCCAGGATCCGTACCTGGCGCCTGGCGAGATGATCGTGTGCCACGTGGCCCGGGCAAACGGCCAGCGCGTTGTGGCCGTGGAACAGATCAAGCCCTTCGACGACTGACTCCAGTAAGCTGGGTGCGTGAGCATCCCAACCCCATATGAAGACCTCCTGCGCGACGTCATGGCCAACGGCACACATAAGGCGGACCGTACGGGCACCGGCACGCGGAGCGTTTTCGGCCGCCAGTTGCGCTTCGATTTGAGCCAGGGTTTCCCGCTCATAACCACCAAACGGGTGCACTTCAAATCCCTCGCGCTGGAGCTCTTGTGGTTCCTCCGCGGCGAGTCGAACGTGGAGTGGCTCCAGGAGCAGGGTGTCACCATCTGGGACGAATGGGCGGACGCCGACGGCGAACTCGGCCCGGTGTACGGCGTGCAGTGGCGCAGCTGGCCGACCCCCGATGGCGGGCACATTGACCAGATCGCCGAGCTTATGAAGGGCCTGGCCGCCAACCCGGATTCGCGCCGGCACATCGTTTCGGCATGGAACGTGTCCGAGATCAAGGACATGGCCCTGCCGCCGTGCCACGCGTTCTTCCAGTTCTACGTAGCCGACGGCAAGTTGTCCTGCCAGCTGTACCAGCGTTCGGCAGACATGTTCCTGGGCGTTCCTTTCAACATCGCTTCCTATGCTCTGCTGACTTGCATGGTGGCCCAGCAGCTGGGCCTTGAGCCCGGCGATTTCGTGTGGACCGGCGGGGACGTCCACGTCTACGACAACCACGTGGAACAAGTCACCGAGCAGCTCTCCCGGGAGCCTTACGAGTACCCGCAACTGCGCTTCGCCCGCAAGCCGGACTCGATCTTCGACTACACCTTCGAGGACTTCGAAGTAGTCGGCTACCGCCACCACCCCTCGATCAAAGCGCCCGTGGCGGTATGAACACCCACGAAACTCCTGCCGCGGAAACGCTTTCCTCCGGGGAGGACGCGGAAACGCTCAACGGAATCGGCCTGGTCTGGGCACAGACGGGCAGCGGAGTGATCGGCAAGGGCGGGACCATGCCTTGGCACGTTCCCGAAGATCTGCAGCATTTCAGCCGGCTGACAAAAGGACATCCGGTCATCATGGGCCGGAAAACCTGGGAGTCCTTTCCGGCAAAGTACCGGCCCTTGCCCGGCCGCACCAATATCGTGGTGACCCGGCAACACGGCTGGGCGGACTCGCCCGAAGCACGTGGCGCCGTCGTGGTTTCATCCCTTGACGCAGCCCTGCTCGAGTCCCAGTTCGCACCGGGCGGCCAGAATGTCTGGATCATTGGCGGCGGCGAAATTTACCGGCAGTCCATGGATATCGCGAATGTCGCCGTCGTCACGGTTATCGAAACCGACACCGACGGCGACACTTACGCGCCGGAGTTCGGCGAGGCCTGGAATCTTGAGGCGACGGAGCCGGCTGAAGGCTGGCTGACGTCCAAGAACGGCACCAACTACCGGATCGCCACATGGCGCCGGACGGAAGACTGAGAATGCTGAAGAAACCTGAGACCCTGTTCGTGCTCGGCTACATGTTGTTGCCGCTCTTCGCGCTCCTGTCCGCGATCGTTGGACTCACCATGATCCTGGGCGGCAACAAGATCCTGGGAATCATCGTGCTTGTAGTTGTGACCCAGGTCTTCGCTTTTGGCGCCTTCTACGCCCTGCGCGCCCGCAAGGCGGCCCTGCTGGAAGAACCCGACTCCGGCAAGTAAGGCTCTGTGTGCCCTGCCCAACTAACTCGCATTAGTTGTCGTTATGAACGCCCAAAACGGCATCTACTGCCAGTCAGTTGGGTCCGGGAACCGCCGTCGCGGATTTCCTCGTGACGTAACCGACAGCGGCTGGGAGCCGCGAAAGTCTAGACTGGTTCAATGACTACAGCAGCTAATCCGTCCGTTGGACTGGTCGGTTGGCGTGGCATGGTCGGCTCCGTCCTGATGCAGCGCATGCAGGAAGAAGGCGACTTCGCCAACATCAACCCGGTATTTTTCTCCACCTCGAACGCTGGAGGTGCCGCGCCGTCATTTGCCGACGGCTCAGGCAAGCTCGAGAACGCGTTCGATATTGAGACTCTTGCCAAGCTGCCGATTATTGTCACGGCCCAGGGCGGCGACTACACGAAGAAAGTCCACGGTGAGCTGCGCGGCCGCGGCTGGGACGGGCTGTGGATCGACGCCGCGTCCACCCTGCGCATGAACGACGACTCCATCATCGTGCTGGACCCCATCAACCGCGACGTCATCGACGCAGGCCTGTCCGGCGGCGTGAAGGACTACATCGGCGGCAACTGCACGGTTTCCTGCATGCTCATGGGGCTCGGCGGCCTGTTCAAGAACAACCTGGTCGAGTGGGGTACCTCCATGACCTACCAGGCGGCCTCGGGCGGCGGTGCCCGCCACATGCGCGAACTGCTCAATCAGTTCGGCACCCTCAACAACGAAGTCAGCAGCGAACTGGACGATCCGGCCTCGGCGATCCTGGAAATCGACCGCAAGGTCTTGGCGACCCAGCGCTCCGGCGTCGACGCCACCCAGTTCGGCGCGCCGCTGGCCGGCTCCCTGATCCCGTGGATCGATGCCGACCTCGGCAACGGCCAGTCCAAGGAAGAGTGGAAGGCCGGGGTGGAAACCAACAAGATCCTCGGCACGGGCAACGGAAAACCAGGCAAGGACCATGTGGTCATGGACGGCCTCTGCGTCCGTATCGGCGCCATGCGCTCCCACTCCCAGGCACTGACGCTCAAGCTGCGCGAGGACCTGTCCGTCGCCGAAATCGAGAAGCTCCTCGACGCTGACAACGAGTGGGCCAAAGTCGTTCCCAACACCAAGGAAGCCTCCATGGCGGACCTCACCCCGGTAGCCGCCTCCGGCACCTTGGAGATCCCCGTGGGCCGTATCCGCAAGCTCGAGATGGGCCCTGAGTACATCAGCGCCTTCACGGTGGGCGACCAGCTCCTCTGGGGCGCTGCCGAGCCGCTGCGCCGCATGCTGAAGATCGCTACGGGCACCCTCTAGGACTCCTGCACGAATATCTGCACTGGCCCGCTGTCCAGTCGCTGCCCGCGACTGCATGGCGGGCCGGCGGCGTTTTCGGGAGTCCCTCACCTCTCCATGAACCGCAGGTACTTCGCGGCCTGGAGTTCGAAGGACCGTTTGGCTGCCGGAGTCAGGCTTTCCGGGGCGAACGGTTCGGGCACGACGACGGCGCTCCGGCCGGTGCCGCTGCGGGACCAGGTGCCCACCACTTCGCCGCCGGACACGATCATCCGCTTGAAGACCCCGTTGCTGCCCGGAACGACCTTCTGAAAATGCTCCGGGGGCAGGACAAGGCTGCGGTCCGTATACCCGAGCAGGAATTCATCGAATCCCGGCAGGGCGAAGACCGTCCGCGAGCCGGGGACGCCGTCGTCGAGCAGTGCTGCCGTCTCAGGCGACAGCCAATAGGACGTTCCACGGAAGACGAGCTCAACGAGTTGGCTGCGAATAGTCTCGTGGGCTGCCCGGACCTCGGCTTTGGGAATCTGGGTCCACCACGCGAAGTCCGAGAGCGTGGCCGGTCCGTGGCTGCGTATATACCTGAGCAGGAATTCGGCAATTCCCTCTTCACGGCCCAAGGCCTTGGATTCCGGAATCCACTCATCGAAGGCCACGAATAGTTGCTGTCCAAGCGCTTTGCCTGCCGTGCCGGCCGGAGGACCTTGGACCAGCCAAGCGTTCTGGCACAGGATCCACAGCAAATGGATCCCGCGTTGGGCCGCGGTCACTTGGCCTGCGGATTCGAAGATCTTGAAGAGTTCCTCGCGCGTTGCGCCTGGGCTTCCGGTGACCCGTTCAAGGGCAAGATCCCGGCACGTGGCGATGTCTGCCTCGTCGATCCCAAGCTCCCGATGCCGTGCGGCAACCGAACGCATGGACCGATCCGCGGTGATGGCCAGGATCCAGCGCAAGTCCTGCGGCGGAACCAAGTGAAGTGTGCCCCGCATGGGCCAGGACCGGACCACTGTGCCGTTCTCCAGCGCTTCCAGCACCTTCGAGAGGCCAGAACCGGGGACCCGCTGTCCCACCGCCCAGAACGCCGAGGCAAGGTCTTGGGCCTGCATCGCGCCCATCCTGGAGACGCATTCCTCCGGGCTGCTGAATCCGCCAAGCAATCCTTGGCTCGCAAGGCGCAGCCTGCCCATGACTTTGGGAGTGACGCTGATCGTCGTCGAAGCTGCCATGGCCCCATCATAGGATGCACGGCGGACAGCTTCGGTCCTCATTAGCACGCTGGAGGAACTCCCATGCCGCTCACAGGGGCCTTCCAGCGGGCCCTCCTACGCTAGGGGAATGCTGTTCGGTGAGTTAGGTCCGCTGCTGCGGCCGCTCAGCCGGCGGTTAGCGGCCGCTGGTTG
The DNA here is from genome assembly GCF_052115645.1 of Arthrobacter sp. 2MCAF14. Taxonomy (NCBI): domain Bacteria; kingdom Bacillati; phylum Actinomycetota; class Actinomycetes; order Micrococcales; family Micrococcaceae; genus Arthrobacter; species Arthrobacter sp. 2MCAF14. The sequence goes on along the minus strand of NZ_JBFRHB010000002.1, from coordinate 11,139 downwards.
GTGCGCCGCCGCCGTCGGGCTTGTCTGCGGCTTGGCAATAGCTGTTGGTGCGGGGGTCCGGTTGTCCCCGTCGATGCAGGCTGTCCAAGAGGTGGGACTCGCCGCCACCGGTGCCGCGGCCCTCCTCCTGGGCCTTGCCGCCGCGTGCCAGCCCTCGTCCGAGCGGCACGTTGACGATTCCGAACCAGGGTTCCAGACAGGCGCGAGCGATCAAGTGCGCAGCTTCCTGCTTGCCGCCATTGTTATGCTCCTGGGCGTCGCTGGCTTCGCGGCAGCCGGCTGGATTTCGCCCGGCGGTCCGTCGCCGCAGAGCATAGCGTTCAGCCAGATCTTCCTCTTGGGAGCAGCCAGCTGCGGGCTGACGTTCCTGCTCCTCAACAAGGTCCTCCCGAGCGGAAAGCGCTGACGCGCACTCCCCACGGGTTCCGAAGCGGTTTTCTACAGGGCCAAACCGATCAATAGCGGCTCCGGATGCAGTTCAATACCAAAGCGCTCGACGACGCCGCGCCGCACCTCGCGCGCGATCGCCACCATATCCTCCGCGCTGGCTCCTCCCCGGTTGGTGATGGCCAGGGTGTGCTTGGTGGACAGCGAGGCGCGGCCGCCGGAGACGCTTGCGGGTTCGAGTCCGAAGCCCTTTCCGAAGCCGGCCTGGTCGATCAGCCAGGCTGCCGACAGCTTGACGAGTCCATCGTTTCCTGCCGGGTACTGGGGCGCTCCCTCGGGCAGTGACGCGGCCGCTGCGGCCGGGACAATCGGGTTGGTGAAGAAGGAGCCCGTGGAATAGGTGTCCCTGTCCGAAGCGTCGAGGACCATGCCCTTGGAGGCACGCAGCCGCAGGACTTCGCGCCGGACGTCGTTGGAATACGCGCGTTTCCCGGCCTCGACCCCGAGTGACCGGGCCAGTTCTGCGTACCGGATGGGCGCGCTCATGCGTCCGAGCGGCAGCTGGAATTCAACTGTCAGCACCACGTATCGCGGTGAGCCCTCGGTGGTGGTCTGTTTGAGGATGGAGTCCCGGTAGCCGAACTTGAGCTCGGAGTTGGTGAAGGTTTGCACGGCGTTGCGTTCGCGGTCCCAGGTACGGACCGCCGCGATGGTCTGGGAGACATCGGCACCGTAGGCGCCCACATTCTGAACAGGAGTGGCGCCCGTGGCTCCGGGGATGCCGGAAAGGGCCTCAAGTCCCGACCACGCGTGCAGCACCGAGTGCTCCACGAAGGCATCCCAGTTGTGCCCGGCCTGGACCACCACGGAAACGCCTCCGCAGCTATCCTCCGAATTGACGGTGAAGCCTTGCGTAGCGATCTTGAGCACGGTGCCCGGGTATCCGGCGTCAGAGATCAGCAGGTTGGATCCCCCGCCGATGATGAGCAGTTTCTCGCCCGCGGCATCCGCCGAGCGGACGGCGTCGATGATTTCCCCTTCGGTGCGGGCCTCCACAAAGGTGCCGGCAGGGCCGCCAACGGCGGCCGTGGTCAGTTCGGAAAGCGTCGTCTGGGTCACCAAACAAGCCTAGCGGGGATTGCCTGCCCCAGCCGACTCAGGGGGTGCGCCGACTCAGGGACGCGCCGGCTCAGGGACGCGCCGGCTCAGGAACGCGCGTACGCGAGACGGGCGCCAGGAAGAAACTGGCGACGAGCAGGACCAGGACGGCGAGCAAGGAATGCAGGATGCCGAAGTGCTCCGCCAGCAGTCCCAACAGCGGCGGACCGCAAAGGAAAGCCCCATAGCCGATCGTGGAGACGACCGAAACCCGGGCCGCTGCGTGCGCTGGATCGTCGGCGGCAGCGGACATGCCCACCGGGAACCCCAAAGAGGCACCCAGACCCCAGATGGCCAGGGCCGCGAAGGCGAGCCACGGCACCGGGGCGAAGACAAAGAGTGCCAGCCCGACCACAGCCGTGGCCGAGCACCAGCGCATTACAGGCACCCGTCCGAAGCGGTCCAGGACCACCGTCCCGGCAAAGCGGCCCACAGTCATGAACGTCACGAAGATTCCGTAGCCGATGGCTCCGGCAGCATCGGATTGACCGTGGCCATCGGCCAATGCCAAGGCCACCCAGTCCCCCGCCGCGCCCTCAGCCAGGGCGAGCCCCAGGACGAGCAATCCAAGCAGGAGGGTCCGGCGTTCGCGCCACGCCCGGGCCACCATGCGCTTGCTGTCCAAAGGTTCGGCCGGTCCCTGCTGGCCGGGCTGACCCGGCTGGATGACCGGCAAGGGGCCGGTTGAAGGATCTTCGAAGGTGTCCGGCCTTTCGGGCTTGAAAGCCTTGGCAACCCCTCGCGCTATGGAATGGCGGGTGATATCCGCACGGAACCAGGCAGTGGCTGTCACCACCGAGACCGCGACCACCAGGCCGGCCGCGGCCAGATGCCAGAAGACCGGCAGTCCCGCGGCGGCGGCCCAAGCGCCGAGCCCTGCGCCCGCAACGGTGCCGAGGCTGAAGGATCCATGGAGACGCGGCATGATGTGCCGTTCGAGGGCGCGTTCCAGTGACGCCCCCTCGACATTCGATGCCGTGTTCCAGCTGGCCGTGCCGAGGCCGATCACCATGAGTCCAAGCGCTACGACCACCGGGCTGGCCAGCACGGACGTGCCAAAACCGGCAACCGCGAGGCCGAGGCCCACCATGGCGCCGCCGATCCGCGTGGTCAGTCGTGATCCGAGCCGGATCACGATCACCCCGGACGCCGACACAGAGAGAAACGATGCCACAGTCATGCACATCAGCAGGAGCCCTACCGTGCCGGGCGTCAGGTTCAGGCCATCGCGGATCGCGGGCAAGCGGGAGACCCACGAAGAGAAGGCCAGGCCGCTGGCGCCGTACGCGGCCACCACAGCATTACGCCACCGCGACAGTTCCGCCGCGGTGGCGCAAGGTGCTGATTGTTGCAACCGGCTCAAGCGAGCTTCACAACGGCCTGGGACTTCATGAGGACCTTCTGGCCGGCAAAGGTGACGGTCAGGTCGATGCGCGCGGTGCGGGCTTCGGCGTCGAGCGCTCCCACCACTCCGGCAACCTCAATCACGGCGCCGGGCTCGCTGGTGCCGGTCGTGTCGGTGACCAGCACCGGTTTGGTGAAGCGCGTCTGGTAGTCGACGACGGCGGCGGGGTCGCCGGCCCAGTCGCTCACCAGCTGCACGGCGGAGCCCATGGTGAACATACCGTGGGCGATGACTCCGGGAAGTTCGACGCCGGTGGCGAAGGATTCGTTCCAGTGGATCGGGTTGAAGTCGCCGGACGCGCCGGCGTACTTGACCAGGTCCTGGCGCGTGACCTCGATGCTGCGGGTGCCGATTTCCTGCCCGACGGTGAGTTCTTCAAATCTCAAGCTCATGGCTACTGTCCCTCTCCGCGGACCAGGATGGACGAGGTGGTGGTGGCGACTCTCTCGCCGTCCACGGTGGTGATTTCCGAACGGGTGGTGATCATCGCCCCGCCGCCCATGGCACGGACGCCGTCGACGTGCAGTTCGGCCCGCAACTGATCCCCCGCAACGATCGGGCGGTGGTGCGTGAAGCGCTGGTCCGCGTGAACCACGCGGCTGAAGTCAATCCCGGAATCGGGGTCCTCGATCAGCTGGGCATCGGCCCGCTGCGCGACGATGATGGCGAAGGTCGGCGGGGCGACGAGGTCGCTGTGGCCAAGTGCTTTGGCGGCTTCGACGTCGAAGTGAGCGGGATGGGTGGCCTTCACGGCCCGGGCGAACTCCCGGATCTTTTCGCGGCCGACGTCGTACACCTCTGCGGCAGGGTAGCTGCGGCCCTGCAAGTCCGGGTTAATAGTCATAGTCCAACCCTATCGGCCCGGGACGTGTCTGCGGATGAGCATCGACGCCGTACCGCTACTCCGCGGCAGGCGGTCCGAACCATGTGGTCAGCGCGTCGGAAAGGCCCGCCTGGGTTCGGTCTCCCACCCAGGCCACGTATCCGTCGGGCCGAATCAACACGGCGGCCGGAGGAGTGACGGCCCCGAGTGCCGGAAGCTCCCAGGTACCAAGGTAGGCGGCGTCGACCAACTGGACGCGGTCCGCCCACGGCGTGATGTCGATGCCGCCGGGCTCGCCAAGGTTGAGGAGGACCGGCTGGGCATCGTGCAGCAGGCTGAAGACGCGCAACGGGCCGTTAGCCGTGACCAGGTCGAGATCGGGTATGCGGCGTCCGAGCAGCGGGTGCCCCTCGCCGACGTCGTAATGTACATCGAGGCCGGACTGCATCGCCGCGAAGCGCTTGCGGGGTTCCTCCATGCCTAGGAGCTCGGCAATGACCTCGCCCACGGCTTTTGTGCGTTCGTCCGGGCGGCGAAGGGCGACGCTCGCCATCGTGTTTCGCAGCACACGGGCGGCCACCGGGTGGCGCTCGGCGTGGTAGCTATCGAGGAGGCTCTCCGGCGATGTCCGCTTGACCACCTGGGCCAGCTTCCATCCCAGGTTCACGGCATCCTGCACCCCGGTGTTGAGGCCTTGTCCGCCGTCGGGGGCATGCACGTGCGCGGCGTCGCCAGCTAACAGGACCCGCCTGTCGCGGTAGCTCGCGGCCTGCCGGGTCATATCGGTGAATCTGGAGATCCAGATAGGACTGTGGACCCCGTAATCCGTGCTGCATACGGCGATGAGCGCCTCGCTCAGGTCGTGGAGGGTGGGGTCAGTGGCGGGTCCGACGTGCTCTTCGGTCACCATGACCCCCACCGGGCCGCCATCCGCGTAGACCACCTTGCCGTCGAGAATCTTGTAGTCCAGCTTGCCGAAGGAGTGGATGCCGAAAGCATTGGGGTGGACGCCCAATGGCGGCTGCTCGGTCATCTCGACTTGGGCGATCAGGGCGCTTGTGGTCGGATCCCACCCGGGGAACTCGATTCCGGCTGCTTTACGGACCAGGCTGCGTCCGCCGTCGCACCCGACGAGGTATTCAGTGCGCAACGGCTCGCCGGCGGACAGATCGACGTCGACGCCGGTCTCGTCCTGCGCGAAACCGGTTACCTCGCGTCCGTAGTAGATCGGCACCGCAAGCTCGGCGACCCAGCCGGCCAGGATGCGCTCGATGTGGTTCTGCCACAGCCCTAGCCCGTAGTTGTGCCGGGTGGGAAAGTCGCTGATGTCAAAACGGACGCCGCCGAACCCCGCGACCTGGGCCACCTGCCCCTCGGAAAGGAACCGATCTGCGATTCCGCGCTGATCGAGGACCTCGATGGTGCGCGAGTGCAAACCGCCCGCACGTGAGCCGGCCAGAGCCTGGCTTGGGCGCCGCTCGACAATCGCGACATCGACGCCGGCCAACGCCAGCTCGCCCGCGAGCATCAGCCCTGTGGGGCCTCCTCCGGCGATCACCACCGCATGCTTGGTCATCGCCGTGCTCCGCCAGGCTACTTCTTCAAGCCCTTGCGGACCTGCTGTCCGCGGACCACCATGCCCACGACATGCAGGACCAGGCCGAGCCCGATCACGAACAAGGACGTCAGTGCAAGGCCTTGGTTATGGGAGGTGTTGCCGATGATCGTGAGGATGATCCCGACGGCGATAAGCCCCATCGCACCGAAAACCAGCGTCTTGTAGGCGATAGAGGCAGTGGCCCAGAATTCATTCAGCACCCCCCAAGTTTAGGGCACTTGCCAGAGCAGCGGGGCCTGGAGGCCGGAAACCCGACGGACCCTCGCTCACATATCAACGGTTGCGGGCGAACCCTCGCTCACATATCAACGGTTGCGGGCGAACCCTCGCTCAGATCATGTGCGCGATGGTTTCGGGAATTGCCGTCATAAGTGAGCGGGCGTCGTGAAAAAGCCGGACATAAGTGAGCGGGCGTCCGTGGGTGCCCTTAGAGCGAGGGCTGGACTCCGAAGGCCACCGCGAGCTTCATGATCTTTTCGGCGCGGCCGAGGCGCGGAAGGTCGGAACCGTCGCGGATGACCCTGCCATTGGCTTCGAAGTCGTTCATGAAGTCGGTGGCCCAGGCGACGTCGGATGGCGTGGGGCTGATGACCTCGTTGATGACTGTGGTCTGGTCAATCGCCAGGCAGAGCTTGCCGGTCATGCCCATGGTCACCGTGATGCCGGTCTGCTCGCGCAGGATCGGGTGGTTGGTGCCGACGGTGGGGCCGTCGATCGGTCCCGGCAGGTTGCCAACGCGGCTCGCGACGACGAGCTTGGCACGCGGGTAGGCCATTGCCTCAGGCGTTGCGGCCATGCCGGTGTCCCGGCGGAAGTCGCCCGAACCGAAGGCCAGGCGGAAGGCGCCTTGGGCGCGGGCGATGTGGTTGGCTTCCTCGATGCCGAGGGCCGACTCAACGAGGGCGACCACAGGGGTCTTGCCGTCCATGCGGTGGAAGGACTCGGTGACCTGGTCCGCTGACTCGGTCTTGGCCAGCATGACGCCCAACAGGCCCGGCGTGCCACGCAGACCGGCGAGGTCGTCGGCCCAGAACGGGCTAGTGGCGTCGTTGATGCGGACCCAGGCCTGGCCGCCGGCGGTCAGCCAGTTGATGACGTTATCGCGGGCGATGTCCTTCTGGGACGGGTCCACAGCGTCTTCGATATCAAGGATGACGGCGTCCGCGCGCGATGAGGCCGACTGGTCGAAAAGCTCCGTCTTCATGGCGTTCACGAGGAGCCAGGAACGGGCAATGTCTGCGGGAATTTTGCGGGTTGACCGAATGGACTCGGCGGCGGTGCTTGACGTCATGTATCTACCGTATCCGGCCAGCCGCCAGGAACGCTAAGAATCTGGCACCGGTGTGAGCATCAATACGAACAAAACGATTGTGACAGGCAACCCCACCCCAACTGGGTCGCAGTAGATGACGTTATGCGCCGTCAAAACGACATCTACTGCGAGCTAGTTGGGTTTGGCGCGCTTTGGGGAGCCCGCAGCTCAACCCAGCGACGCAGGGCGAATTGTGTCCTTGCATTGCCCGGAGTTGCGCGGGCATGTCGCCGGATTTCGCCCGGTTTCCCGGCATTTCCGGGCGTTACTGGCGGGCTTCCCCTGAGCAGTCGACATGCGCTTACATCGTTCCCACCGGCAGTTCGGTCTACTCCAGACCACGCCCGGACCACGAATTCCACTCCCCCCAGAAAGTAGCTCCCATGAAACTGCACCAGACCCTGCTAAGCGTCGCGGCCGCCGTCGTACTTGCGCTGACGGTGACCGGCTGCGGCGGCAATGCTCAAGCGGGAGACCAATCAGCCGGCCAAACAGCCGGTCAACCGGAAATCAGAGTGCTCCGCTACCAAGGCTCGGCCAACAACGTCGGGCTCCCCGAACTGGCTGCGGACCTCGGTTACCTGGGTGACATCAAACTCAACTGGGTAGGCAACACCACCAGCGGCCCCCAGGACATCCAATCGGCGGCCACCAACCAGACCGACTTCGGCGGTGCGTTCGCCGGGGCAATCGTGAAGCTGATTGAGGCAGGGGCGCCAGTGACCGCCGTCGTGAACTACTACGGCGAAGACGCCAAGACCTTCAACGGCTTCTACGTCAAGGCGGACAGCCCCATCAAGACCGCCAGGGACCTCATCGGCAAGAAGATCGCAGTCAACACCCTCGGCGCCCATTCCGAAGCCGTCATCAACAGCTACCTCGGCAAGAACGGCCTCAGCCAGGACGAAATCAAGCAAGTACAACTGGTAGTGCTCGCGCCCAACGACACCGAAGAAGCGATCCGCCGCGGCCAAGTGGACGTCGGAAGCCTGGGCGGGGTCCTGCAGGACCATGCGGTTGCCGCCGGTGGACTGCGCTCCCTCTTCAACGACTATGAACTCTTCGGCACCTTCGCCGGCGGACAGTACGTGCTCCGCAACGACTTCATCGAGAAAAACCCCAACACGGCGCGGACCTTTGCAACGGGCGTGGCCAAGGCCATCAAATGGGAGACCGAGACGCCGCGCGACCAAGTGATCGCGCGCTTCAAGAAGATCATCGACGCCCGCGGACGCAATGAGAGCACCGCGAACCTGCAGTACTGGAAGAGCCCCGGAGTACCCGACAACGGTGTGATCAAGGACGAGGATTTCAGCCGCTGGTCCGCCTGGCTGAAGAGCTCGGGGATTGTCAAGAGCGATCTCGCACCGTCGAAGTACTACACCAACAAATTCAACGATCTCGCATCAAGCACCCCAACAAGCACAGCGAAGGGATAGTGATGACCGCAAAAATCAGCCTCCGTGACGTCACCAAGCAATTCACCGTCCGCCCCGGCAAGGGCTCCAAGGCCTCCCCGACCGGCGCGACTGGCAAGACCGGCGCGAAAGCGTCCACTACGCTCACCGCCCTCGACTCTTTGAGCCTCGACGTGCGCGACGGCGAATTCCTCACCTTGGTGGGGCCCAGCGGTTCCGGCAAGACCACCTTGCTGGACCTCCTGGCTGGCCTGTCCACGCCCACCTCTGGCGAGGTATTGGTGGACGGCCAGCCCGTGACGGGTCCCGGGAAGGACCGTGCCGTGGTTTTCCAGCAGTACGCGCTCTTTCCCTGGCGCACGGCGTCGGCCAACGTGTCGATCGGGCTTGAAGGCAAGGGCACGGACGGGCGCAAGCTCAATCGCCGCGAACGTGCCGCCAAGGCAAGCGAATACCTCAAACTGGTTGGCCTGGCCGGCTTCGAGGACCGTTTCCCGCATGAGCTCTCGGGCGGCATGAAGCAGCGAGTGGCCATTGCCCGGAGCCTCGCCTATGAGCCCGATGTGCTCCTCATGGACGAACCCTTCGCCGCGTTGGACGCCCAGACGCGTGAACAACTCCAGGACGAGCTCCTGCGGATCTGGCGGGCCACGGGAAAGACGATTGTGTTCATCACCCACGGCATCGACGAGGCCGTGTACCTGGGGCAGCGCGTCGCCGTCCTCAGCGCCCGGCCCGGACGGCTCAAGGAAATCGTGGACGTGGACATCCCGGACCGCGACGGCGAGGACGACATCCGCTCGCACCCCGCCTTCGTCGAACAACGGCACAAGGTCTGGACCTTGTTGCACGACGAAGTCCGCCTGGCCCGGGACGCCGGGCATCGCAAGATCCTGCCGGACGGCACGGCCCCGGATGAAGTTCCGGGAACAACTCTCGAAAGGAGCGCAGCCTGATGACCACAACACTCGCGCAACAGCCCGCGGCGAGCGCCGCACCCAAGCAACCTCCCGCCGTCGGGCACTCCGGTCCTGTTGAGGCGAGGCGTCGGCGCACGACGGCGATACCCGCCTTTGTGCGGACCGCCGCCGCGCGCGCCGGTTCCGGCCTGTGGAAGTCCGCAGGGATCATCGCATTCCTGGCTCTGTGGGAACTCGGGCCGACACATCTGGCCAGCCCCTCAACCCGGGTATTCCTGCCGCCCTTGCACGAGGTCCTGGCCGCGTGGGGCAAATTGTTCGAATCCGGCACCATCCAGGCGCATCTGGCCGCGAGCCTCACCCGTTCGGTGTCGGGATTCGGCGCAGCCCTCGTGGCCGGCGTATCCCTCGGTCTGCTGATCGCCTGGTACGGACGGCTCAATGCGGTGCTAAACCCACTCCTGGAACTGTTCCGCAACACTGCCGCCCTTGCACTGCTGCCCGTCTTCACACTGCTGCTGGGGATCGGCGAAGAGTCCAAGATCAGCATCGTGGCGTATGCGGCGTTCTTTCCGGTCCTGCTGAACACGATCGCGGGCGTGAAGACCGTGGATCCGCTGCTCATCCGGGCCGCGAAATCGCTCGGCCTCTCGAGCCTCGCGCTGTTCCGCAAGGTGATTCTGCCCTCCGCGGTGCCCACCATTTTCACGGGTATCCGCATGGCCGGCACGGCTTCCATTTTGGTGTTGATCGCCGCCGAAATGGTGGGAGCGAAGGCTGGGCTCGGCTACCTCATCGTGAATTCCCAGAGCAGTTTCCTTATCCCGGACATGTACGCCGGCATTCTCACGGTGTCCCTTCTGGGCTTGGCCGTGAATTTCCTCCTTGTAGCCCTGGAACAGCATTTCTCCCGCTGGAGGACCGCCGTCGGATCCGGGTCCTGACCGTCAATCCATCTATCCCGTAAGTCACTAGAGAGTCACAACAGAAAAGGAACAAAAAATGTCCGTCATCACTGAAACAAAGTTGGAATTTGCCAAGCTCGGATCCCGCATCGGCGCCGAAATCCGCGGCTTCGACCTCACCGGCGATCTCGCCCCGGAAACCGTGGCGCAAATCCGGGCCGCGCTCAACGAACACAAGGCCCTCGTTTTCCGGGAGGCCAACATTCTCAGCGATGAGGCCCAGGTGAAATTCGCCAGCCATTTCGGCCCGCTCACCACGGCGCATCCGACCGTGGCCTCCGTGGAGGGCGAAGAGAATGTCCTGCCCGTGGACAGCGAGAACGGTTCCGCCAACAACTGGCACACTGACGTCACGTTCGTGGTCAACCCGCCGCAGGCTTCGACCCTGCGCAGCATCGACCTTCCGTCGTATGGAGGCGAAACCCTGATCGCCTCTTCGGCGGGAGCGTACGCGGACCTGCCGGACGAGCTCCGGAACTTCGCGGACACGCTCTGGGCGATCCACACCAACGATTACGACTACTCGGTGCCGAAAAGCTTGGAACATGAGAACGCCGATGAGCGCCGCAAGGAGTTCACCCGCATCAAATTCGAAACCGCCCACCCCGTGGTGCGTGTCCACCCCCTGACCGGCGAGCGCGGATTGTTCATTGGGGGCTTCGCGCAGCGCCTTCGGATCGTCGGGCTATCGAATACGGAGTCGAAGGACATCATCCGCTTGCTGCAGGCCTACGTCACCAGACCGGAGAACGTGGTGCGCGTGAACTGGGAACCGAACCAGTTGGTGCTCTTCGACAACCGCATCACCCAGCACTACGCCCCCGACAACTACGACGGCCAGCCGCGCAAGCTCAACCGCGTGACCATTGCCGGAGACATCCCGGTGGGAGTGGACGGCAAGCAGAGCCAATCGATCCAGGGTGACTCGTCAAGGTATTCCGTCGTCGCGCCGCTGTAGTAGCACACGTGTGTTGCTGTAGCTGCCTTAGCCTTGATCCACCGATGATGATCGAGACGCGGGCGGCGGTTTAAACCGAGAATGCCCGTCTTTTCGAGGAAAATGGAGCTTGTCTAGAGCACATTGACCACCGAAAAGAGAGGCATCTCGTAGATGAAAGTTTCCCACAAGCCTG